>JAILKE010000067.1 GCA_024694125.1 Bacteroidales bacterium
CTTCCAATATCATCAATATGGCCCATTTTGGACCAGATGGACAAATAATGGGTATTCTTTGAAGAACAAATTTGATCTATGGTCATAATGAAAAAAGGTGTGTCAAAAGCTTATTAAGTGACTTTTGACACACCCTCTTCTTAGTCCGATTATTCAGCTGTGGTCATTACCTTGTCAACAGAGGTCTGGCCGTTGGTCCAGTAGATGCGGCGCAGACAGATGCCCTGAGGGCGGGAGAGAGGCTTGCCCGAGAGGGAGAAGTACTCGACATGGTCAATGACTGACTCGCCGATGGAGGTGCTGGTGAGGCTGCTGGCACTGGGCAGGACAGGGTAATATTCATCGACAGCCGAGATGGCGTCGCTGTTCTGAGCCTTGACCATCTCCTCGACAATGCTGTTCAGATAGACCTCGACATTGGTGTACCAGCCGTTGGGGTCCAGCGTCTTGGTCTTGCCGTCCGCTGCAGAGTTGGGGTCCAGACCATTGGCAGTTTCCCACTCATCGGGCATACCGTCCCCGTCCGTGTCATAGCCCGAAGGGCGGCTCTCGCTGGTCAGTTCGGGGTAGGCAACCAGGGCAGAGTTGACCATGCTCGCCGAAGGATCCTGAATCAGGTCGATGATACCAGCTCGGTTCGTGACAGTGCCCGTATAGACGCAAGTGCCAGTGCTCGCCTCCTCCATGTATCGGGCATCGACAGCATCACGCTTCAGACTGGCTCCGGCGTAGAGCAGAGCTTTCTCGTAGGCTACTTCGGCAGTGTGGGTCGTCACTTCGCCCGCTTCGATAGGTTCGTCCAACTTCAGGCGCACACAGTCCGTGCCGGCGCTGTTCTGCACATACGCAACGCCCGATCCATAGTAATGATTGGCATCTGGGATATAGACTTCGCCATTGATGGTCGATAAGCCGCTGTCATAGACTACGCCCTTCCAGTCATAATACGGAGCATTGCTGCCGGCTGCAGTGACATAATTGCCATTGATGTAGTAGCGCGAGGCATAGCCCCAGAAGATCTCGTTGTCGCTCGAATTACCGCTGCTTCCTACAGAGACACTGGTGACTCGGGTCTTGTTCGACGTGCCAGGACCAGCCTTGTAGTAGTTATTGACCATGTTGATGTAGCCACCGCCAGGACCGCCATAGCAGCCGCCAGTGCCCCAGTTGTACATCACGCAGTTGCGGAAATCGACCTGTTCTGCCTGGATGCAGTTCTCATACTGCGAGGGCAGATTGCTGGTATAGTTGTATCGTGCCCCATTGAAGCGAGGTACGCGGTTCTGCATGTGGCAGAGGAAGTTGTGGTGGAACGAAGCACCCTTGCCACCCCATATTCCGCCATAGCTGTGTTCGCCCTTGCTGTGTCCGGGATTGGCCAATGCCTCGCCCAGCACACACCATTGCATGGTGAAGTTCAGATTGTCGTAGAATGAAGCCAGTTCGTCGATGCTCCATGAGAAGGTACAGTGATCCAGGATGATGTTTTTGTGACGACGTCCCCAGGCTGCATCCGCTCCATCATCGACATTCTTGACCTGAGAACGGCGGAAACGCAGATAGCGTACGATGACATTGTCGCAGTTGGTGAAGGCTACCGTGTAGTAGCGCAGCGTGATGCCGTCGCCGGGTGCCGTCTGTCCGGCAATGGTGATGTTGCTCTTGGGCTTGATGTCGCTCTTCAGGTCGATGTACCCGCTTACGTCAAAGACGACAATGCGGTTGCTCGAACTCACGGCATCGCGGAATGAACCTGTTCCGCTGTCATTCAGATTAGTGACATGATAAACTGTGCCGCCACGACCACCCGTAGTGGTATAGCGCGCAAAACCCTCGGCACCAGGGAAGGCAGGTGCTGTGGTAGCCAATGTCTCGGCTGACATGCACAATGGCAACATTGCCAAAAGTGCAGCAGTTAATTGATTCTTCATAAAATATATTTAATAATGAGAGCAATGATAATTTGGGCATAAGAGCATTGCTCGACGGTTAGTAGTTACTTGTTGGAATACCTGTTTTGCAGCGGGGGAGGGGAATGGTATTCAGATATTTGTTGGAGAACATTGAAAATATCCAACAGAGTTTTCAATGGTTTGCTCAACGGAAGAGCAAGATTCCATCAACTCAATGTGCTTTTGGTACAGATCAAGGAACAGGGGAATAGAATCAGTAGGAGTGAGGACTCGTTGACCTGATCAGGGGTCAACGGTCCTGCGCTGTTTTACTGTTTCTTTTCCTTGCGGTCAGAACGGGCCTCAACGACATTGATGACATAGTCGCCCAGGCGTTCGCACTCATTGACGATATCCATGTAGTAGATGCTGGTCTGGTAGCTGTACTTGCCAGCGTCGATGTCCTCCAGGTTGAGGTTCTTGAGGCGGGCGCGGAAGGTGTTGAGTTCAGCCTCCTTGTTGAACGATGCCATCAGGTCACGTTCGGTATTGGTCTTGAGCACCTGCTGCATGCAGGTGAGCGACTCATCTGCCATCTTCATGATCTGTTCGATGTGGCGGTACTGATCGGTGGTGAAGTCCTCCTTGGGCTGGTTCTGGCGCTTGTGATTGAGCGATACAGCCATCTTGTAGCAACTGTCGCCGATGCTCTCTATCTCGCTCACTTCGCGCAGCATGGCGCGTATCTTGAGTTTGGTTTCAGAGCTGAGTCGTCCGTCCGATACGTTGTTCAGGTAGTTGGCAATCTCGACCTCCATACTGTCGCTGATGCCCTCATACTTCTCGACACGGGCAAAGAGCTTGGAGAAGTCCTTGATGCCCTCCGTGTGGAGCAGTTCCTGAACCAGCCCGAACATGCGCTGAGTACGTTCGGCATAGTGGTTCAATTCCTTGCGCGCCTCCATGATGGAGAGCTCGGCAGTGGAGAGAATACCGCCGGTGATGAACTTGAGGCGGAAGTCCTCGTCCTCGTCGCCACCCTTGGCTGAGAATGCACGCTTGACGAACTTCTCAATCGGTTTGATGAACCATATCAGGATGAGTACGTTGCAGACGTTGAATGCTGTATGGAAAGTAGGCAATACGACGTTGAGCAGGCTGGCGTGGCTCTGAGCGTAGCTGGCATCCACTGCAGCCAGTTCGGCGTCGTAACCGACTATGCCGCACACCGTATTGACGAAGAAGTTGAATATGCACAATACCCAGATCACACCGAACACATTGAATACCAAGTGGGCGAGGGCGGCACTGCGTGCCTGCGAATTGCCCGTCATGGCAGCAATATTGGACGTGACGGTCGTACCGATGTTCTCGCCCATGACCAACGCAATGCCCTGATAGATGGGCAATGCTCCGCTCGAACAGAGTATCATCGTGATGGCCATGACGGCAGCCGAACTCTGTACACACATGGTCAGAATGCCACCCAACAGGAGGAAGAGCAAGGTGGAGAGGAAGCCCCACTGGCCTGTGGCCTGGAAGAAGTCGAGCACTGCCTGATTGTGTCCCAGGTCCATGTCGGCAGCATTGCTGCGCAACGTGGCCAGACCGAGGAAGAGGAAACACAGGCCGAAGACGAACTCGCCTGCATTCTTGTGTCCACTGCTCTTGGAGTATATCAGTATGATGCCCAATATGAAGCAGGGATAGACCACATCGCCCATATTGAAGTTGAAGCCTGCTGACATGATCCACGCCGTGAGCGTGGTTCCGATTTTGGCACCCATCACGACGGAGATGGCCTGTGCCAGTGAGAGCAGTCCGGCATTGACGAAACTGACCGTCATGACGGTAGTGGCAGTCGAACTCTGTATGGCTGCCGTGACGAATGCACCTGTGAGCAGTCCTGTAAATCGGTTGGTGGTCATGGCGCCCAAGATGTGGCGCAATTGTGGACCGGCCATCTTCTGCAGACCTTCTGACATGACTTTCATGCCATACATCAGCAGGGCCAACGAACCGATCAGTTTGAGAATCATGAAGACTGACATAATGAAAAATATTTAAGGGCGGTCGTATAGTAGGGAAAACTATAAATTAAAAATTAACAATTAAAAATTAAAAGTGCCGGCCATTGGAGGGCAATTTCTAATTAAAAATTAACAATTAATAATTAATAATTAACAGTGAGTTTCCCTGTTGTCTGTATAGGTTTATGACTTCATCGCTCTCTTCGAGTCGTTGCCCTCGTAGTAGTTGATGAAGGCGAGGTTGACCAGACGGTTGCCTCCTGCGGTCGGATAGTCGCCGGTGAAGTACCAGTCGCCCGAGTAGTTGGGGCAGGCCTCGTGCAGACCCTCGTTGGTCTGGTAGATGATCTCGACCGGAATCTGTACACAGTCGGGCGTGAGCATCTCGCTTATCTTGTCGCTTATCTCCTGGTCCGTGAATGGGGCATAGATCTCCTTGACGTAGTTGCGGACCTTCTCCTTGGGCAGGTCAGCCTGAGCCTTGCACTTGGCATAGACCTCGTCCAGCACACTCGCCATGCCGCGGTCGTGCAGCAACTGAACGGCAGCCTTGAAGGCAATGAACTCGCCCATGCGGCTCATGTCGATGCCGTAGCAGTCGGGGTAGCGTACCTGTGGGGCAGAGCTGACTATGACAATCTTGCGAGGGTGCAGGGTGTTGAGAATCTTGATGACCGACTGCTTGAGTGTGGTGCCGCGCACGATCGAGTCGTCGATGGCGACCAACGTATCAACCCCCTCGGTGATGCAGCCGTAGGTCACGTCATAGACGTGCGATGCAAGGTCGTTGCGCGATGCACCTTCGGCTATGAACGTACGCAGTTTGATGTCCTTGTTGGCAATCTTCTCGTTGCGGATATGTTGGGACAATATCTGCATCAATGCCTCGGATGATGGGTTGGGCCCCAGGGCCTGTATCTGTTCGGCCTTCTGCTGGTTCAACAGTTGGTTCAGTCCCTCGACCAGTCCCATATAGGCTACCTCGGCAGTATTGGGGATGAACGAGAAGACGGCGTGCTGCAGGTCATTGTCGCAAGCCTGACAGACGCGGTCGGAGAGGAGTCGGCCCAGCTGCTTGCGTTCCTGGTAGATGTCGGCATCGTTGCCGCGGCTGAAGTAGATGCGCTCGAACGAGCACTGGCGTACGCGCTGCTGTGGGTTGATCTGCGACAGACGCACTGCGCCTGCCTGGGTGACAACGATGGCCTGGCCTGGCTGCAGCGGTTGAACCTGCTCCTGGGTCAGTCCGAAGGCGGTCTGGATGACAGGGCGCTCGCTGGCTACCACTACAATCTCGTCGTCCTTGTAGTAGTAGGCTGGACGTATGCCCCATGGGTCACGTACGGCGAAGCACTCGCCCGAACCCGTCATGCCACATATACAGTAGCCGCCATCCCAGGTGGGTGATGCGGTCTTGAGGATATTCTCGATCACGATGTGGCGTTCAATCTGTTCGGTCACTTCGCGGCCCGAACGGATGCCGTCGTTGAACTGGTTGTAGAGGCGCTCTACCTCGCGGTCCAGGCGGAAGCCCAGCTGCTCCAGTATCATATAGGTGTCCGAGTACCGGCGTGGGTGCTGGCCGCTCTCCATCACCTCGGCAAAGATCTCATCGACATTGGTGAGGTTGAAGTTGCCGCACACGCACAGGCTCTTGTCGCGGAAGTTGTTGCGGCGTATGAACGGGTGAACGAAGTCCAGGCCCGACCGTCCTGTGGTGCTGTATCGCAGATGTCCCATGTAGATCTCGCCGGCATAGGGAATGTGCATCTTGGCATATTCTGCATCGTGCATCTGCTCCGAGGTGTATCCCTCAAACTTATGATTGGCTGTAGAGAATATCTCACTGATGGCGTTGCTGCCCAATGCTCGTTCGCGGAAGAAAAATTCCTCGCCTGCCTGAGCCTCCATCTTGAGGGCTGCCATACCTGCGCCCTCCTGGCCGCGGTTGTGCTGCTTCTCCATCAGCAGGTAGAGTTTGTTGAATCCGTACATCCACGTTCCATATTTCTCCTGGTAATACTCCAGGGGCTTGAGCAGACGTATCAGCGCTATGCCACATTCATGTTTAATGGGTTCCATAAATTATAATTGATAATTGACAACAATATAATTGGCAATTGATAATTGATAATTGATAAATATTACCAATCGACAACAATATAATTGATAATTGACAATTGATAATTGATAACCATTACCAATTTACAATTTTTAATTGATAATTGACAACTATTTAATTGACAATTGATAGATAATAGTCAAATCGTTAAATGCTTTATCTCGGGGCCTTGTATTTGTACAGATAGACCGCGATGATGAGGAATATGAGGTTGGGCAGCCATACCGCCCACAGTACCGACATATCGCCGCTGACGGCGAACGAGGAGGATACAGTCTGGAAGAGGATGTACATGAACGCCAGGACCAGACCTATGCCGAGGTTGATGCCCATTCCGCCGCGTACCTTCTTGGACGACAGGCAGACGGCTATCAGTGTCAGGATGAACGAGGTAGCAATGGCGGCGAAACGCTTGTGATACTCAATCTCGAACTCCTGGATATTGCCTGCTGCCCGGGCGCGTTGCTTGTCGATGTAGGCCTTGAGCTGCGGGGTGGTCATCTTCTCGAAGTCGTTGCGCTGGAAGATGATATCCTCCGGAGTGATGTTGACCACAGTGTCCAACTTCGTGCCCGAACTGAGCGTCTCTCCATTGGGCTTGATGTCGATGATGTTCCACTTGTCCAGTTCCCAGTGGTTGTCCCCCTTGTAAACGGCCTTGTTGGCGGTGAGGCGGGAGGTCATCTGCTTGCCGTCATATCGTTCCAGGGCGAAGCGGTAACCGGAGTTGCTCTTGGTATCGAATCGGTACATGAACATCACCACACCAGGTTCGACCATGAACTGGTTGTTGGTCGATGTCTTGATACGCTTGTCCTTGTAGTAGGTGTTGAGGAAGTCGATTCGGTCCACACTCGTGATGGGAATCACGAAGCTGTTGAGCAGGAAAGTGAGCAGACCGATGAACAACGCGGAGAGGAAGTAGGGCCGCAGCAGTCGGATGAAACTGACTCCCGACGCCAGCATCGCTATGATCTCGCTGTCACCGGCTATCTTGCTGGTGAAGAAGATACAGGCCACAAAGACGAACAGCGGACTGAACAGATTGGCAAAGTATGGGATGTAATTCAGGTAGTACTTGAATATCTCCCAGGTCGGAGCCTCGTTGGCACTGAACTTGTCCATCTTGTCATTGTAATCAATTACTATTACAATGGCCAATATCAGGGCAATGGTAAAGAAATACGTGCCCAGAAACTTCTTGATGATGTACCAGTCTAACTTCTTCATTATAACAGATTACTGATTGCCGGCCGTCGTCCTGTAGAGGATTCTGTACGGCCCGCAATCAGTAAGTAGTGTTGTCGTGATTAATCTTCGTCTTCGTCCTCGATGCCTGCAGCGCGGTGTACGCGTTTGCGCTCCAGTTCGTCGAGTATGATCTTGCGCATACGGAGGTTGTGCGGGGTTACCTCAACATATTCATCCTCCTTGATGTACTCCAGTGCCTCTTCGAGCGAGAATACCTTAGGTGGGATGAGCGCGGCTTTCTCGTCGCTCGACTTACTGCGCATGTTGGTCAGTTTCTTCGATTTGGTTACGTTGACGGTCAGGTCCTTGTCCTTGGCATGTTCGCCCACTACCTGTCCGGCATAAACCTCGTCCTGTGGGAAGATGAAGAACTTGCCGCGGTCCTGCAGTTTGTCCAGTGCATAGGCAAAGGCTGTACCGCCCTCCATCGCGATGATGGAACCGTTGCTGCGTCGTACGATATCGCCCTTCCATGGTTCGTAGCCCAGGAACTGGTGCGCCATGATGGCCTCGCCGGCTGAAGCGGTCAGTACGTTGGTACGCAGACCGATGATGCCGCGTGATGGAATCTTGAACTCCATGTGGATGCGGTCACCCTGCGAGTCCATGCTGACCATCTCGCCCTTGCGGCGGGTTACCATATCGATCATCTTGGATGAATACTCCTCGGGACAGTTGATGGTCATCTGCTCGATAGGCTCGCACTTCTGACCGTCTATCTCCTTGATGATGACCTGTGGCTGACCTACCTGCAGCTCGTAACCCTCACGGCGCATGGTCTCGACCAGGATGGAGAGGTGCAGCACGCCACGGCCGAATACCAGCCACTTGCCATCGCTTGTCTCATCCTTCACGACGCGCAGTGCGACGTCCTTCTCCAGCTCCTTGGTCAGGCGGTCCTGAATCTGGCGGCTGGTCACGAACTTGCCGTCCTTGCCGAAGAATGGTGAATCGTTGATGGTGAAGAGCATTGACATGGTAGGCTCATCCACTGTGATGCGAGGCATCGCCTCGGCAGCCTCAATGTCGCTGATGGTGTCGCCAATCTCAAATCCGTCGATACCGGTCATGGCGCAGATGTCGCCCGAGAATACCTCCTCGACTTTCTTCTTGCCCATACCCTCGAAGGTGTAGAGCTCCTTGACACGTACCTTCTTGCTGACCACGCCCTCGTCGGTGTGGTGCATCAGCAGCACGTCTTGTCCGGCCTTGACACTGCCGCGGTGTACACGACCTACGGCGATACGACCCACGAAGCTTGAATACTCGAGCGAGGTGATCAGCATCTGTGTTGGACCCTCCACGATCTCTGGCGCTGGAATGTTCTCCAGGATGGCGTCCAGCAGTGGCAGTACGTTGTCGGTTGGTTTCTTCCAGTCGGTTGACATCCAGCCCTGCTTGGCCGAACCGAAGATGGTTACGAAGTCGAGCTGCTCCTCGGTAGCGCCGAGGTTGAACATCAGGTCGAAGACCTTGTCCTGAGCCAGATCTGGGGTACAGTTAGGTTTGTCCACCTTGTTTACGACCACGATAGGCTTCAGACCGATCTGCAGAGCCTTCTGCAGCACGAAACGAGTCTGAGGCATAGGACCCTCGAAGGCATCCACGAGCAGCAGACAGCCATCGGCCATATTGAGCACACGCTCTACCTCGCCGCCGAAGTCCGAGTGGCCTGGGGTATCGATGATGTTGATCTTTGTGCCCTTATAGTTGATTGAGACGTTCTTACTGAGGATTGTGATTCCGCGTTCGCGTTCCAGTTCGTTGTTGTCGAGCATTAAGTCGGAGGTAGCCTGGT
Source organism: Bacteroidales bacterium (assembly GCA_024694125.1). Classification (GTDB taxonomy): domain Bacteria; phylum Bacteroidota; class Bacteroidia; order Bacteroidales; family UBA3663; genus Liminaster. Next base: position 9,094 of record JAILKE010000067.1, read on the forward strand.
TCTCACGGAAGAGGTTACCTGCATACAGCATCTTGTCGACGATGGTTGTCTTGCCATGATCGACGTGTGCGATGATTGCAATGTTACGTACGTTTTGTTGCATAACTATAATTATTCTACCTTAAATTTGTGGCAAAGATAGTATTTTTTTTTCACAAATAATGCAGTTTTACCTAAAAAATGGTAATTTTGCTCCCAATCCTACTTTATTTTGGCGGTATTGCAACATATAGAGCAGAAAAATATGCTGCGTCTTCGCCTGCAACCCCCTCTTTCTGTAGGTTATCGATTTCCCTATGGGTGTGGTAATTATAGGGTATCCATGACCGATGCTGCAGCCAGGGTCGATGACCCGTCCAGCTCAGGTCCAGCGTAAGTGAAGTGTAAGTGAAAAGTCTTACTCTCCACTTACGCTGGTCTTACATTCCTATTATATGGGTATTATGATGACAATATGCTTCAGGTAGCGCTCCCGATACGGCGTACAGGAGGGATAATTGCGACAGAGGATGTCGGGCAGAACAATAAAAAACGATGACGCGCGTTATATAAAGTATGACGTATGTGTGTAGGCACGAGCCTGCACGTCGTCCATATTATGCTATGAAGATACGAGTAGTTTCGCCGGCAGGCAGCATCCGACAGAGAGTGGTAGAGGAGGGGGTGAAGACCCTCCGCGAGTGGGGGCACGATGTGAGCATCGCGCCGCATGCATTGGATACCTATGGCCGATATGCCGGCACGCCCCAGGACCGGGCACAGGACATAATGGATGCTCTGCGCGACCCCGAGGTGGACCTGATATGGGCCACCCGTGGGGGATATGGCTGCATGCAGATATTGGACAATATCCCCGTGGAACTGGTCCGCGAGGCGGGCAAGCCCATCGTGGGCTACAGCGACATCACGGCGCTGCATGCCCTGTGGTTCAAGGCTGGGGTCCAGAGCCTGCATGCCCCGATGATGAAGCACCTGGGCGATGACCCTACGCACCGCACTACCCGCACCCTGCGCGAGGTCATAGCCTACTACGAGACGCACCATGCCTGGCCTCCCAAACAGAATAACCTCTTCGTCCGCGAATGGAATGCCGAACATCCCGACCGCACCATCGAGGCTGACCAACTGACATGGGTGGGCGGCAACCTGAGTGTGTTGAGCGGTCTGCACGGCACGCCCTACGACTATGACTACAGGGACAAGGTGCTGTTCATCGAAGATATCTCCGAGTCGCCCTACAAGATTGACCGTATGATGCAGCAGCTGCGCCTGATGGGCGTCTTCGGCCAGATCCGAGCCCTGGTGTGCGGCCACTTCACGGGTTGTGACGAGGATCCCCTGATGCCCGTCCGTCTGTGGGACAATATCCGCTGGATTGTCTCGCCCTACGATATCCCCGTGCAGATGGGCGCCCCCATAGGACACGAAACGGAAAATTATCCAGTCGTAACTGGATAATTTTCAATTAAAAAATAAAAATTGAAAGTTAAAAATTGAAAATTGAAAATTGAAAATTGAAAAATACTCTCTACTGTATCCAGTTGGCTGAAAATTATTAAATAACTAAATGGATCAATAAATTGTAAATCGTAAATTGTAAAATTGTAAATATAATAATGTTCCGACTTCACCTCTTCGCCTTGACCCTGTTCACTACGGTTACCCTGCATGCCAATGTGGGGGACTGGCGCGTTTATCAGACCATAGACAACTTCTGGCGCATCGAGCAGTTGTCCGATACCTATTATATGCTCAATGGCAATTCGCTCTTCAGCGCAGCGGTGGGGGACGAGGCACAGCTCCGTTCCTTGACCCGAGTGGAGGGGTTGAACGGTACGTCGGTGTACGATATCGTGGCCAATGCGTCGGTGCAGAAACTCGCCGTAGTCTATTCCGACGGCAATATCGACCTGATTCACGCAGATGGCGAGATTGACAATCTGCCGGACTTTGCCAACCACACCATACAGGGCGACCGCTCCATAACGGGCGTGGGCACTACGGCCGACACCCTGTGGGTGCAGACCGGCTTCGGTGCGTTGGTCATCGACCTGCAGAATGAGGTGATCAGCCGCACGCTCTATGCCGACATTGCGGACGACAGTCTGTCGCTGGCTCGTTGTGAGGAGGTGGTGTCCAGCCACCAGAACAGCGATGCCCTGCAGGCAGTCCTGGACCGACTGGACGATGACCAGGGCCCCAAGGTGCTGCAGGCGGCGCAGATGTCCTTCGCCCACAATCGCCTCTATGTCCTGGAGAGCAACTACGAGGATTATACCAATCCCACCATCGGTTCGCCAGCCATCTCCATACTCAATACCGAGACCGACACATGGGGCAACTACGACATGGATGACCTGCTGGCGCAGGCTCGTACCTTCGACTCCTATACGCGTTTTACCAATCTGTCCGCCATCACGCCCGACCCGTCCGACCCCTCGCGATTCTATGCGAGCGGACACAAGGGTTCCGGCGGCATCCTCCGCATCGACGGGTCGAAGGTCACAGCATTTTACAATGCGTTGCTCAATCCGGACGATATGTGCTCGGTCCTGATTGACAACGATCGCCATCTGTCCCTATATACCTGGGTATCGGCCATGACCTTCGATGACGAGGGCAACTTGTGGTACACCAATGGCAGCAAGGAGTCCAACTGTGTGTTGCGCTGCATTGCGGCCGATGGTACGATGCTCTCGTTCCCGACCAGCGACTTCATCGGTTACTACAATCGGGCATACAGCCTCTTCGGTCGCCTGCGCATCTCGCAGTATGGCAGTTATGCCCTCAAGTGGGTGGTCCGCACCTTCACCATCAACAGTGCCGCGGTGTGCATTTATGATGACAACGGTACACTCACGGACATGAGCGATGACCAGCACGTCACCTTCTCCACCCTGACCGACCAGGACGGCAACCAGTACAATCCCAGTTACTTCAACGACCTGGTCGAGGACCGAGAGGGTGCCATGTGGCTGTTGACCAAAATTGGCCCCTTCGTGATAGACGATCAGGATGCAGCGTTCGACAACCCCGGTGTGGTACGTCGCATCAAGGTGCCGCGCACCGATGGATCGGGTCTGGCCGATTATCTGTTGGGCGAGGTCAGTTGCCGTTGCATGGTGGTCGATGCTGCCAACCGCAAGTGGATCGGTACCGATGCATCGGGCCTGTACCTGCTCAGCCCCGACGGACTCACCACCCTGGCACACTTCACGACCGACAATTCGCCGTTGCTCAGCAACCGCATCTGCAGCCTCTGTCTGGACGATGAGTCGGGTATGCTCTACATCGGTATGGCTGGAGGCGTGTGTGCCTATCAGACCGATGTGCTGCAGGATGTGGCGGACAACAGCGGCCTGTATGCCTATCCCAATCCCGTCCGTTCGGACTATACGGGCGACCTGACCATAGCCGGTTTCCGCGACGGTTCGACCATCACCGTGTCCGATGCCCTGCACCATGTGGTGATGCGTCAGCGTAGCGAGGGAGCTGTCATCCGGTGGAACCTGGAGGGCAATGATGGCCGACGCGTGCGCCCGGGCGTCTATTATATAGATGCCATCGAGGAGGGCGGCAGTCGCGGTAAGTCGTTCAAGATACTAGTCATGTAACTATGGAAAGCAATCATCCCCCACTCATATCGTACATTGTCCCTGCTTACAATGTCGCTCCCTACGTCCAGGCATGTCTGGACAGCATCTACGCTGTGGATATGGGAGCCTACAGCCGTGAGGTGATCGTGTGCGACGATGGATCGGCCGACGGGACGGCACAGGTGCTCCAGTCCTGTCGGGAACGACATCCCGACCTGGTTGTCCTGTCGCAGCCCAATAGTGGAGTGAGTGCTGCGCGCAATAATTGTCTGCGAGTGGCGCGTGGCAAGTATATCTGTTTCGTCGATTCGGACGATATGCTCAATGCGCAGCAGGCCTCCCGTTTCCCCTTCAGGTGTCTGGAACAGGAGGATATTGACATATATGGGGTCGATATGCAGGTGCATACCCATCGTGGAACCTTCCCATATCGACGCTATATGCCGCAGTACAACCGTATCTATCGTCCGGCACGTTCTTTCATGGAGGGACGCAATCTGATACCCTGTCCCTGTGCCTATCTTTGCCGACGGGAGTTCATCGTGCAGCACGGTCTGTCCTTTCACGAGGGTATCTGTCACGAGGACGAGGAGTGGAGCATCCTGCTCTTCGCCCAGGCAGAGTCCTTCGTTGCTGTCAGGAACAATTTCTATATCTACTGCCTGCGTCGGGACAGCATTACCACTACCACTGACAGGGCTCGCCAGCAGTCCCATCTGCGCAATGTCCTGCAGGTACTCACCACCATTGATGGTTATCTGCGTGCTCATCCCGAATGTCGTGCCTCCATGTCGTACAAGGTTAACTACATCTGTGTGGAC
>JAILKE010000025.1 GCA_024694125.1 Bacteroidales bacterium
ACATCGGTGCCCGCAAGAATGTCTGGACCGTAGCAAAAAATACCTGGGAGAAAGGTTTGACTTACGCATTCCGCGATCGTCGTAACAACAAGCGCAACTTCCGCGCTCTTTGGATTGTCCGTATCAATGCTGCTGCTCGTCTGGAGGGCTTGAGCTACTCTAAGCTGATGGGCTTGCTCCACGCTAATGGTATCGACATCAACCGTAAGGTCCTCGCTGACCTCGGTATGAATCATCCAGAGGCTTTCAAGGCAATCGTTGACAAAGTTAAGAAGTAATTTTGGCAATGATGCCGAAAGCAATCTCCGTATTGCTTTCAAGGCTATCGTTGACAAGGTTAAGAAGTAATTCTTATCACATAAGTCAGGGCGCAGTTTCGACTGCGCCTTTTTTATTTTCGATTATTCGGGGTTGACGTGTCTGTTTTAGAAGGATAATCAATTCTTTATTTGTTGGTGTTTCAGAGAATTGGAGATAAAGCTGCTCTATCGGGTAATTGCTGATAATCAGTAAGCATAGTTGTCAAAAATTAACGAATGTTAATAATATTTTGTTAATTTTATTACATTTTTATTAAGGTCAATTCAAGTCTCGCAAATAATGAGTAACTTTGCAACGTGTTAATAGAAAGAGGCTAAAATATAGAGTAACTCAGAAAGCGGAAAGGGTTATTCCACATTTATTATTTATGGGTATTCATTCACTTTCTAACAATATTATTTTCTAACACAATGAAGAAATCTTTATTGATTCTTGTTTTGTCGGTCTTTGCTACCTGCGTAGCTTGGGCTCAGATTACCACTTCTGCGCTGGGTGGTAAGATCTCAGACGAGAACGGAGAGGTGTTCGGCGCTACAGTACAAGCCATCCATACACCTTCGGGTACTCACTATGGGGCTATCAGCAACGAGCACGGTGCTTTCAGCATCCAGGGTATGCGTGTAGGCGGTCCTTATACGATCAAGGTATCGTATGTCGGATATGCCCCACAGGTCTATGAGGAGGTTTACCTCCAATTGGGCGAGACTTTCAAACTGAATGTACGCCTCAATGTCGATGCCGAGATGCTCAATGACGTCGTCGTAGTCGGTCAGGGTTCCAAGTTCGCCACTACACTCAAGACTGGTGCATCGACCAACATCTCGAACGATCAGATGCTTGCATTGCCAACCGTCAGCCGCGACATTACCGATATGGTACGTCTGTCACCTTATGGTGGTAACGGTATGAAGTTCGGTGGTTCGGACGGTCGTACAGCCAACTTCACTGTCGATGGTGCCAACTTCAACAACAACTTCGGTCTGTCGGACAAGTTGCCAGGTGGTGGTAATCCAATCTCAATTGAGGCCATCCAGGAGATGCAGGTAGTGATTTCTCCATTCGATGTTCGTCAGACAGGCTTCATCGGTGGTGGTGTCAATGCCATTACAAAGTCTGGTACCAATACCTTCAAGGGTAGTGCCTATATCTTCCACCAGAATGAGAATATGCGTGGCGACGCTATCGAGCGCGAGCAGCTCGAGGGCGTACGTGCCAAGGACCAGAAGACTACCTACGGTTTTACTTTGGGTGGCCCAATCATCAAGGATAAACTTTTCTTCTTCGGTAGCTTGGAGTTCCAGAAGATTCCTACCATCGCCAACCGTTGGCGTGCATCCGAGTCAGCTACCCAGGTAGCAGGTCAGATGAATGCCGGTACTGGTGATGCCGATAACTATCTGTCACGTACCTCTGCCTATGATATGCAGCAGGTATCGGACTATGTCAAGAGCAAGTATGGTTACAATACCGGTTCTTACACCTCATTCCCAGCCGACGAGGACAATCGCAAGATTCTGTTCCGCCTGGATTGGAACATCAACGACAATCATCATCTGGCAGTACGTTACAACCATACATTGAACAATGTCTGGAACTGCCCAAGTTCTACCTCAATGGATGGCGGTACCCGTTCAAGCTATGGCCGTAACTCACAGTATTGCTTGCCATTTGCCAATGCTATGTATGCTATGCAGAACAAGGTGAACTCGTTCTCATTGGACTTCAATAGCCGACTGTCGGACAAACTGTCTAACCAGTTGCTGTTTACTATTTCCAAGCTCGATGACGTTCGCGACAGCGATTCGGACGAGTTCCCATTCATCGACATTCTCGATGGTGATGGTCAGAACTATATGTGCCTCGGCTATGAGCTCTTCACATGGAACAATGCTGTGCACAACACCATCTGGAATATCAAGGACAATGTAACCTACTATCTCGGAGCTCACAAGCTCACCGCTGGTCTTACCTTCGAGCACCAGATGGCCGACAATATGTATATGCGTAATGGCTCTGGCTATTATCGTTATAGCTCGATGGAGGACTTCCTCTCGGGTGCTGCTCCTGAGGTTGTCTGCTTGACCTATGGCTACGATGGCGAAGACGATCCTGCTGCCCGTGTTACCTTCAACCGCGCTGGTCTCTACCTGCAGGATGAGTGGCAGCTCAACGAGCAGTTGAACCTCTCTGCCGGTATCCGTTTCGATGGTCTCTTCTTCGACAACAGTGACCTGATGACCAATAAGGCTATCTACGACCTTGACTATGACGGTCGTCACATTGATACAGGCAAGTGGCCCGATGCTCGTGTGAGTGTTTCTCCACGTTTGGCAGCTGTATGGGATGTACTGGGCGACAAGAGCCTCACCTTGCGTGGCGGTACAGGTCTGTTTGAGGGCCGTCTGCCATTGGTATTCTTCACCAATATGCCAACCAACTCAGGTATGGTACAGTATCAGGCTCAGCTCAATGCCAGCAATGGCGCGAAGTTGGGTTATACGATGGATGCCTTTGCCGGCGGTCTCGTGACCGATGCCAATGGCAAGGCTACCGTAGCTGCACTGAAGGAAAAACTCCTTTCGCTCAAGAATGCTGCAGGCGAGGCCATCTTCCCATATACCATTTCTCCAGAGGATGGTACCGTTCCATCGGCCATTGCTGCAGTCGATCCTGACTTCAAGATGCCACAGGTATGGAAGACCTCATTGGCTGTCGATTATCGTCTGCCATTCGAAATGCCTGTCACCGTTACAGCCGAGGGTATCTTTAACAAGACTATCAACGATGCCTGCATCAGCGACTGGTCTATTCCTAACGTAGGTGGTTTCGCACGTTTCAATGGCGTAGATAATCGTCCTATCTATCCTTCGGGCTATCGTACCAATACCAAGGCATTCGTGCTCGAGAACACCAGCAAGGGTTATGGTTGGCAGGCCAGCATGCAGATCAATGCCAAGCCAGCAGAGTGGATTGACCTGATGGCAGCTTATACTCATACTGCCAAGAAGGAGGTTACTTCTATGCCAGGTTCCAATGCAGAGTCGGCCTTCACCTATATCCCAACAGCCGAAGGTCCTAACAACATCAAGTTGCACAATGCCTACAACCTGACCCCAGACCGCTTCATCGTATCGGCTACTATCAACGACAAGTCCAACAACCACTTCAGCTTCATCTACGAGACCTATCGTGGCGGTTACAATTACTCATACATGACTGTCAATGATATGAACGGCGACGGTTATAACTACGATGCTCTCTATATTCCTACGGACAAAGAGGTTGCTGATGGACTCTTCCGCTTCGTCAGCGACGATGATCGTGACCGTTTCATGGACTATGTCCACAAGGATGACTACCTGAGCGAGCACCAGGGTGAGTATGCCGAGGGCTACAGCGTCTATAATCCATTTGTACATCGCGTAGATTTCAGCTACAAGCATGACTTCGTCTTCAAGATTGGCAACACCAAGCACAAACTGCAGGTCGGCGCTGATATCAAGAACGTTCTGAACATGTTCAACAGCTCATGGGGTGTCAGCAAGGTCATGAATACCGATTATGCTACCGATGCAGCAGCCCGTATCCTTCAGTACGAGGGTGTAGATGCAGACGGCTATGCCACCTTCTCTACTCCAACCAGCGTGAGCGGCGACACCAAGATCTGGAACCGCAACCATGCTGTCGGTCAGTGCTGGTACATGCCTATCGGTGCTAAGTATATTTTCAACTAATAGGTAATATCATGCTCCCAGTCTCAATGGGGCTGGGAGTAGATCAAACAAATATTGATACATGAAAGCAAGATATTTCATGGCAGCTTTGGTGGCTGCATTTACGTTGGGTCTGGCTTGCACCAGTTGTGATGTAGATCAGGATCCAGATACTTACTTGAGTGATATCCGCGTTTCGCAGTCTTATGTATCGCTCAGTCCTGATGGCGGTTCCGCTACCGTCGATGTCGAGGCCAAGTCCAACTGGTACATTGCCAGTGCTCCAACATGGTTGACCGTCTCTCCGATGGAGGGCGAGGCAGGCAATGTCACATTGACTTTCTCTGCCGATGCGTCGCTCGATGGCCGCAATGGCGAGGTCCTCTTTACTTTGGGTGACAGCTTGACTACGCAGCGCATCAATGTCATTCAGGGTCTCTCAACTATTTCTTCAGTCACATGTGCTGAGGTTATCTCGGGCCCAGATGACAAGACCTACCAGGTTACCGGTACCATTACCTCAATTGTCAATACCGAGTACGGCAACTGGTATTTGAACGACGGCACTGGTGAGGTTTATATCTATGGTACCCTCTATAAGGGTAAGACTCAGAACAATCCTATCACAAACAACAACCTTGATGTCGGTGACGAGGTTACCATCCAGGGTCCGAAGACTACATACAAGGGTACCGTTGAATTGGTCAATGTTACCGTTGTCAATGTCAACAAGTCGCTCATCAAGTGCGATTCAACTATGGTCGATGGCGTAGTGACAGATACACTCCCAATTGCTGGCGGTATCATCAGTGCTTACTTGACCAACAAGGGCACCAACCTCTATGTATCTATTCCAGAGGATGCACAGGAGTGGCTCTCCATCTCGTCTATCGCAGGCAACGTAGTCAGCTTCAAGGCTGCTGCCAACGAAGGCGGTGACCGTGCTACTACATTGGAATTCACTACCAATGATGGCACCAAGGATTATACTGCCAAGTATGACATCTATCAGAAGGGTTCCATCATGGAGGTCTCTTGTGCCGAGTTCAATGCTCAGGAGGATGGTACTGCACTCTACAAGGTCCGTGGCGTCATCACCAGCATTGCCAATACCAAGTACGGTAATGTCTATATCAACGATGGTACAGGAGAGGTTTATGTCTATGGCATCACAGATTGGGCCAACATGACCCTCAAGGTTGGTGACGAGGTTCTTCTCCAGTCAATCAAGACTTCGTATAAGGAGGCTCCTCAGATGAAGAATGCCACCCTCATTGAGAGTGTTGCACACGATGTCAAGACCGTAGCAGACTTCCTTGCAACAGAAGAGAGCAAGACAACCTATTATATCCTGCGCGGTGCTGTTGTCGAGGCAGAAGGCAAGACTCTTGAGCCTTACGGAAACTTCAACCTTGCGGATTCTACAGGCAGTGTCTATGTCTTTGGCGTTCTCAATAACTTGAAGGATAAGGCAAGCAAGCAGTTCGGTACACTCAATGTCGCTTTTGGTGACACCATTACCATCATGGGCTACCATACTTCTTATAGTGGTTCTGCACAGGTAGGTGGTGCTATCTTCATCAAGAACGAGAAGAAGGCTGCCGAGTAATAAGTCTTTCCCGTTCTACTGTTCGGTAGAAACGTTTAAAATATAATGTGGCACGCCTATCTATAGGGGCGTGCCATTTTTTTCAGTCTATTATGCTAAAACAATTATATAGTAAGCATCTGCTATTTATCGTCTTTGCGTTCTCTATTTTTATCAAGAATGTGCTGTTCCGCATGGCAACTGAACATCTTGATATGTTTGACGTATTGTTTGATTATCCTGGAGTTTTTACGGTCTTTTGGGTTGGTAAATTATTGCCAGCTGTTTTCCTGGCAAGTTTCGTTTACTTGTTTCGCCGTCAATGGTGGACAATCGCGGTTAACATAGTAATAGATGTTTGGGTTGTTGCCAATGTGTTTTATTTCAAGGCTAATGGCGCATATCTTTCACCGGATGTGATGTCAATGGCTGGAAATCTTGCGGGTTTTGAAGATTCAGTTCTTGCTTTGTTTGGATGGGAAGTTTGCGCTATTCTTTTAATAAGTTTTATATATATTGTTGTATATAAATTATTGAATTTGTCTGCAAAAACTACGCGTTCAAATATATTATTTGCAGTTTGTATGCTTTTGGTGCTCATAGCAGATTGCTTTTCTAATTATTATTATCGTTTTAATTTCTACCATGATGAAGATTATAAGCCATTAGGGTTCAGGGAAAAAATTAAAAATGCATGGCCTTTTGGATTGGCTTATAATGATGCCACTTTGGGTTCTGGAAACTCTAAAGAATTTTCTTTTTATTATATGCATTATCAAAGTGCAGTCAGTTATTTCCCTGCGATGTTCCTTTATAATGCGTGGGCTCCAGATAATTTGGGTGAAAAACTAATTTTGTCAGAAGATCAGTTACAAGAAATAGAGCAAGTCCCAATTTTAGATGTCCCAAGACTGAATGCTGAACGGAATTTGATTTTTGTATTAGTCGAAAGTTTGGAATCTTGGCCATTGGACGAAACTGAAGGTGTTAATTTTATGCCATTCTTGTCTCGTTTAAGGAATCAGGAACATGTGTTCTCTGCTGAACACTTAAAATGTCAAATTCAGAATGGTATATCTGGTGACGGACAGTTCATTAGTGTAACAGGTTTGTTGCCATTGAAGCAAGGTGTTACTTGTCATAGTAATTGGAATAATAAATTCCCCAATTTTGCATCTTCGTTCGAAGAATCGGCTATCCTGAATCCATCTCCTGGAACATGGAATCAAACTAAGGTTACACCGAGTTATGGATTTAACAATCTGATAGAGCCGGATTCGAGCAGATGGTATGATGATGAAACAATAATCCATAATACAATTAACTATTTGGATTCAGTTAATACATCTCCGTTCTGCTTACTGACTCTTACTGTTTCTTCTCATATCCCGTTCTCTTATGGTGCCGATCATCCAAAGTACAAGGTAAATGGAATGCCCTCTACCATGCAAAACTATTTGAATAGTCTTTCGTATGCTGATTCGTGCATTAATCTCTTGGTTGATAGAGTGGTCAATAGTGACTTGGCAAATAATACTATTATTGTCATTACAGGAGATCATACGGCTTTCCGCTCTAGTGCTTTTGGAGATATGGATGATTATGCCGCTGACCATGGAATTAAGTTCCATGGTGGAGACAATTTTCTACCTTTGATTATCTATTCGCCCGATATAGTAGGTAATGAACATTACGAAGGTGAGGCCTACCAGATGGATGTGTTCCCTACTGTTTGTGCCTTGATTGATTCGACCGCTGTGGTGCATACGCTCGGAGTAAACTTGCGCGATTCAGTTGCTGTGGCAAATAGAAAAATTACAGAGGCTGAGGCCTATCGACTTTCGGACATGATTATACGAAGTGATTATTTCGGTCAGGAACGAAAGGACTCTGTTGATTGTCAATAAATCGGAAGAGAGAACAGAATTAAATTAGAAAAATCCGTTGTAATACAGATAATGCAGAAACATACATTGAGAGATTGGATATTGGCCACGCGGCCATGGAGTTTTCCTGCTTCGGCGATGCCGGTGCTGGTGACAGTAGCCTGGATGTACGTGCACGGATGTGAGGTGTCGTGGGGAATGGCATTGGCAGCATTGGTCAATATTGTGTTGGTTCACGCGGCGGGAAACGTGTGGAGTGACTATCACGATTACCGGCAGGGAGTGGGTCGGTCCGATACCTATGGAGTGAAGATATTGACCGATGGACAGTTCACGCCGGCCGAGGTGTGGAGATTGTCCCTCGTGCTGCAGGTCGTGGCGGTGGCTATGGGCCTGGTGATGGTATGGCTGACGGGGTGGCCGTTGCTGCTGATAGGAGTGGCAGGCATAGCCCTGTCGTTGCTCTATCCGCCGCTCAAGTACCATGCCCTGGGCGATGTGGTGATATTGCTGTGCTATGCCGTACTGCCCATGTTGGGTATGACCTATATACTGGGAGGCAGGGTCGATGTGCAGGTGCTGTGGATAGCAGTGCCCGTGGGACTGATCACGATGGGCATACTGCACGCTAACAATACACGCGACATCGAGACCGATGTGCGTGCGCAGATCAAGACCTTCCCGATGCTGACGGGACGTAGGTTGGCCGTGTGGATATATGTGGTCGAGGTCATGTTGCCCTATCTGTGGCTCGTGCTGCTTGTCGTCCTGAGTCGGGCTTCGTGGACCGTGCTGCTTGCCACGTTGTCGTTGCCTTTGGCAGTGCTCAATGCCCGCACTATGCTCAACTACCGCAAGGGAGGAGTCGAGTCATATGCCCGACTGGATGAGGCTACGGCCAAGTTGCAGTTGGCATTCAGTGTGCTGCTCATCGTCGGACTGTCACTCTCGCTGCTATGAGACGATTGACCGTTTCTATCCTGGTGGCTGTCGGGCTGTGGTTCGCGATGTTCTCCCCGTGGACAGCGCCGAAGCTCAATTTCTGGTGGGCAATGACCTTCAGTGCCGTTGTGCTGACCGCGTTGGCGGTACCCTATCTGCGTTCGCAACGCATGACGGTGAACTGGTTGTCCGAGGTCCTGCTCGGCATGGGCATTGCCGTGGTGCTGTGGGGCGTCTTCTGGGTAGGTGATGCAGTGTCGCGCTGGTTGTTCGACTTCGCCCGTCCGCAGGTGGACAGCATCTATGCGATGAAGCAGGGCAGTGCGCCGTGGCTGATCGGGTTGCTGTTGCTGCTGGTCATCGGTCCGGCGGAGGAGCTCTTCTGGCGTGGTTATGTCCAATGTAAGTTGGGCCAACGTTGGGGCGCCAATATTGCCTTCCTGGTCACCACGGCAGTCTATGCACTGGTACACCTTCCGTCATTGAACTTCATGCTCATCATGGCGGCGCTGACGTGCGGCATCTGCTGGGGCGGGTTGTACAGACTGATGCCCCGACATCTGCCTGCCATCGTCATTTCGCATGCTCTGTGGGATGCAGCCGTGTTCGTCTGGGTCCCGATCATGTGAACCATTTGAACTTCTCATTAAATTATTTGAAATACCATGACTATTCCTACACTATTCAAACAGTACATCTGGTTGGTCAACACCATCCACAAGGCAGGCAGTATCTCGCTGGTCGAGATAAATCAACTCTGGGTCCAGACCGAAATGAGCGGTGGAGTGCCCTTGGCGCGTACTACATTCAATCGGCATAAAGATGCCATCCAGGACATCTTCGGCATCTACATAGAGTGTGCCCGTCGCAACAACTATCGATACTATATAGGCAATGAAGAGGTGCTGCGCGAGGAGTCCGTGCAGAACTGGATGCTCTCGACCCTCTCGGTGAGTAATCTGATAAGCGAGAGTATGTCGTTGCAGAATCGAATCCTGCTCGAGCAGATACCCTCGGATGGCGCAGCGCTGCGTATCGTCATATCTGCCATGAAACAGAACAGTCGCGTGGAGATAGAGTATCAGCGTTACAGTTCTGCCGATAGCAAGAGCTATGCCATCGATCCCTATTGTATCAAACTCTTCCGCCGTAGGTGGTACCTGTTGGGCCGGTTCGACGATGGTGGATATGCCATGTTCTCGTTCGACCGCATCAATGATGTGCGCCAGCTAGATGAGCGGTTCGTCCTGGACCCAGATTTCGATGCAGCACATTTCTTCGACGAGTGCTTCGGTGTGGTGATAGGCGATGGTTCTAAGCCCGAGCGCATCGTACTGCGGGCCTACGGATTGGAGCCCTATTACCTGCGCGACCTGCCGCTGCATAGCACACAACGGGAACTGGAGAGTAATGAAGAGTGGACAGACTTCGAATATTACCTGCGCCCGACCAACGACTTCCAGGGTTATATCCTCTCTCATGGACCTTGGCTCAAAGTCCTTTCACCGCCCACTTTGGTGCAAGATATTCGCACTAAATTGCAACAAAGTTTAGAAAATTATGTAGAAAAGTGAAAATTACACAAACCTGTACCATGATTTGAAACAACCTGCTCCTATCTTTGCATCAACAAACTAGTATTCACCCTATAATACCTTACGATTATGGAAGCAAAGAAGAAGTATTTCATGGATTGTCACCTGGCAGGGCGCAAGTACCATGACGCTGACGAGGTTTGGGATCAACTGAAAGTAGGGACCGTGGTTCGCCTGGTGCGCGAAGCAGACAATCGCTATGACCCCAATGCGATAGCAGTCGTATATGACGACCGGGAACAGGACGAGGAGTTCGTGCTGGGTTACATACCTCGAGACAGCAATGACCAGATCGCCGTGCTGCTGGACATGGGATGGACCGATATCTTCGAATGTCGCATCAGTCGCATTGACCCCAATGCACACTACGAGCAGCAGATCACGCTCACGGTGAAAGTGAAGAAAAACCGCAAGTAATAACTATTTGAACCAGGAGAAAAATGATGGAAAACGGAACAATCAAAGTGGAAGGACGTGGCAGTATCCATGTCGTGCCAGATGTGACTCGTCTGATAGTGACGGTCGATAGTACTTTTAGTAATTATGCAGATGCCTATGCCCGTGGTCAGGAAAATGCCAAATGGATGCGCCAGATAATGACGTATAACAAGCAGGATGCCAATAGGGTCAAGAGTATAAAATTTGACATCAGCGACCATTACGAAAATCAATATGACAGTAATGGACATTACGTGGGTCAGTATAAAGACGGATTCGAATTGAACCAGAAGTTCAAAGTAGATATGGGTATAGACCCAGTGCTGCTCAATAAACTGGTGCGCGGTGTAGGCAAGTTCGTCCTTGATGCGCAGATCGATATCAGATATACCGTGTTGGACGAACGTCCCATACACCTGAAACTGATAGAACGAGCCGTCAAAGATGCGCGTGCAAAGGCTCAGGTTATAGTCGATACGGCCGGTTGTGCGTTGAGCAACATCAAGTGTATTGATTATGGAGACCATGGCTTCGATGTCATTTCGGAGGCTCGAAACATCCACTCTAATGCCGAGGCGACCGCCTGTGTGGCTGACAGTCTTGATATCATGCCCGATGATATGAGTGTCTCGGACCGTGTGTCGGTAGAATTTTACATTGCTTGATATGGCACCGTTAGGCTGCCGTGCCTCATTGTCGGGGGACTTCTTAGGATAGAGGTCCCCTTTTCTTTTTTCACCTTATGAGTTATCAACAGTGGTGTGGATAACTCTGTTGATAAGATTGTGCAATACCCTGTATAATGGTGTATAAGGGTGTGGATAACTGCTTTTTTGCCCAATCGGAGGGTGCGGAGAGGGTATTATATCCCTATTATATGATTACGTTCGACTTGTAGTCAGCATGCGTTCGGAGTGCGGTTCGTGTACGATGGGGTATGGGTGGCCGATCGCACACCGATCGCATTCCAATCGCACACCAATCGCACTGTGAACGATGGGTTGTCGTAGTGGATATTGTACAAATTGAGAATAATGGAGAACCGGACTGCGGTTGTCAGCCCAACCTGCGGAGCCACGCCTCGAAGAACGGGTCGTACAGCCGGACCCCCTCGGGCGAGTGGCATACGACATCCTCGGCCGTGAGAGACTTGAGAGCGGTGGAAACCGAACTGGCGGCTTTCAGTTTGTAGCGCTGGATGAAGGCGGCGCTGGTGGTCTCGCGCACGGTTCCTTCGGCTGCTATAGCCTTGAGCAGCCGGCGCAGAGTGGGCGAGTAGCGGTTGTAGGCATACTCGTAGAACGAGCCATTGGACATGACGAGCGAAGTGAATGCCTGGTCGAGCAAGCCCAGGTCGATGGGCTGGTAGTAGGAGTAGAGTTCCTTGAGCAGTGCCTGCACGTACCATGTGTGACCGTGCACGCTGTGGTAGAGCCGGTCGAAAACCTGGGCGTGCATGGTGCGCCCCTGCTTCTGGAAATGAGGTGCGGCGAAGTCGTAATAAGCCTCCATCGGTATGACGTCCAGGGACAATGTGCGTGTGCTTCGGTAGAACGGGCGAGCTGCATCGTTGAACATCGACTGGATCAGGTGCCGTTGGCTTCCGGCGAAGATGAACTTGACGTTGGGCATGAACTGCATCTGGCTGCGCAGTATCGCTTCGGCGCCCGGTTCGGGGTACGATGCCACCTGCTGAAATTCGTCCAGGGCAATGTAGCAGGTCTTTTCGCTCTGTCGCAGGTATTCGCATATCTCGCGCAGGGTAGTCTCCTGCGTGGAGGGTTCAACGTCGATGCTGATCTGTGGAGTGCCCGATTGAGGGTCAAATGTGACCGATGGTTTGCAGCTGCGCACTATCTCGGTGACGCGTTTCAGGGCTTTCTGCCAGTCCGAGTCGAGCGTGCCGAGCACCGTACTGCCCAGCAGTTGTATCAGGTCGTTGAGGCTCTGCGTGCCCATTATGTCGATGTAATATGTGTGAATGTCGGGGTGCTGATCGTGGAGCAAGTAGAAAGCGTTCTTGATCAACCCAGTTTTGCCCATGCGTCGGGGAGCAATCATCGTGATGCTCCATCCGTTGTGCAGGTTGTCGAGCAGTTCGGTGGTCTCCTGCTGTCGGTCGCAGAAATATTCGGGACTCAAGTATTCTGAGATTAGGAATGGGTTATTGGGCTTCAGCATAGTCGTGAGGTTTTTGATGTTCGATGCAAAGTTAGTCCAAAACCTATAACTGTCAAAGGATGAGCAGTAAAATAAATCATTTCCAGAGTTTTTTAGCCCTATTTTGATATCCTTATTTCACAATTTACGCAATATTTATTACGCAACCTACGAAATATTCATTACGTAAATTACGTTACGCAGTTTACGTAATCAGCATTGGCGGCATAGGTCATCGGGCATCTAATGGTATGAAATGTGGGTAATGGCAAGGGGCGTTGGTGCCACAGTGATAATGGATTGAAGGATATAGATATTGTGTGTGCGCTTTTTTGCACGATTTATTTGGAGAAAAAACAAAAAATGCGTACCTTTGTGCCCGAAATAATTAATATCTATGAAACGACTAACCTTTATTTTCCTGATGTGCTGTGCCGTGATGTTGCACGCGCAGACTACCGAATTTGAACCCATTGAAATGCAATTCCCTAAGTTGCCTACATTCAGCGATGCAACCGGTTACGGCTACGACCTGCAGACCCAGTGGGATGGCAAGGCCCAGAGCCCATTCTTCGTATCGGCCAATGTGCCCGACGGAAACTACCGCGTGACCGTCACCCTGGGCAGCAAGAAACGCGCAGCATCGACCACCATCCGTTGCGAGAGCCGTCGTCTGTTCATCGAGAACGTAGCAACCAAGCGTGGTGAACTGGTCGCCAAGACCTTCATCGTCAATAAGCGCAACGTCCACTTCGTCAACGAAAAGGGTCAGCCCGACCGCGTGAAGCTGAAGCCGAACGAGGGCGGCAAGCTCCACTGGGACGAGAAACTGACCATCGAGGTCAATGGCGATGCACCCGCCGTGCAGAGCATCCGCATCGAGCGCGATACCGTGTCGCCCACCCTCTACCTGTGCGGCAACAGCACGGTGGTGGACCAGAGCAACGAGCCATGGGCGTCGTGGGGCCAGATGGTGCCACGTTTCCTGGACGACAGCCTGAGTGTGGCCAATTATGCCGAGAGCGGTCTGGCTGCGGCGTCGTTCCTGGCGCAGAACCGTTGGGCCAAGATATACAGCCTGCTCCGTCCGGGCGACTACGTGATCCTGGAGTTCGGGCACAATGACCAGAAGGCCGATGGACGCGTGGGCAACGGCGCCTACTACGCCTTCAGCCACCAGGTGAAGCAGATCCTCGACCAGTGTCGTGCCAAGGGGGCAACCTTCATCCTCTGCACACCGACCATGCGCCGCAGCTTCAAGGACGGCGTGGTGGTCAATACCCACAAGGACTACCCCGCTGCCGTGCGCGACATAGCCCGTCGTGAGGGACTGCTCTGCATCGACCTGCAGGATATGACCAAGGCATTCTACGAGGCGATGGGACCAGAGAAATCGACCCAGGCGTTCGTCCATTATCCAGCCAACACCTGGCCGGGTCAGCCTACTGCATTGGCCGACAATACGCACTTCAACCCTTATGGCGCCTACGAGATTGCCAAGATGGTGCTGCAGGGCATCCGTCAGTCCAACCTGGAGGGCCTGAAGAAGCACATCAGTTCGGACTTCCAGGGCTTCAATCCCGCACAGCCCGACCCCGTCGAGTCGTTCCATTGGAACGTCAGCCCGTTCGTGAATATGACCAAGCCGGACGGAAACTAAGGTACGATCAGCTGAACGTAGTAACATCTTGAGAAAGTATTTTTTTATGTATTAATTGAACAAAAAGAGGTTGAAATATAGAAAAATTGCATTTTTTTCGGAGTAAAATTTGCTTATATGGAAACTTTTCTCTATTTTTGCAATGATATAGTTGGTACTTATGGATATACAACCCAAATTCCAAGTAGTATATACTCAAGATGTTCGTGATTTCTTGAAGGAACTTGATCTAAAGGTCAGAACTAAGATTTTGTACAATGTGCAGAAAGCTTCTTATAGTTTGGATCCAAAATTGTTCAAAAAACTGGAAGGACAAGAGATTTGGGAGTTCCGAACAGTATATGCAGGCATGCAGTACAGAATGTTGGCATTTTGGGACCATTCCAGTCAGACAATTGTAGTTGCAACCCATGGCTTTATCAAGAAGACCCAAAAGACGCCGCAGAAGGAGATTGATAGAGCAAACAATATCCGTACTCAATATTTCAACCATAAATAATTATCGCATATGAAACTTTACTCTCAAGAAGAAATGCTCAATGAAATGGTTGGAGCACAGGGTTCTCCGGCCAGAGAAGAGTATGATGCTCAAATGGAAACCTTCCTTATAGGAGAGGCTATCAGGCAGGCACGGTTGTCCAAAAACCTGACTCAGGAACAGCTCGGAGAAATGCTCGGAGTGAAGAAGGCTCAAATCTGCAAGATTGAGAATGGTGGAAACGTTACCTTTAGAACCATTTCGCGCGTATTCCAAGCCATGGGCATCAATGCTCATTTGGATTTGGCTGGAATTGGACAAGTCCGTTTGTGGTGAAACAAAGACCTTTCATTATTTTAGAAATTAGATACATATTTAAGTCTGTACTTGAAAAAGAAATCCTTATGAGAAAATTCTTAATATCGGCCCTTTGCCTCCTGTTGACCGTTGGAGCCACTGCCCAACAGCGCAAGGATGCCAATGGCGTGAACGACACCACCGTCGATAAGTACAAGAAGTCCGACGATGTGGGCAACAAGTATGCCCGTCCCGTGCCCGGTTCGAGCCGTAAGGGCAAGAACCCCGTGTTGCTCCTGATCGGAGACAGCACCATGCGTACTGGTACCAAGGGCAACGGCAGCAACGGCCAGTGGGGCTGGGGCGCCTTCGCCTACCAGTGGTTTGACACCACCCGCATCACCGTCGAGAATCATGCCCTGGGCGGCACCTCGACCCGTACGTTCTACAACCAGCTGTGGCCCGATGTGCTCAAGGGGGTCAAGAAGGGCGACTACGTCCTGATCCAGTTGGGCCACAATGACAATGGTCCGCTCGATACCTTCACCGCCCGCAACAGCCTGCCGGGCATCGATCCCGATACCATGGTACACGTCACGCTGCACGACTGCCGCAATCCGCGTGACAATGGCCGTGAGGAGGATGTATATAGTTACGGCGAGTACATGCGCAAGTTCATCCGCGAGGTGCGTGCCAAGAAGGCTACCCCGATCCTGTGCTCGCTCACCCCACGCAACAGCTGGGACGACCCGCAGACCATCACCCGCAAGCTGCAGACCATCACTGCCTGGCAGAAGGCCATCGCTGCCGAGATGAATGTCCCCTTTGTCGATCTGGAGGACGTCAGCGCCAAGCGTCTGGAGAGTTTCGGTCACCGCAAGACCGACTATATGTTCTACTATGTCGATAAGATTCACACCAGCAAGTTCGGCGCCGAGAACAATGCCTACAGTGCAGCACTCGCCATACAGCAGTGCGAGGAGTGCAAGCTCCGTGACTACCTGGTCGATCTGACTCCCGTACAGGCACAGGTCAACCGTAAGCCAGGCAAGCCTGTCGTATGGTTGTGCGGCGACAGCACCTGCAAGAACGAGGACCGCGACTCGACCGGAATGTGGGGCTGGGGCAGCCAGGCCTATCTGGCATTCGATTCGACCAAGTGTACCTTCGCCAACGAGGCCAAGGCCGGCCGTTCGTGCCGCACCTATCTGCGCGAGGGGCGTTGGGACCGCGTCTATAACGCCCTGCAGCCAGGCGACATCGTGCTCATTCAGTTCGGTCACAACGATACCGGCAGTGAGATAGGCCGAGGCAAGGACCGCAACGAGATAGCTACCGGTCGCGACTCGACCCATGTCTATAAGCACGAGGTTACCGGCGAGTACCTCACGGTGTACAGCTTCGGCTGGTATCTGCGCAAGTTCATCGACGATGCCCGTGAGAAGGGCGCCACGCCAGTGCTGCTCAGCCTCACGCCACGCAACATCTGGCCTGAGCCAGGCGAGAAACGTCCTACGGACAACAGCAAGGGTCCCAACATCGAGCGCCGCAATGACTCGTATGGTCGCTGGTATCGTGAGGTGGTCGAGGCAACGGGCGTCGATTTCATCGACGTGCACAATCTCAGTGCTGACTATCTCGATGCCATCGGACGCGAGGCAGCCAAGGCCTACTATAACCGCGACCATACCCACACCAGCCTGACGGGTGCACGTATGAATGCACGCAGCGTACAGCAGGGTATGCGCGCCATCGGATATAATGACATACTCTGTCCGACTGTACTGACAGATTGTCCTAAATAGGAGTTTGGCACGGTTTTTGATATAAGACGGTTGTGACGATGAGTCGCAGCCGTTTTTTTTACTTCGTACGAAGACGAAAACTTCGTACGAAAAACGAAAACGAAAACCAAAAAGAAACCAAACAATAAACTAAACAACTTAAAAAATATAATGACTATGAACATTAAACCACTTGCAGACCGTGTACTGGTTAAGCCAGCACCTGCTGAAACAAAGACTATCGGCGGTATCATCATTCCTGACACTGCCAAGGAGAAACCTCTGAAGGGTGAAGTCATCGCTGCCGGCAACGGTACCAAGGATGAGGAGATGGTCCTCAAGGCCGGTGACCAGGTCCTGTACGGCAAGTACAGCGGCCAGGAGATTGAGATCGAGGGCGAGAAGTACCTCATCATGCGCCAGAGCGACGTGCTGGCAGTGCTGGCATAATGATAAACAAATTAAAAATTAAAAGTTAAAAATTAAAAGTGACCATCCGGAGCTGGAAGTTGAAGCAATTAACTCGCGATCGGTCATTGTAAAAAAATAAAGTGACCATCCGGAACTGGAAGTCAAAACAATTAACTTTTAATGATTCATTATTAATTATTAATTTTCGATAGAAATGTCTAAGATAATCAAATTCAATACAGAGAGTCGCGACCTGCTCAAGAGCGGTGTCGATCAGTTGGCCAACGCAGTTAAGGTTACCCTGGGTCCTAAGGGTCGTAACGTAATCATCGACAAGAAGTTCGGTGCTCCACACATCACCAAAGACGGTGTGAGTGTAGCCAAGGAGGTCGAGCTGGAGGATCCATTCGAGAACATGGGCGCACAGCTCATCAAGGAGGTTGCCAGCAAGACCGGCGACAGCGCAGGTGACGGTACTACTACCGCAACTGTACTGGCTCAGGCTATCATCGGTGTAGGTCTGAAGAACGTTACCGCAGGTGCCAACCCAATGGACCTGAAGCGCGGTATCGACAAGGCTGTTGCCAAGGTCGTAGAGAGCATCAAGGCTCAGAGCGAGGAGATCGGCGACGACTACACCAAGATCGAGAATGTAGCTCGTATCTCGGCCAACAATGACGAGGAGATCGGCAAGCTCATCGCCGATGCCATGAAGACCGTCCAGAAGGAGGGTGTCATCACCGTCGAGGAGGCCAAGGGCACCGATACCACCGTTGATGTGGTGGAGGGTATGCAGTTCGACCGTGGCTATATCTCTCCATACTTCATGAACAATGCAGACAAGATGACCTGCGAGATGGATCAGCCTGCTATCCTGATCTACGACAAGAAGATCTCCAACCTGCAGGACCTGCTCCCAGTGCTCGAGCCAGTTGCCAAGTCTGGCAGCCCACTGCTCATCATCGCTGAGGATGTAGATAGCCAGGCACTCGCTACGCTGGTACTCAACAGCATGCGCGGCAGCCTCAAGATCTGCGCCGTCAAGGCGCCAGGCTTCGGCGACCGTCGTAAGGAGATGCTGCAGGACATCGCTACCCTGACTGGTGGTATCGTCATCAGCGAGGAGGTAGGTCTGAAGCTCGAGAACGCTACTGTCGAGATGCTCGGCCACGCTGACAAGGTTACCGTCAGCAAGGAGAACACCACCATCGTCGATGGTGCCGGTGACAAGGAGGCTATCGCTCAGCGCGTTCAGACCATCAAGGCTCAGATCGAGAAGACTACTTCGGACTACGACCGCGAGAAGCTGCAGGAGCGCCTGGCTAAGTTGGCAGGTGGCGTAGCAGTGCTGCATGTAGGTGCTGCCAGCGAGGTCGAGATGAAGGAGAAGAAGGACCGCGTCGATGACGCACTCTGCGCTACCCGTGCAGCTATGGCTGAGGGTATCATCCCTGGTGGCGGTGTAGCCTACATCCGCGCTACTGCCGAACTGGAAGGCCTGAAGGGTGCCAACGACGACGAGCAGCTCGGTATCGAGATCGTCAAGCGTGCCATCGAGGAGCCTATGCGCCAGATCGTTGCCAATGCAGGCAAGGAGGGTGCCGTCATCGTACAGAAGGTCAAGGAGGGCAAGGGTGACTTCGGTTACAACGCCCGCACTGACTCATACGAGAACTTCCTCAAGGCCGGTGTCATCGACCCAGCCAAGGTGGCTCGTGTCGCTCTCGAGAACGCTGCCTCTATCGCAGGTATGTTCCTCACAACTGAGTGCGTCATCGCCGACAAGCCAGCTCCTGAACCTGCCATGCCAGCCGGCAACCCAGGTATGGGCGGTATGATGTAATTCCCGTTATTTACGATATATGTAGGGCGGACGATCAGGTCAGTGGGCCGGGTCGTCCGCTCTTTCTGTTGCGGGTACATTTGTCTGAATCTGTCCCGGAGTGAAATATTGTCAACTGTTGCCTATATTCATTTTCTTGTCCTTTTTTCTTGTACGATTGGAGAAAATAATGTAACTTTGCCCCGCTTAAAAATAAAAAATATTCGATTATGCTTTTCCCCGGTCTGAAGAAATTGAGAAACCAGTTTGGGTTTCAAGACAATGGACATTGTGTCTATGGTTTCCGTCAGAATAGTTTCGTAATGTTTGCTGACGGACAAGGAATGAAGGTTCTTTCCTTCTTTTTCCCTGTAGAATTGGATGCTGAAGATGTGGCGAAGGTCAAGTCGTGGCACCGCAAGGGTTATGCCACGGAACTTTCGGCCGAAGTCGGCACCTGTTGTGCGACGATGGAGTTCAAGGAGGTCTTTTTGCCCTACAAGACGTCCCGGATGGCTGAGATTATCACCGACCTGACGGACTATGTGGCATCCAAGTATCCCGATGCTCCCCGCAGGTGCCTGGGTAGTGATTGCAGTGCTCAGGTGGATGGCGAACTTCAGATATTTGAGATTGATGGCGTGCCCACACCGCTGTGCGTAGAGTGCGCCAAGCAGTATCAAGTTGCAGTTGACGAGGTCAATTCGACTTTCGAGGAGCAGCCCAACAACTATGAGCAGGGTGCCCTGGCAGCAGCGGCTTTTTCGGTGCCCGGTATCCTATTGTCGCTCTTCTTGTATGCTTTGGGCCGTCTCTCCTCTGTTACGGGCTTGGTCTATCTCTATCTTGCAATGAAAGGCTATACTTGGGCTCGTGGCAAGATGAACAAGGTGGGTGTATGTATCATAGCCCTGATAAGTTTGGCTTTTTCGGCTCTCGGTACATACGTAGGCTTTGTCTTTCAATTGGTTCGACAGCTTTCTGAACTGGATCAGTTGGCCGATTCACCTCTGGGAGAGAGAGTTAGCTACGCCTTGGAGTTGGTGGAGGACCCCGAAGTCCACTCAATCTTGGTTCGCGACGAAATCATGACGTTGTGCCTGTGTGTTGTCGGTATTGCTTACTATTTCTATCTCATGTTTCGTGGTGCCGGCAAGGTAACGGCCAAGAAACTCTGAGTCATTCTTTGTCTGGCTTCGGTCATGGTACAATTGAGCCATCCCCAGGAAGTCCTCTCCGCATCGTAGCGGGGGACTTCCCGGGGATGGCTGGTTTATCGAGGTTCGCGGTTTGCTGCCCGATGAATTCACTCATTATATAATATATAGGGGAGATTGGACAAATATTGCCCTAAATGTGCACACATTTAATCAAATTGTGCAACGTATTTTGATTAATAATGACAAAATAGCGGAAAATCGGAGTATAAACGTTCGTTTTTGTAGCAAAACTTTTGGTGGGTCGAAAAAAAGTGCTACCTTTGCATCGGTAAAATATATTCTTAAATAAATAAGTAAATAAGTTAATCTATTATGGCATTGAACATTATCGTACTTGCTAAGCAGGTACCTGATACACGCAATGTAGGTCCGGACGCAATGACACCTCAGGGTACCGTCAATCGCGCTGCCCTTCCTGCGGTGTTTAATCCTGAGGACCTCAACGCGTTGGAGCAGGCTCTCCGACTCAAGGAGCAGTTCCCCGGTTCTACCATCAAGGTCGTCACTATGGGCCTGCCCAAGTCGGCCGAAGTAATCCGCGAATCTCTTTACCGTGGTGCCGACGCCGGCTACGTCATTACTGACCGTTGCCTGGGTGGCGCCGATACATTGGCTACCAGCTACACCATCAGCCAGGCTATCCGCAAGATGGGTAACTATGATATCATCCTGGGCGGTCGCCAGGCAATCGACGGTGATACCGCACAGGTAGGTCCTCAGATCGCCGAGAAGCTCGGTCTGACTCAGGTCACCTATGCTGAGGAGATCCTCTCGCTGGACGAGAAGGCCCGCAAGGTCACCATCAAGCGTCATATCGATGGCGGCGTAGAGACCGTCGAGGCTCCTCTGCCTCTGGTCGTTACTGTCAACGGTTCGGCAGCTCCTTGCCGTCCACGTAACGCTAAGCGCGTGATGAAGTACAAGAATGCCACTGCTCCAGCCGAGCGCCCAGCCGACCAGGCCGAGGCTATCGCAGCAGCCAATGCCAGCAAGCCTTACCTGAACATCACTCAGTGGGGTGCAGCCGACATCGACGCCGACCTCAAGCAGGTAGGTAAGGCTGGTTCGCCTACCAACGTGAAGACTGTACAGAACATCGTCTTCAAGACTAAGGAGAGCCAGACCCTCACCAGCAGCGATGCCGACATTGAGAGTCTGATGGTTGATTTGTTGAACGAAAAGATTATTGGCTAATAGTATGAATAGCGTATTTGTATATTGCGAAATTGAGGGTACTACCGTCAAGGAGGTATCGCTCGAACTCTTGACCAAAGGTCGTAAGTTGGCCAATACTCTTGGCGTTCAGTTGGAGTGCGTATGCGCCGGCGCTGGCTTGGATGGTGTCGAGAAGCAGGTAATGAAGTATGGTGTGGACAAGGTGCACGTGTTCGATGCTCCTGGTCTGTTCCCTTATACCTCTAATCCTCACACTGCTGTGCTGGTCAACCTCTTCAAGGAGGAGGACCCTCAGATCTGCCTGATGGGTGCTACTGTCATTGGTCGTGACCTCGGTCCACGTGTATCATCAGCCCTGTTCAGCGGTCTGACTGCCGACTGTACTCAGTTGGAGATCGGCGACTTCGATATGAACGTCGGCTTCGATGCTGACAAGAAGCCTATCACCAAGCACTTTGAGGATAAGCTCTACCAGATTCGCCCTGCCTTCGGTGGTAACATCGTGGCTACCATCGTCAACCCTGAGCACCGCCCACAGATGGCGACTGTGCGTCCAGGTGTGATGAAGATGGAGGTGCTCGACGAGAACTACAAGGGCGAGGTCATCAAGCACGATGTCGCTAAGTATGTCCCTGAGACTGAATATGTAGTGAAGGTCATCGACCGTCACGTTGAGGAGGCCAAGCATAACCTGAAGGGCGCTTCTATCGTCATCGACGGTGGTTTCGGTGTAGGTTCTCGTGAGAACTTCGACATGCTCTTCGACCTGGCTAAGGAACTCCACGCTGAGGTTGGTGCCAGCCGTGCTGCTGTTGATGCCGGCTTCGCTGATCATGACCGTCAGATCGGTCAGACTGGTGTCACCGTTCATCCTAAACTCATCATCCTGGCAGGTGTGAGTGGTGCTATCCAGCACATCGCCGGTATGCAGGATTCGGGCATCATCATCTCTATCAACAGCGATCCTAACGCTCCTATCAACTCTATCGCCGATTACGTCATCAACGGCACCGTCGAGGAGGTCATCCCTAAGATGATTAAGTACTATAAGAAAAATTCCAAGTAATGTAATTTTTCTAAGTTAATAGGTGTTAGTTATTAGTTAGGGTTGTCGCCTGACTGAATTATTGATCAAGAGTCAACCCAGACGTGTATCCTTGTTCGGATGGTCTGATAATAACTAATAACTATAACTAATAACTTTTTACTTCGTAAAACACTATGGCAAATTTTTATTCTGACCATCCGGAACTGAAGTTCCAACTCGAGAATAGTCCATTGATGAAGCGTATCGTTGAGCTCAAGGAGCGCAACTACGCTGACAAGGACGCATTTGATTATGCTCCTCAAAACTTTGAGGACGCTATGGATAACTATGACCGCGTGTGCGAACTCACCGGCGACATCTGCGCCAACATCATTGCCCCTAATGCAGAGGCTGTTGATGCCGAGGGCCCTCACTGTGAGAACGGTCGTGTACGTTATGCCAGCAAGACCTACGAGAACCTCGACGCAACTGTCAAGGCTGGTCTGTGCGGTGTGACCATGCCACGCCGTTACAATGGTCTCAACTTCCCTTGCACTGCCTATACCGTCATCAACGAGATGATCGCTACTGCCGATGCCGGTTTCGAGAACATCTGGTCTCTCCAGGATTGTATCGAGACTCTCTATGAGTTCGGTGACGAGGAGCAGCGTAAGAAGTATGTACCACGCGTGTGTGCAGGTGAGACTATGTCAATGGACCTCACCGAGCCAGATGCAGGTTCGGACCTTCAGAGCGTTATGCTCAAGGCTACCTGGAGCGAGGCAGACAACTGCTGGCTCCTGAATGGCTGCAAGCGTTTCATCACCAATGGCGATTCGGACATTCACTTGGTATTGGCCCGCTCGGAGGAGGGTACTCGCGACGGTCGTGGTCTCTCTATGTTCATCTATGACAAGAATCAGGGTGGTGTCAACGTACGTCGTATCGAGAACAAACTGGGTATCCATGGTTCTCCTACATGCGAGCTCGTTTACAAGAATGCCAAGGCTGAACTGTGCGGTAGCCGCAAGTTGGGCTTGATCAAGTATGTGATGGCATTGATGAACGGTGCCCGTCTTGGTATCGCTGCTCAGTCGGTTGGTATCTCGGCTGCTGCATACGAGGAGGGTCTCGCTTATGCCAAGGATCGTAAGCAGTTCGGCAATGAGATCATCAATTTCCCTGCCGTTTACGATATGTTGGCTATCATGAAGGCTAAGCTCGATGCTGGTCGTTCATTGCTCTACCAGACAGCTCGTTATGTGGATGTTTATAAGTGTCTCGAGGATATCGAGCGCGAACGTAAACTTACTCCTGAGGAGCGCGCTGAGTGCAAGAAGTTCTCTAAGTTGGCTGATGCCTTCACTCCACTCTCTAAGGGTATGAACTCTGAGTATGCTAACCAGAACACCTATGACTGTATCCAGATTCACGGCGGTTCAGGCTTCATGCTCGAGTATGCTTGCCAGCGTCTGTATCGTGATGCTCGTATCACCTCTATCTACGAGGGTACCACTCAGCTCCAGACCGTTGCTGCTATCCGTTACATCACCAATGGCTTCTATACTCAGGTAATCACTGACCTGCTCGCTGAGACTGAGATCGCTCCTGAGTATGCTGCCCAGAAGGCTCGCGTCGAGAAGATGTTCGAGAAGTATCAGGCTGCAGTCGCTAAGGTTGACGAGTTGAAGAATGACGAGTTCAAGGATTTCTGCTCTCGTCACCTCTACGAGATGGCTGCTGATACTGTTATGTCTATTCTCATCCTGGGTGACGCTACCAAGCGTCCTGACCTCTTCGACAACAGTGCTAAGGTTTATGTCCGTTATGCTGCTGCCGAGGTTGAGAAGCACAGTGACTTCGTTGCTGACGCTCAGCCATCTGACCTTGCTAATTATCGCAAGTAATACCTAAGGTATTTATATATGATTGACCGCCAGGAATCGTTTATGCGATTTCTGGCGGTTTCTCTTTGGGGTAGGGGCGTTTTCCTTTCTTTCTTTCTTTCTTTTCTGCCTGTCTGTCTTTATTTATGTCTTTAATAGCCTTATTCCTTGACCTTTCTGGCTGATTGTGAGATTGTAGCTAACTTTTGCGAGGTGTGCTATGTCATTCCTGTTGAGTATAGACTTTGGGGTCTGGCCCAATGCTTTTATAGAGCCTGCGTAATAGATTGTACTAAAAAGTTATCAACACTTTCTTTTGATGCTTTGTGGGCCTGCGATGTGTGCGGATGTTCCTGTATTTTGTAATGTGTGGTTGCCTAAATTGTCTGTTTGTTGCTTGATTTTAAAGATTGTTAGTCAATAAGTTTGGTAGTTAGGAATATTTATAGTACCTTTGCACCGCTTTAGTCTGCACTTTTGGGCGTATTATACCCATTGCAGATTATGGCAGAGAGTTATAACAAAAGTATTAAACAAAAAGTTTAGACAAAATGCCTACTATTCAACAGTTAGTTAGAAAAGGTCGCGTAGTATTGGAAGACAAGAGCAAGTCACCGGCCCTGGCATCATGCCCACAGCGCCGTGGTGTCTGCGTTCGTGTTTACACCACTACTCCTAAGAAACCTAATTCTGCTATGCGTAAGGTAGCACGTGTTCGTTTGACTAACGGCAAGGAGGTCAACTCTTACATCCCAGGAGAGGGCCACAACCTGCAGGAGCACTCAATCGTTATGGTTCGTGGCGGTCGTGTGAAGGACCTTCCAGGTGTACGTTATCACATCGTTCGTGGTACTTTGGATACTGCCGGCGTCAATGGTCGTACACAGCGTCGTTCTAAGTACGGTGCTAAGCGTCCAAAGCCAGGACAGGCCGCTGCAGGTGCAAAGAAGAAGTAAATCTTCGCCGCGCCGCGCAAACAGAATGAGTTCTAAACCTTTCACAATCACAAATGTTGGTAAGGCTCTAATAGGTTGAGTAATCCGTACAGTGGTACGCGATGAAGCAATTTCCTACAGAGAAACAGCCAAACACATTAAACTTAAAACAAAATGAGAAAAGCAAAGCCGAAGAAGAGAGTTATCCTTCCAGATCCTGTCTTCAGCGAAGTTAAGGTTACGAAGTTCGTTAACCATCTGATGTATGATGGTAAGAAGAGCATCGCATTCACTATCTTCTACACTGCTATCGAGATTGTCAACAAGAAGTTGGCAGAGAAAGAGGGTCTTGCCCCACTCGATGTTTGGAAGAAGGCCCTCGACAACATCACTCCACAGGTCGAGGTTAAGTCTCGCCGTATTGGTGGCGCAACCTTCCAGGTTCCTACCGAGATCCGTGCAGACCGCAAGGAGTCTATCTCAATGAAGAACATGATCATCTACAGCCGCAAGCGTGGTGGTAAGTCAATGGCCGACAAGTTGGCCGCTGAGATCATGGATGCTTACAACGAGCAGGGCGGTGCCTTCAAGCGTAAGGAGGATATGCACAAGATGGCCGAGGCTAACCGTGCATTCGCTCACTTCAAGTTCTAATAAGATTCTTCTCACACATATTTAAATTTAAACAAATGGCAAATCCAAAAGACGCAGCGTTGAAGTACACTCGTAACTTCGGTATCATGGCTCACATCGATGCCGGTAAGACAACTACTTCAGAGCGTATTCTTTTCTACACCGGTAAGACTCACAAGATTGGTGAGGTACACGATGGTGCCGCTACCATGGACTGGATGGTTCAGGAGCAGGAGCGTGGTATCACCATTACCTCTGCAGCTACTACCGCTTTCTGGATGTTCAAGGGTGAGAAGTATAAGTTCAACCTGATCGATACTCCAGGTCACGTTGACTTTACCGTTGAGGTTGAGCGTTCGCTCCGTATCCTTGATGGTGCAGTTGCTACCTATTGTGCGGTAGGTGGCGTTGAGCCACAGTCTGAGACCGTTTGGCGTCAGGCTGAGAAGTACAACGTTCCACGTATTGCTTATGTAAATAAGATGGACCGCTCAGGTGCCAACTTCCTTGATGTAGTTGCTCAGATGCACGAGATGCTCGGTGCCAACTCATTGGCTATTCAGTTGCCTATCGGTAGCGAGGAGACTTTCAAGGGCGTTGTCGACCTGATCGAAATGAAGGCTATCCTCTGGCATGATGAGACCATGGGCGCTGAGTATGAGGTGGATGAGATTCCTGCCGACATGCTCGACGAGTGCAAGGAGTACCGCGACAAGATTCTCGAGCAGTGCGCTAACTTTGATGACGCATTGATGGAGAAGTACTTCGAGGATCCTGAGAGCATCACCAACGACGAGATCTATGCTGCCCTCCGTAAGGGTACCTTGGCTCAGGAGGTGTTCCCTGTCCTCTGCGGTTCTTCATTCAAGAACAAGGGTGTTCAGACTCTGCTCGATGCCGTTGTCCGCTACTTGCCTTCACCACTGGATACCCCTGCTATCGTAGGTCACGATCCTAAGGATCCAGAGAAGGAGATCGACCGTCACCCAAGCTATGACGAGCCAATGGCAGCTTTGGCATTCAAGATTGCTACCGACCCATTCGTAGGCCGTCTCTGCTACTTCCGTGTATATTCAGGTGCTATCCAGGCTGGTTCATACGTTTACAACCCACGTTCTGATAAGCGCGAGCGTATCAGCCGTCTGTTCCAGATGCACTCTAACCACCAGAATCCTATGGAGGAGATCGGTTGCGGTGACATCGGTGCAGGTGTAGGTTTCAAGGATATCCGTACTGGTGATACCCTGTGTGACGAGAACAATCCTGTTGTATTGGAGTCTATGGAGTTCCCTGATCCTGTGATCGGTATCGCCGTAGAGCCTAAGTCACAGAAGGACCTCGACAAGCTGGGTATCGGTTTGGCTAAGTTGGCAGAAGAGGATCCTACCTTCACTGTCAAGACCAACGAGGAGACCGGTCAGACCGTCATCTCTGGTATGGGTGAGTTGCACCTCGATATCATCATCGACCGTCTGAAGCGTGAGTTCAAGGTTGAATGTAACCAGGGTCGTCCTCAGGTTACTTACAAGGAGGCTATCAAGGGTGTTGTTACCCGTCACCGTGAGGTTTACAAGAAGCAGTCCGGTGGTCGTGGTAAGTTCGCCGACATCATCGTTACCGTTGGTCCTGCAGACGAGGGCGTAACTGGCTTGCAGTTCGAGAACATCGTCAAGGGTGGTAACGTTCCTTCAGAGTTCATCCCTGCTGTAGAGAAGGGCTTCAAGAACTCCATGAAGAACGGTGTCCTGGCTGGCTTCCCAATGGATTCGATGAAGGTTGTCCTCGAGGATGGTTCATTCCACCCAGTCGATTCAGATCAGCTTTCATTCGAGTTGGCAGCAAACTTCGCATTCAAGGCTTGTTGTGAGAAGGCTCAGCCTATCCTCCTGGAGCCTATCATGAAGGTGGAGGTTGTTACTCCTGAGGAGTCAATGGGTGACGTTATCTCTGACTTGAACAAGCGTCGTGGTCAGGTCGAGGGTATGGATACTGCACGTAGCGGTGCGCGTATCGTCAAGGCTATGGTTCCACTGGGCGAGATGTTCGGTTATGTAACTGACCTCCGTACCATCACCTCCGGTCGTGCAAGCTCTACTATGGAGTTCCACCACTACGCAGAGGTTGATAAGGGCAACACCAAGAAAGTCCTTGAGGAGTGCGGCGGTCGTGTTGACCTCGTGAAGTAATCTGGTCGAAAGATCATATATTAATAATGTAATTAAAGAAACAAAATATGGATCAGACAATTCGTATTAAGTTGAAGTCTTTCGATCATACCCTCGTTGATAAGTCAGCCGAGAAGATCGTGAAGACTGTAAAGTCAACTGGTGCTAAGGTAAGCGGCCCTATTCCGTTGCCTACTTTCAAGCGCATCTATACTGTGAACCGCTCTACCTTCGTTAACAAGAAGAGCCGTGAGCAGTTTGAGTTGAACAGCTACAAGCGCCTCATCGACATCCTCAGCGCTACTCCTAAGACTGTGGATGCCCTCATGAAGCTTGAGTTGCCTTCAGGCGTTGAAGTTGAGATCAAGGTCTAATAGCCCGTTGTCTTAAACTGAAAATTCTTTCCCTTGTCTGTCCTGGACTTGTGCCAGGACGGGCAGGACGATATTATCAATTATTTTAACCGTATGCGGATTCTGTAAAGGACGGAATCCCGCCATACAATAAACAAGTAACTGAAATTATGCCAGGATTATTAGGCAAAAAAGTCGGAATGACTTCCGTCTTCAGTGCTGATGGCAAGAATGTGCCATGCACTGTTATTGAAGTAGGTCCTTGTGTTGTGACTCA
>JAILKE010000058.1 GCA_024694125.1 Bacteroidales bacterium
ACAATTTTCTTGATCTTAAATAGGCCTTTATCTAATTTATATATTATAGTATCGGTAATAGTAGCAGAATCGTAAATACAAATAAATTCAGTAGGAGTTATAACTCTACGACTTACACAGTTGACATCTTGTCCAGTTACAACCGAACAAGATGTCAATGTCATAAAAATAGTAAATAATAATCTTAAAATCATAATTACTTCAAAGTATATACTTCAACTTCTTTATTTTGCGGATCAAAAACGTAAAAAACAGCTTTCGCCGCCCCTTGGGATTTTTTTATTTCTTTTCCAAGATAATCGTACAAACGTTGATAAACAGGGGGCTGATATGAAGCTCGTCTATGTGCTCGTTTATATACAGAACCATTTTGTCCTGCAGCAGGACTTGATACTCCTTTTCTTCGGGATATTTTGGCTCCAATATAAGCCTCTGTCACTTCGTGTAGAATTGTTGTGCCCGACGTATTAGCCTTATCTATCTTGCCTAAAATGGTCGTATTTATTAATTGAAATGCCACAACTGTTTTATTTTTTGCATCAACTACATTACCCAGAAATGCTCCACCCAAGAAGAATGAATTATCAGGTGTATTTGTTGAAGATGTTGTATTAACATTTACAGTTATTGACTTATTGTCAATAATCCGGGCTATTTTTTTGGCCTTTCCTCTTAATTTCTTATTAGGATCTGTCGGCGTATACGTAATATTGCCAGACAGAGAATCTCTTTTCAATGTTATTGATTCACCAGCTGCCGCTTGAAGTTGATCCATCGCAGCCTGTGATTGATCTCCATTTACCGTCAAAGAATCACCATGCAAATCAACATAATTTATTGGATCTCCAGCACAATAAGCATAAGGACTGATGCTATAATACTTTTCTGCCAAAGGATCGACACTGGTGAACCTTCCCACTAATGGATCTTGCTGCCTTGCCTCAAAGTCATGGAGGTCAAGACCATAGGTGCGGTCCACCCTCGCTAAAGCTCGTCTTCTCGCTGAAAGATTATCAATCTTTCTTTTCGCTGCGAGGACCTTGCCACTGTACTTGAAGTCCTGTTTCTCCGGCTGAGTGCTGATATTACCCATCAAGGCACCGCAAGGATAATAGTGCGAAATCTGCTCAACCTCATCGGTATAGGCATTCACAACCATACGGTTGTTGCCTTGATAGTCCTGAACATAGAAGTGACAACCATCCATATTTCTTAGTGACTATCAATCAGGATCCCATGCAGTTCTCTCTAATGTCATGCACTGAGAAACTTCGGAATCTATGTCAAAGAAATTGACACCTAATTTGGAAAGATACTCTATTATAACATCATTACCGATACGTTCTTTAATCATGCGTCGTTTGTAATAATCCAAATTCTCAAATGGAAGAGGTTCTCCTTCTTCATAGAAAATCCATCGATCTTCGCGCAAAGCATATACGACCCGCTCTTTTCCATCTGGGGATATATACTGAAACCAAAAGAGCCTTTCTGGTTCATTTGGAGTTTTAACAGACATTGATATTCTTATTAATGAGCATTTCATTTTTGCAGCTCTTCGCCTACTGCGCAAGTACAAGCCATCTGCATCACTACTAACTAGAAACACCATATTCGGATAATTTGGATTACTCCACCATGAGATTTTCATTGGAAGACGATTGTAAGAGGGATTTATGTATTGTGACATCTGCAGAACATCTTTTTTCACAGAAACAGTCTTTTGTTCAAATGATTCTTCAAATCCCTGCATTACGAATACTTCTGTAAACTCGTCAAAACTACATCCCTGAAATACAGAGAACGTAAAATATGAAAAATTAGTATTCATTTTCCTATGTATATAAATTGATTATTAGCATTTGGATCATTCTTATTGACTACCTTCTTGTGATGGTCCATTTGCTTTTTTGAATAATCAAATTCAACAACGTTGCACTTAAACAGATTTTTGAAATTTGTGGCATTCAGCGGAAGGTTGTCAAGAGAAATGCAACTACTAGTGAGGAAGAGGTGGTGGCAATCAATGATGTGGCTTCGACTCACATGGCAAGAAAGACTTTCTTAGGCATTCTGTATAAGGCGGTAAAGGATCCGAATATTATAAGCAAAATGTCTGGGCATGTAGAAGGTAGCAAGTCATTTGCCAGATACCGAAGCATAGATGATGAAGACCTGCAACAGGTCATAGCTTCACTGGAGTAGGCGTTTTACAGCCTGTAGCCTATAGATTAGTAGAACCCAGGAAAACACCACTGGTGGAGAGATACTCGAACAAATGCAAATCCATCTCGTGGACCATCCTGAAAATGCAGTCGAATCACCATTTCTGAAAAAGGAACGAAGTCCATTTCCGTTTGCATTTTTGTTTGCAAAACTTATTTCTGCAAACGAGCAATCAAACGGATGTACATATTTGTTACTTGTTTATTCTTCTGTATTTCACGTTGTTAGGTACGCTGTCTGCCGTTTGCAGAATTTCTTGTTCTTCAACTAATTCCGCAAACAAACGTGATACTTTTGAGCGATCCTTTTCTGTAAGTTTTAGCAATTCACGAGCTTCTGCGTTATTGATTGTTTCTACAGAGTCGAGGTAACGAAGTATGGCTTCCTTTTGGCGTGCTTTGTCCTGTTTCTTGGTTGTCACATATTCTATCTTGTCACTTGTATTCTTACGCTTGCTGATGTGTAGAATGTATGACAAACCCGAAGTCTTGCCAGATGTTTCTACAAATTCCAATTCCTGAAGTTTATCTAAGATGCTCTGTAACCGATAAGGACTAATATTAGGTGTTGAGGACAACTCTGCGAACTTAACCTGCTTGTGCTTTACGATTTCCGAAAGCACAAGCAATTCATCCAACTTTATGGCCTTGCCTGTTTGGTTCTCATATTGTAAGGACAACTCTATCAGTTTCTCTGTAACTACATCAGCTTTTACTCTGAATATCACAGAGGTCTCTGTTTCTTCTGGCTTAACCAACGATTTGCCTTTCTTCAGTAAGTCGGTAAAGATCTTGTCAAATCCACTACCAGCCTTCTCTGCAAGTCCAATCTCTCGAAGTATGTCCATCACGTTTGGATTCCTTGGATTTGTCTTTCTCAAGAAATTCTCTGGTGTTATACCCTCTGGGAAAGTTCCAGGGCTTTCTATTTCGAGATAACCTCCATCGTCGAACTTTCTAATCTCAATAATCTGCTGACGGCTTAGGTCTCTATGAGCTAATGCATTGACCAACAGCTCTCTTATTACTATCTCGGAATAGTCCTCAACATACTCGCGGTACAATCCAAAAATATACTCTTTTTGGCGAATTTCTGCTTTTAACTGTGTAAAACAATCTGTAGCGACCTCAATGATATTGCCTTTGTACTCGTATGGCTTGTATGTGCCGTCCTCAAAGTAGTGAATATACTTCACCTCATAGTACGGGAGTTCCCTGAGGGCATTCTGATTGCCAACAAACAGCAAACCTGTCGTTGTAGGCAATACCTCGTTTCCTTCATCCTTTGTCATACCAAGAGAATCAAGTAAGTCATCCTGTGACTTATCCAAATATGGGCTATCTGCATTCTTAGCCTCTATCATATCTTGAAGTTTAGACAAACGCTTTTGATCCAGCCACTCACCGCTAATATGCCAAGTCTTTTGGTCATAAACAATAAGACCCTTTTCTGCCATGATGGTTGCCATCTCGTATGGCTCTATCGGACGATTACCATCATTGCTGCGAATAAGGAACTCCCCGCGACTTGTGCGGTGAAGTTGAGTAGAGAAAGGTATTTCCAAAACCAACAAGTCCTTGCTTTCCACATTTATTCTATGTGGAATAAGGGTTATCGTGGGTTCTGTCCTATCTTGTATCTGATGAATTAGCTCAAATACCTTACTATCTTGATATACAAAATCTTTATTGATTTCCTTACTGTCGTCAACAATGCCGATAAACAGAAAACCACCTTTGTGGTTGGCAAACGCAACGACATCCCTTGCTGTTTCATCATACTTAGGAGCAAAGTTCTTAAGCGACTTACCGAACGTCATCTTGTCCTCTAATTGTTCCTTGAAGTCCATAATGTCGCATTCTCCTCTTTCAAGGAGATTGTAAAACCATTGTATGCTAAGTTTTGTCTGTTTTTTCATAAACACAATTACATCCTTAGTTCGTATTAGAAAGCAATGAATTTGTTTTCCATTTTCTTTTTGAGGTTGAACTTCTTGGTGGAGTCAAGAGCTCGCTCTATGCAGATAAACTTGGTGTCGGTATGCACCATGAAGTAATCCACGGTTGCATCCTCAAGTTTATTATCAACACAGATGTATGCGGTCTTGATGCCATCGGTTGCAAGATAGATATTGTTGGCAGTAAATGCATCTTGTTTCTCCAACTTATAGGTCAGCATGAAGCCTCTCTGTATAAGGATTTCTGTTATCAGTTCTTCATCATTAAATTTTATTGAAAACCTAGAATCCGCAGCATTGTTTTTCAAAATATTTTATAATAACCTGGGCAACAAAAAGTTGCCCGGGGTTTGCCATGTCAAAAATTTCACTTATCTTTGTGCTGCGAAAAATCAAAAACAAGAAATTCGTAACAAGACATGGCAAAGATACAAATAAAATCAGAAACAACCACACCTTTTTGGCGTTTTTTTCAATTGTGGATGTTTTTAACCGCATTTTGAGCCAAACGATAGACAAAACACTCGGTTTAAGAAGTAAATTTTTCGGCTATCAGTATAGCGAAATCATCCGTTCTCTGATGTGCATATACTTCTGCGGTGGTACTTGCATAGTAGATGTCCGCAAGCACCTCATGCCTTATCTGTCCCAGCATCCGAAACAGCGCACATGCAGCTCAGACACGATACTTCGCGCAATAGAAGGACTGACGGAGATTTAGATCTTTGGGAAGGGGAATATACCTACCGCTGCATACTGACCAACGACTATTCTTTTTCTGACAGAGACATCGTGGAATTCTATAATCAGAGTATGGGCAGCACCAAAAAACAATTGCCATTGCGCCATACCTCCCTTAAACAATAAACCTCTTAAACTTTAATTTTTCTCCGTTAATTGTCATTAATCAACATTAATTCAGTCAGTTGAGGCGTGAATCCTAATGAATACACATTAATTTTAAGATTTAATTGGCATTAATGCTTTCGGACATACCTCCGTTAAACCTTAACCTCTAAACTTTAAATATTCTCCATTAATTATCATTAATAAACATTAATTCAGTCAGTTGGGTCCGTGAATCTTCAAGTGATACAAATTAATCTTTGTACTTTAATTTTCATTAATACCACCCTTGTCGATTGGTATCTTTCGCCAGTGTTTGTATATATTACTCTCCCTCCCTCGTAGGGAGGGTCGGGGAGAGTCCTAATCTTAGGCATTAATTGACATTAATACTATCGGACAATACTACTTTAAAATTTCTCATTCGAAATAGAACAGCAGGGAGATGCTCTTGTTCCGGGCGCGCTGAATGGCCTGGGTATAGGGGAGCAGCGAGGCATCCTTGAGGTTCTTACGTTCGTGCTGGATCATATCCATCAGGCCGAGGTTGAAACGCAACTCGGGGCAGAACTTGAAGTATGGCAGATAGCAGTCGCAACCCAGTGCTACATGCAGACCGACATCCACGCGGCGGAAGGTGATAGGCGCCTCCTCCTGGCGCGACACGTCGAAGTCAATCTGCCCGCCCAGCAGCATATAGGGGCGATAGTTATTGACACGGTGAGTGGCTACCTTGATGCTGACCGGGAGCGTGAGGTAGTTCGATTTGAGCGTCTGGTTGCGCGTCAAGCCGGTGCTGTCATTGCGCCAATGCACGTCGCGCGACTTGAACGTCAGCATCGGGGCAACGCGTACATTGAGGTTCTCGGTCAATGCCACGTCTCCCATCAGGCCGACGCAGAACGATGGATTGACCGACGGACACTCGGCTATCCAGCCATTGGCGCCGCTGTGCTCGAACGTCACATCGCTCATGTCTATGCCCAACAGGAAGCCGTAATGCAGGCGCCGCTGGTCTATGTAGGGGATGTTCTTCAATCCCTGTCGCTGCGCCAAGAGGGGCACAGCGCTGAACAGGAGCATCAGGAACAATAGGTATTTCTTATATCGCACGGAATAGAAGTTTAATGATAATATTTGGAGTTACTGGAGTCAATAGGAGAGTCGGGCACTCCCTTTGTCCTTAAGAAAACGTTCATTGTGCTCAATTATTGCCCTAAGTCCTTCGTAATGCTTTCATAAGGAACGCAGATTGAACGGATTGAAAGGATTGGAACGGATTTTAAAGGAACACCAAATTTAAACGAATTAAAACATATCATTTTCGTTGAGTTTGTTTGATTCGTATCCAAAATATTAAACGAATTTGGAACGAAGTTTTTTTAACTCTCGCAGAGCAAACAGAGTGTAAAGGAGTTTTTCTATATGTCCTATCTCTTTTATCTCCATTTCTCTGTGAGAGTTTATAAGAGTAAGTATGTGAAGGTTTCGTCTCTTTCGTCCATTTCGTTTTCTAAAAAAGGAACGCAGATCGAACAGATTGAACTGATAGGAACGGATTTTTAAAGGAACACCGAATTTAAACGAATTAAAACATATCATTTTCGTTGAATTTGTTTGATTCGTATCCAAAATATTAAACGAATTTGGAACGAAGTTTTTTTTACTCTCGCAGAGCAAACAGAGTGTAAGAGAGTTTTTCTATATGTCCTATCTCTTTTATCTCCATTTCTCTGTGAGAGTTTATAAGAGTAAGTATGATAGGCAGCACGCCGAAGGTGTGCGAGAATACAGGCGGGGGTTTGTAACCCCCGCTTCCGTCGCAGGGAGCGCAGGAGATTGTATCGGCACGCTGAAAGTGTGCTAAGAATATATAGGGGGCAGCGCCCCCGTGGCGTAGGCAAGCAGGTTTTCGTCCCTTTCAATTTCGAGTTCTAAAAAAGGAACGCAGATTGAACGGATATGAACGGATTTTAAAGGAACACCAAATTTAAACGAATTAAAACATATCTTTTTCGTTGAATTTGTTTGATTCGTATCCAAAATATTAAACGAATTTGGAACGAAGTTCTTTTAACTCTCGCAGAGCAAACAGAGTGTAAAGGAGTTTTTCTATATCTTCTATCTCTTTTATCTCCATTTCTCTGTGAGAGTTTATAAGAGTAAGTATGGAACTTCCAATGGATGATTTTTTCGTTTCTTTCGTCAATTTCGTGTTCTCTAAAAAACAATTAGGAACGTTTTTTTGTTTTCGTTATGGTTTTCGTACAGCTTTGCTGTTCTTTCGTCTTCGTCCGAAGTTCTTTTCGTCCGACGTTTATCTGCTACCCTTTCCATTCCGATCAGATTGCAATCGGAGTGTGGTTCGTGTACGATTCGGTAGGGATGACCAATCGCACACCGATCGCATTCCAATCGCACACCAATCGCACTATGAAAGTACCCACAGGGAGGGGGTTATTGTACATTGCGCTGTTGGCGCTCCAGGTCGTCCAACTTCTTTTCGATCTGTTCCAGTTTGCGCAGCACCTCGTCGTTGTTGTCGCTCACCATCGCATCGACGAAGACCGAGTTCAGCAGACTCATGAAGATGATGCCGCCCAGCACCAGCATCGAGATGAAATAGAGGTATATCAATGTCGAGTAGGGACGCTCCAGCCCCTCGCACAGGGCATCGGGAATCTCGTACCAGCCCTCGATGGTGAAGAGGCGGAACGTGCTGGCGATGCTGACCAGCGGGTCAGCGAAATACTCGGGCGCCCGTTGGCCGAAGAGTTCGCAACTCACCATCGCGCTCAGGAAGAGCACCACCATATAGCCCGCAAAGAGTGACGACGAGTCGCACAGTGCCTTGCTGAAATTGCGCATGATTACACTGAAGTTCGGGAAGAGGTGCACCACCTTGAAGAACCTGAAGACTCTCAGCGCCCTGAACACCACCAGCACACCCAACTGCGACGTGGGCAACAGTCCCATCGTGCCGGGTATGGAGATCAATCCGACCAGCACGAGTATGCCATCCATCCTGTTCCACCCATTGCTCCAATATCCCCGCACTCCGTATGCCCGATGCTTGACCACCATCTCGATGGTGAACAGCACGAGGCACACCACATCGGCCGTCCAGATGAATGGATGCTGCAGCCCCATCTCCTCCAGGAACAGCACAATACAATTGAAGAAGATGACCGTGAGGATGAAGCGGTCATTGAGAAACAGGTTGGTTATCATAGGAATATGTTTTAGGTTAATGGCGTGATAATCGTCGCAAAGTTAGTGAGTTCTACGCGTATTTCCAAATTTTTAGGGTAAAATCCCCTGGTATTGGTTTTAAGGGTTAAAGTTTAACGGATGAATGTTCGATAGTATTAATGTCAATTAATGCCTAAGATTAGGACTCTCCCCGACCCTCCCTACGAGGGAGGGAGAGTAATATATACAAACACTGGCGAAAGATACCAATCGACAAGGGAGGTATTAATGAAAATTAATGCCTAAGATTAGGACTCTCCCCGACCCTCCCTACGAGGGAGGGAGAGTAAAATATACAAACACTGGCGAAAGATATCAATCGACAAGGGTGCTGCCTTGCTCCTGTGTGTCGGTAATAGAGCAGGAGGGGCCAACACGAGCGCCAGCGAGTATTAACAGCCCATCGGGCTATTAACACAACGTATTAACACAACGTATTAACACGCCAGTATTAACACGCCAGTATTAACCTTTTTCTCACATTAGGAGAAAAAGAAAAGCCCCCACGGTGAGTGGAGGCTTTTACATTATATATATAGAGGACTTGCGGAGAAGTCCGCTATAGAGTCAGGAGGGGTTAGGCGTTCTTCTTCTTGGCCATTGCAGAGAATGCAGTAGGAACGGCGAGGAAGATAGTAGTCAAAGGATCGACTACGACACCGAGTAACATAGCGAAGATGAAGCTGCGGATAGAGGCGCCACCGAAGATGAAGATAACCAACAGAACGAGGAGGGTAGAGATAGAGGTATTCAATGTACGAGGCATCGTAGCATTGAGGGACTCGTTGACAACCTCGCCCATGCCCTTGTTAGGATAGAGGCCACGGACCTCGCGGATACGGTCGAAGACGACCACGATATCGTTGATAGAGTAACCGATGACCGTCAGGATAGCGGCGATGAAGGCCTGGTCAATCTCCATAGAGAATGGCATGAATGCCCAGAAGCTGGAGTAGATACCCAGGATGATGAGCACGTTGGCAGCCAGACCGACGATAGCGCCGATAGAGAAGGCGATATTGCGGAAACGCATCAGGATATAGAGAGCAATCACGATGAGAGCCACGATGATAGAGATGATGGCGCCACGGGTGATGTCCTCGGCGATGGAAGGACCTACCTTCTGTGAAGATGGGATGTAGTCCTCGTTGTTGAAGCTGTCGAAGTCAGCTACAGTGATATAGCCGAGAGCCTTGCCAGCCTCGTAGATGGCCTTCTTGCAGGTAGTGGTAGCAGCCTCGTCGTCAGCAGCCTGCAGGTCGTAGTTCGTAGTGATACGGACCTGGTTGGCGTTGCTGATGGTGATGACCTTGATTGAGGCATCGCCCAGAGCCTTGCTGCTCTCGAGCTGATCCTGGAGCTGGACAGTGTTGACCGACTCAACGTCGTTGAATGAGACGATGAAGTTACGGCCACCAGTGAAGTCGATACCCTTCTCCATGCCTGGGAAGAACATCAGGACAACGCACAGAACAGCGATGACAGCATATACGAGACGGCCACGCTTGCCAGCCTTGACGAAGTCGATGTGAGTAGGCTTGAGCAGACCAGAAGCGAAACCGGTGAAGTTGACGTTCTTGAACCAGCCCTTGAGGTTAGCCTCAATGAAGATGCGGCTCAGGAAGACAGCCGAGATGAACGAAGTAACGATACCCCACATGAAGGTGAAGGCGAAGCCCTGGATAGGACCGGTACCGAACATGTAGAGGATGATACCAGTGAGCAATGAGGTCAAGTTGGCATCGAAGATGGCCGAGAAGGCATTGCTGTAGGCTGCGGTGATGGCAGCAGGCAGAGCCTTGCCGGCAGCGAGCTCCTCCTTGGCACGCTCGTAGATGAGCACGTTGGCATCGACCGCAATACCCATGGCGAGTACGATACCTGCGATGCCTGACAGGGTCAGCACGGCGTGGAACGAGCAGAGGATACCGATGGTGAAGAAGGCGTTGATGAGCAGGCAGCAGTCAGCTACCAGACCAGCCTTGACGCCGTAGAAGGCAATCATGTAGATGAACAACAGAACCAAGGCGATGATGAACGAGATGACACTCGCATCGATAGCCTCCTGGCCGAGTGAAGGACCGACGACGTCCTCGCTGACGATGTTGACAGCAGCGGCCATCTTACCAGACTTGAGCACGTTGGCCAAGTCGGTAGCCTCCTCGAGGGTGAAGTTGCCGGTGATGTTGGAACGACCGCCGTCGATCTGTGCGTTGAC
This sequence comes from Bacteroidales bacterium, assembly GCA_024694125.1. Classification (GTDB taxonomy): domain Bacteria; phylum Bacteroidota; class Bacteroidia; order Bacteroidales; family UBA3663; genus Liminaster. The sequence continues at coordinate 10,500 of JAILKE010000058.1, forward strand.
ACGTGGAGCTGAATAGACAGCACCGTCCAGTACGATGGCTACGCACTTGCCGATGTTGGAACCGGTGACCTTGGACCACTCGTTGGCAGCCTCAGGGGTCATGGTCATGTTGACCTCGTACTGACCAGTCAACTGCTGGTACTCGTGGTTGGCATCGACGATCATGTCACCTACAGTAGCGTCGGAGAGCGATGGCATCGTGTTGTCGTTGCCCTTGCCCTTGAGTGCATAGAGGGTGATGTAGTTATCCTTGTTGCCACCCTGTGGGTCGAAAGGCTTGACATCCCATGCCCAAGCCAGACGGCGAGGGAAACGTGATGCCTGGGCAGCCAGCATCTGGTTGATGGCAGCAGTATCGTTGACGTGAGCGAAACCTACGCCACCGAAACCGGCGTATGGCTGGAACTTGCTGAACAGAGGACCCTGGTCAGCAGCAGCGGCAGTAGTGTCGGCCTCATTGACAGCAGCGATGAGCGAGTCAGCAGCGCTGGCAGCATCAGTCTGTGCGGCAGCGGCGGCAGCTTCAGTCTCAACCTGTGCAGCGGCAGCAGCGGTGTCGGCCTTAGCCTCACCAGCCTTAGCCTCGGCAGCCAGACGTGCGTTGGCCTCGGCGAGGAAAGAGAAAACCTCATCGGCCTGATAGGTCTCCCAGAACTCGAGGTTGGCTGAGCCCTGCAACAGTTTCTTGACACGCTCAGGCTCCTTGACACCAGGCAACTCGACCAGGATACGGCCAGCCTGCTCCAACTGCTGAATGTTAGGAGCAACGACGCCGAAGCGGTCGATACGGTTGCGGAGGACGTTGAATGAGTTGGCCAAGGCAGCCTTCATCTCGCTCTTGATGATAGAGAGCACCTCCGAGTCAGGAGTATCTTTCTTGATTTTATCTTTCAGCTGATAGGTGCTGAATACCTTAGCCAGACGGGCATTAGGATTGACCTTCTTGAAATTGTCAGCAAAAGCATCGAGGAACTCATCGCCGCTCACAGCCTCACCGGCTTGAGTCTGGGCAATAGCCTCGACGAATGTTGGGTCGTCTGCATTTTCAGCAGCCAGAGCCTTCAATACGTCCGATACGGAAATTTCGAGAATGACATTCATACCGCCCTTCAAGTCCAGACCGAGACCGATCTGCTTCTCCTGGGCTTGCTTGTAAGTGTTGCCTGCCCAGGTCCAGTTCTCGGTAAGTGAGTCAAGGTAATACTTCTCCAAAGTCTCATTGCCTGCGGCAGCAGCCAGTTCCTTTGCCTCATTCTCCTTTCCCCTTACTGCAAAGGAGAACGAAATCTGATAGCAGCAAACCAGTGCCAGCAGCACAGCGAACACGGATACAAATCCTTTGTTTTGCATTGTTGTTTGATGTTTATATTTATGAATTAGTTATTTAAATTTGCGTATTCAAGCGGCAAAGATAGCAAAAAAAACAATATTTGCCACAAAAAAGAGGGAAAAATGTAAATTTCAATATGAAAATATGCAATAATTGCTGAAAATTGCGTATCTTCGCGCCATGTTTATGTCGAAAGTAAGACAATCAGCTTGGTTTTCGTATGGTCTAAATGCGTTTTTTGGGGCCTGTTTGACCGGGTGCGCCAGTGTCGGTACACCCGGTGGCGGACTGTATGACGAGACCCCACCGGTGCTGCGCAGTTCGGACCCCGCCGACGGCGCCACGATGGTGCGGAAACGCAAGATTACGATGCGCTTCGACGAGAACATCAAACTGGACAATGCACTGGAGAAACTGACCGTCTCACCCCCGCAGGAGAAGTCGCCCACGATACTGAGCAACGCCAAGACGCTCTCCATCGAGCTGCTCGATACCCTGCAGGCCAACACGACCTACAGCATCGACCTGGGCAATGCCGTGCAGGACAACAACGAGGGCAACCCGATGGCGAGACTGTCGCTGCTCTTCTCGACCGGTCCGACCATCGACTCGCTGCAGCTGTCGGGCTACCTGCTCAATGCTGCCGACCTGGAGCCAGTCAGCGGGGCATACGTCGGCATATACAACGAAGCGGGCAATGCGCTGGGTGACAGCATATTGTCGCAGCGCACGATGCAGCGTGCCGGCAAGACCGACGAGTACGGCCACTTCAGCATACTGGGGTGCGCACCGGGTCAGTACCGACTGTATGCCCTGGTGGACGGCAACTCCAATTTCCGCTACGACATGTGGTCGGAGAATATCGCCTTCTGCGACACGCTGGTCCAGCCATCGGCCGACAGTACACAACTGCTGCTGATGGCGTTCAACGAGGGCCGTCTGAACCGTTACCTGGAGGACTGCACCCGTCCCGATTCGATACACATCAATGTGCGGTTTGCCACACAGATGGACTCGCTGCCACGACTGACCTGGCTCATGCCCGACGGCAGCCGACTGGCAGGCGACAGCACCCTGTTGGTGCAGGACAACCTGACCCACGATACGCTCTCGTACTGGATATGCGACAGTGCATTGTACAATGCCGATACACTGATGCTCGAGATGTCCTACCTGTACACCGACACGGCAGGCGTGGACGTGATGCGTACCGACACGATGCAGATGTTGCGCCCCGCACGTCGCCAGCAGGCCAAGGCGTCGGACGACAAGCCGGACGACAAGCGGCAGGGTGGCGGTCTGCGCCGTCTGCGCCGCGGCAAGAAGGCGGAGCGCGCCAAGGGCGACTCGGTACCGGCTGCTCCGCAGGTCACCTACATGACCATCAAGCAGATAGCTGGGCAGAACCTGGGCATCGGCGCCAAACCCCGTTTCGAGGCTTCGGCTCCGCTCGACTCGCTCCACACCGACATGATACACCTGCAGTACCGACGGGATACGCTATGGGTCGATATGCCGTGTGAGTGGGTGCCCGATACGTTGCACCCATGCCGCTACACGTTGCTGGCACGCCCGCACTACACTCCGGGCATGCAGTATCAGTTGGTGGTCGATTCGGCAGCCATGCGCAGCATCTATGGCCATCCGGTCGATAAGACGGTGTTGAAGTTCAAGGAGAAGACCAACGAGGAGTATGCTCACCTGCTCTTCAATATCTCGGGCATAGACACGACTGCCTACGTCGAACTGCTCAATGCCAAGGACCAACCTGTGCAGCGCGCCCAGGTGGTGCGGGGACAGGCCAAGTTCGTGCACGTCGTGCCGGGTACTTACTACGCCCGACTGGTAGTAGATGCCAACGGCAACGGCCGCCACGATACGGGTTCGCTCTTCGAACACCGTCACCCGGAACAGGTCTATTACTTCAACGCTCAGCTCTCGCTCCGTTCCAACTGGACCATCCAGCAGAACTGGAATCCGACCGAGACGCCTCTGCTGCAGCAGAAACCCGACGGGGTGAAGCAGAACAAACCGAAGGAAAAGACTGAACGCAAGAGCCGCAACGAGGAGTATCGGCAGAAAATGAGGAAGTAAGGGACGATACGAACTGCCCCCTTGGCAATTTTATCACTTCGAATTTTAACTTTTAGCATTTATTTCTATCATAATAGTGTGCTCGCCAACGCAGGGGAGTCGGAAATAGAAATCGAACAGAATGAAGAATAAGATATCGAACGCTTGGATTGGACTATTGAGTGTATTCATCATGGTTATGGCGGCACAGTCCGCACAGGCTGTCACACCGGCTAAGTCTGTACGTCAGACCGAGTCGCTGCGCTATAACGCCTACTGGCACTGGGGCTTCATCTGGAAGTTGGCAGGCAGTGGTGTGCTCAATCTCTGGGAGGAGCAGGTCAATGACACCACCATGCGCTATCATGGTCAGTTGTGTGGCCGTTCGATGAGCATCGTCGAGTCGATCATGAAGGTGCGCGACACCCTGGACTGCTACTACACCGACCAACTCGTGCCGATGGAATACTGCAAGAAGACCAACGAGGGCAGTTACCACGCTATCGAACGCAACATATACCACAACTATGTGGAGGGTCAGCGCCAGTTCCAGTCCTACGGCCTGGGACGCGAGCAGATAGACAGCACCACGATCGATGTCTATCGTTGGCGCAACAAGAAAGGCAATGACCACCGTACGGTCAGCAACGAGGGTGTGGGCTTCGATATGTTGTCGATATTCTACGAACTGCGTAACCTGGACTTTGAGAACCTCAAGCCTGGTCAGAAGTTGGACTATCACATCACGTCGGGCGTCAAGAACCGCCTGCTCCATGTGCGTTACCGTGGACCGGAGACCTGCACGCTCAAGAATGGCCGCAAGTACTCTGCCTACGCCGTCGAACTGACTTTCGCCAGCCGTGACAGCGACAGCACTCCTCTCACTGCCTGGCTATCGACCGACCCGGACCATCGTCCATTGAGCGTCATCATCAGCTTGAAGCGTATCGGCTCCGTACAGGGCGAGATAGTTGAATAAAAAGGGAACCATAGGGAAGCCTGGTCGTAATAGGAATTCTAGTAAATCTAGAAATTCTAGTTACCCTAGAAAAAAATATGGATACTTACCTCACCATAGCAGCCCGCTCGGAGGGCTTGTACAAAGAGAAGATGAGCAAGTTTCTGTCTTTTGCAGAACCTTGCAGCACCGTCGAACAAGCCAAGGAGATAGTGACGCGCTACAAGAAAGAGTATTTCGATGCGCGACACGTCTGTTGGGCATATATGCTGGGCAACGAGAGGACCGAGTTCCGTAGCAACGACGACGGCGAACCGTCGGGCACGGCGGGCAAACCGATATTGGGACAGATCAACAGCTTCGAGTTGACCAATCTATGCGTCATCGTGGTCCGTTACTTCGGTGGCATCAAGTTGGGCACCAGCGGCCTGATTGAGGCCTACCGCACTGCCGCACAGGAGGCTCTCAACGCCGCCCAGATTGAGGAACGTATCATCGAGGAAACGCTGGTGGTGCACTACCAGTACCCTATGATGGGCGAGGCCATGCGCATAGCCAAGGAGGAGGGTGCCAACGTCCTGGCTCAGGACTTCGGCGAAGACTGCCGCCTCACACTGAGCCTCCGCCGCGACGCCATGCCAAGGATGCGCGCCAGGTACGAGAAAACGTACGGAATTTCCATCGTCGAGGACGATGGAAATTCCAATTGATAATTGATAATTGACAATTGATAAAAGTTTCGATTGTCAATTGCAAAAAAACGGCTCGCAGTTATGCACCGCAAGCCGTATGTAGGAAAATATTTGAGCGCGGATTCAGTGCCGCATGGTAATTATCAATTATCAATTGTCAATTGTCAATTATCAATTATCAATTGTCAATTATCAATTGTCCACCGACTTCGTTCCCCACATCAGTTTCTGGCGGAGCGTGTCGAAGAAAGTATGATCGGGACGGCGTACCACACGGACATCGTGGGAGGCACGCGACAGACGCAAGTTATATTCGGTCGTCAGATGAACGGGCAAACCATCGACGGCGACCAGGAAAAGGTCATTGCGACTGCGCACCGAGACATCGATAGTCACATCGTCCTTGATGACCAAGGGACGCGTGGTGAGCGAGTGCGGCGCAATAGGAACAATCTCGAAACAGTGCGAGCCAGGCTCCAGGATAGGACCTCCCGCACTCATAGCATAGGCTGTACTGCCAGTGGGCGTGGCGATGGCCAGACCATCAGCATCGTAGGTATTGAGCAGACATCCGTCTATATATACCGATACTGATACCATCGAGGAGAGGTCGCGTTTCAGCACGGCTACCTCGTTGAGCGCAAACTGCGGATACTGCTGCCGGCATTGCGGAATAGAGAGACTGAGCAGAGCGCGGTTTTCGATGTCATAGTGGCCGGTAGTAAGCATTTCGGGCAACACCTCGGCGGCCTCGCTGAGCTGCATATCGGTCAGGAACCCCAACCTGCCTGCGTTGATGCCAAGAATAGGCACATCGCTCAGACCTACCTTCGCTGCCGTACGCAGGAAAGTACCATCTCCCCCTATGCTGAGTGCCATATCGGCACAGCAGAAACTCTGGTCCCCGTCGATGCACTCCACACCGGGAACCGACTCGAGAATGTGGCGTATCTGCTGACAGGCTTCGGGCTTCTGTGCGCCAAACAATGCTATTTTCATGTGTAGTAAAGTGTTTAGTTTGCAGCAAAGATGCACTTTTTTTACGAATAAAGCAAATTTTAACCTCAAAATTATATAAAAAACTATGATGTTACCTTTTTTACAGTTGATGATGCCCGGTGAACAGGACACCACGGCTGTGGCAGCCGCCGAAGCAGCTGCTGACAGCGCACCGGCCGATGGGTTGAATTTTCTGGATATGGCTCTGAACGGCGGCTGGCTGATGATTCCGTTGCTGCTGCTGTCGCTCATCGCTGTGTATATCTTCATCGAACGTTATATCGTGATTCACCGTGCCCGTAAGGATGCTCCTTACTTCATGGACCGTATCCGTGAGTATCTCGCCGATGGCAAGATTGAGGCTGCCGTGCGTGTGTGCCAGCAGACCAAGGCTCCCTATGCCGCTATGATCGAGAAGGGCATCGGCCGACTGGGCAAACCGACTGCCGACATCCAGGCTGCCATCGAGAACGTGGGTAACCTGCAGGTCGCCAATATGGAGAAGGGCTTCACGATGCTCGCCACCATCTCGAGCGGCGCCCCTATGATCGGCTTCCTCGGTACGGTGACGGGTATGATCCGCGCCTTCTACGATATGTCGCAGGCTGGTTCATCGGCCGACATCACTCTGCTCTCGGCAGGTATCTACCAGGCGCTCACCACCACGGTGGCTGGTCTGATAGTCGGTATCATCGCCATGTTCGCCTACAATTATCTGGTGAGCGAACTGGATAAGGTGGTCAACGAGATGGAGGCCAAGACCATGGAGTTCATGGACTTGATTCAAAAATAAATTTTTGTAAATTACAAATTACTAATTACAAATTACTTTCCCGCTTCACTAGTTTTCAGTAGCAATGCTGGTAATTTGTAATCTGTAATCCGTAATTAAATTACATTTCCGTTTCGCCAGAAACGAAGTTGTAATTTGTAATTTGTAATTAGCGAAGCTTATGGCACTAAAACGTAGAAACAAGATACAGGCCACATTCAGCATGTCGTCGATGACCGACGTCATCTTCCTATTGCTGATCTTTTTTATGGTGACATCGACCATAGTCTTCCCCAATGCCATCAAGGTGCTCCTGCCGCAGAGCAAACAGCAGACCTCGGCAGCACCTCAGGCTCGCGTCACCATTGACAAGGATCTCAACTACTATGTGGCATTCGGCAACGAGGCCCCCAACCAAGTTGACATCGAACAGATAACCCCCTGGCTGCAATCGGTCAAGGCTGAGTATGATGATATGTACGTCACGCTGTATGCCGACGAGGAGATTCCATACAGCAAGGTGGTAGAGATACTCAACATCGGCGTCGAAAACCAGTACAAGATGGTGCTGGCTACGCGACCCGTGAAGTAGTCAGGTACGCAACTTTCGCAGGTTTCAGTTGACCCCTTGCGAAAATTGAATTACAGTACATAAATATGGAACAAGATAACAAGAGTAAGACACTGGGGCTGGTGGTGACTATCCTCTTCCACGCCCTCATATTGGTGCTGCTGTGGCTGGCACACTTCGCTCCCTTCGAACAGGAGGAGGAGAGCGGCGTGCTCGTCATGGTGGGCGTCGATGCCGAGGGAGGTGGCGAAGAGATGATGTCGTCCGACGTCACTGACCTGCAACCGGAACCGCAGCCCGAAGATGTACTACCGGAACCTGCTACTCCTGCTCCGGCACCTACGCCTGTCACTACGCCCGACCAGCCGCTGCTGGCTCAGGACGATGCCGAGGCTCCCTACGTGGCGGAACAGCAGCAACAGCAACTGCAGCAACAGGCCGAGGAGGCCCGACTGAAGGCTGAACAGGAGGAGGCTCAACGACAGGAGGAACTGCGCCGCCAACAGGAAGAGGAGGCACGGCGTAAGGCTGCCGAAGAGGCCGCCCGCCGCAAGGCCGCCGAGGAGGCTGCCAAGCGACAGGCAATCAACAACCAGCTGGCAGGCCTGTTCAACAACCGCGGTGATGCCACCAACGAAGGTGTGCAGGGCGATGCCAACGGCAACAGTGATACGGGTGCCACGTCGGGCAGTGCCGGATATGGTGACTTCGACCTGGGTGGCCGTGGACTGGCGGGTACGCTGCCTCGACCCAGTTTCAATCTGAATGTGAGCGGCAAGGTGGTAGTGCTCATCACGGTAGATGCTGCCGGAACCGTCAAATCGACTGCCATCGGCAAGGGTACCACCATCTCGTCGCAGGAGATACGCAAAGCAGCCCAGGCAGCCGCTGCCAAGGCTAAATTCAAGGCGGTGAGCGGTACGAGCATCACTGCCGGTACCATCACCTATTACTTCGACAGTAATAACTGATCATACCCGAGTGCCGCCGCTGCGCTGCATGGCGTAGCGCTGGCTCTCGGATCTGTGCATATAAAGAGATTGCATGGTTGCAGATGGAAAAACGGCCTCTGTACCTGTGAGATACCGTAACGCTACACTCTGGCGTGATACATTTGAGGTGCGCAATTTTTTTTCTTGCGCGATACATTTTGGCTCAATAATGGGATATTCTTTTACATTACACTAACAAACTATAGCTATGGATAATCTGATTGAATGGATTGTTTATTTACCAGTACTGGTTGTGGCGGTAGGCCTGTTCCTGCTGATCTTCTACGTGCCGAAGAGTACGATGGTAGTGATGCTGCGGGTACTGGCTGGCGTGGCTCTGTTCTATTACATCAGTGACGGAGTCATAGTCAACCCCAAAGCCGACGTTCATACGTTGGTCAAGGCTTTCGTGGCTGTACCTTTCCTTTCTCCTTTGACATTGGGCTACATCATCTGCATGATATGGGTATTGTACTACGAGCGGCCATTGCCCTGGCATCAGTGTCTGTGGTTCGTGTGGCCCGTGGCGTTGAGTTCGGTGTGCCTGATGTTGTACCTGCTCATCAGCGATGACGAGGCAGCGCGTTTCCAGGCGCTCTACGACCAGTTGCGCCATTTCCCTGAATCGTATGCCAGTTCCAAGATTTTCCAGGCGCTGGGATTCATTGAGCATCGGGTATATCGTACCACTCTGTTCGTATATACTGTCTATGCCGTCGGTTTCGCCATCTATGTGCTGCACCGTACCGGTCTGAATCGTGTAGCGTGGGCAGGCTTCTTCTTCAAGGGATCGAGCCTCCCGCCGGTGCATATACTGTTGCTATCGCTCATTACGTTGCTCATCTCCATCCTGCTGCGTGTGCTCATCGGGCGATATGTACTGATAGACCATCTGTGGCTCAATATCACCTTCTCCTTCTTCCAGTGCTTCTGTATGCTCCTGATGCTGCTCTCGGCGTTCAGCCTCGAGTACGTGGAGTGTACGCTGCGTCAGTTCTGGTTCCTCGATCCAAAGGATGACCTGGACCAGCAGTCGGCGGATGATGCCATGTCCGATGACAATCTCCCCGACGATACGGACAATGACACCTACCTGACTCTGCAGGAGCGCCTGGTCAAGGGCCTGCACGAGGTGATGGAGGTGCAACGTGCCTACCTGGACTGTAACCTGCGCATGGCGGATGTGGCGCGGGCATTGGGCACCAACCGCAACTACCTGTCGCACCACATCAACGAGAAGTATCAGATGAACTTCAACGAATATATCAACCGTATGCGCATTGAATACTCGAAGCAGTATATGCTCGAACACCCTGATATGCTGCTGGATACCATTGCCGCAGAGTGCGGCTTCGGTACCGCCCAGGTATTCAGCCGTAAATTCAAGGCTATGGAGGGCGTCACGCCACGTTCCTGGCTGGTGCAGCAAGGTAAATGACCCTTGCCTGCCCACGCGTCGGACCTTACGGTATCTCTGATAGGAAATTTGGTGTAAACTCCTATATCGAGATTCCTCTTTACTCAGCCCCAATCACTTAACTTACATATCACCTTTTACGGGAACTGCCCGGTACGTCGTCTGACATACCGGGCAGTTTTTGTAATGTTTGCCCATCGTTGGCTGGGCCATTCATTCCCTCTCCTATATGAGGTAGTGCGCTTCACGCCATAACAAGTTGACCCATATAGATGTATAGCCAAGTATAGGCAAAAGTATAGGGGGGTAAAATTTGGAAGTCTCGCCGATGGTCCTTACCTTTGCACCGCATTTGAAAGTATCTGCAGGGTGAACCGTACAGACAACTCAATGCTCGGGCTACCGTCACGTTACGACAATGTCTGCAGGCTGAATCGGCAACGGGTGGTTCGATATACGTTCTTTGACATACGAAACTCCCTCATCAATATTCTAACGGAGAATATGTGACAAGGGAGGTAAATGAAAAGCAACTGAGTGCTCTGTATGATTGTCCTGAAGAAGGAGATTATGGCTGCAGGCCGAGCTCCTTCTTGACCAGAGGCAGAACGTCGATGCACTGAGTCTGGCTGTAGTAGAGGATATTGCCCTGGCTGAGGTCATAGATATAGGTGAAGCCCTCCTTCTCGCCTACGGCACGGATAGCCTTGTTGATCTTTTCGATGATAGGCTGAACCTTGGTCTGCTGCTGTGTCTGCAGATCCTTGGCTGCCATCTCGCGGAAGTTCTGAATGCGCTGCTGGAGCTGGTCGATCTCCTGGGCACGAGCTTCGGCGATATTCTTCTCGAGTCCCTCCTGCTCTGCGAGGTAGTCGTTTACCTTCTTCTGGTACTCGTCACCCATCTTGCTGAGCTCGGTCTCGTACTTGGCCTGGAGTGCCTCCATCTCTTTCTGTACCTGTGCCTTCTCAGGCATTGCTTCGAACACTTCGCTCATATTGATGTTACCAAACTTCTGAGCTGATGCAGTTACGGCCAACATGGCACATACTGCAAGAATCATGATTTTTTTCATTCTTAGTTGTGTATAGTTAATATGAAATAATTTCTAATTATTGAATCTGTTCAAGCCTCGAAAGGAGTGAATTTAGTATCCCAGTTTGCTGAGTACCTCCTTCGAGATGTCAATCTTGGGGCTGGCAAAGATGATGGATTCGGCCGATGAACGGTCTATGACCATCGAGTAGTTATTGCGCTCGGCAATCTCCTTGACCGCATTGTAGATATCGTCCTGAATGTGGCTGACAAGGCTGTTGCGCTTCTGGTAGAGTTCGCCCTCGGGGCCGAAATACTTGAGACGCAGGTCCTGGACCTCCTTCTCCTTGGCTACGATGGCGTTCTCCTTGGCAGTCTTCTGGTCGGCGGTGAGGAAGACCATATCGGCCTGGTATTGCTTGTACATAGCCTCGGCTTCGGCTGCGAGAGCTTCCACCTCGCTCTGCCAGCGCTTGGAGATCTGATCGAGCTGTTCGTTGGCCATTTCGTACTGTGGAATCTTCTTCAGTATATAGTCCATATCGATCAAGGCGTATTTCTGTGCAAATCCGTTTGCACTCATCAGCATCATTACGATGCAGGCTAAAAGAATCTTTTTCATAGGGGTATTGGTTATTAGGTTATACATAACTTGGCCTGAATGAGAAGCTGAGCACGGGGCAAACAGCAAGGTCGGTTTCAGGCTGTCTTTGCTCTTTAGACTGACTCCGCACGTTCAGGTTTAAGATCAGAACTCCTGACCGATGACGAAGTGGAACTTGGAACCGCTGTTGGCCGATGTACCGTTGACCTTGTCGAAGCCGTAGCCCCAGTCGATACCGAGCATACCGATCATAGGCAGGAAGATGCGGACACCGGCACCCAAACTGCGCTTCAGGGCGAATGGGTTAAAGTAGCGGAACGAGGTCCATGCATTTCCAGCCTCGGCAAAGGCCAGGCCGTAGATGGTGCTGGAGCTCTCAAGCATGAATGGGAAGCGCAACTCGGCGACCATACGGGCGTAGCAGGTAGCTACCTTGTTGTAGTTGGAGTAAGCCGAGGTGAGGCAGCCGTTCTCGTAGCCACGCAGAGGGATATACTCCGTGATGTAGCTGGATGAGTAGTAAGAGTTGCCGTCACCACCCATGTAGTAGCTGTCGAACGGAGACTTCTTGTTCTTGTTGTAGTGACCCAGGAAGCCGAAGTCCGAACGGGTGTGGAAGACGAGCGTATGCTTGCCCGATGTGAGTGGAGTGAAGGTCTTGGTCGAGAACTTGACCTTGTAGAACTCCAGCCACTTCATCTTGGCCTTGGAGTACTGGTCATCGTCATCGGCATACTTGTTCTTGCTCTCGAAGAGTGAGTATGGTGGAGCCATCTCGAGGTCGAGGACGAAGGCTGAACCGCTACGGGTGAAGTATGGGTTGTCGATACTGCTACGTGACAGGACAGCCTCGAGCGAGAAACTGTTCGATGTACCGTTGGTGACAGGGAAGTACTGCCAGTCCTTGAGGATATAGACGTTGTAGTTGAGCGACGTCTGGAGTGAGAAGTAATCGTCCGGCCAGTTCAGACGGCGTCCGAAACCGAGCGAGGCTCCGATCATCTGGATCGACTTGTCAGGGTCAATGGCATACTCGGTGCTGTAGTTGCTGCCGTAGCTGTTGTACCCACCATAAGAGCCGTAGTTGCTGTAATAATTATTATAGTAATTGTTATAATAGGTATTACTGTAATACTTGGAGTTGATGTCCGACTGGCGGCTGTAGTAAACCGATACACTCAGCGAGTTAGGTCGCTTGCCTCCCAACCATGGATTGATGTACTGCAGAGAGTAGGACTGATAGTACTTGGCATTGGTCTGGGCAGAAATGGTGAAGGTCTCGCCGTCGCCCGAAGGATAGATGCCGTGGTAGCGCTCGGGATGGAACAGGTCCTTCATGGAGATGTTGGTGAGTTTGAGCGATATACGGCCAATCAGACCTGTTGAACCCCAACCGAGCGAGAACTCGATCTGGTCATTGGCCTTGGACTCGAGGTCAAAGATGATATCGACGGTACCATCCTCGGGATTGGGCACTGGACGTGGGTTCATCTTCTCCGGGTCGAAGTGTCCGGTCTGGGCCAATTCGCGAGCAGAACGGATCAGGTCACTCTTAGAAAAGAGTTCGCCCGGGTGCACGCGTAACTCACGACGGACGACGTGCTCGTACAATCGGTCATTACCATTGATGACAACCTGATTGATATGAGCCTGTGGACCCTCGGTGATGCGGAGTTCGAGATCGACGCTGTCCTTCTCGATATTGACCTCGATAGGCTCCAGCTGGAAGAAGAGGTAACCATTGTCCATATAGAGCGAACCGACGCCATCCTCGTCCTCGTTGATGCGTTTCTGCAACTTGACCTGGTCATAGACATCGCCGCGCTGCATCTGCAGGTAGGCCAGAATCTCCTCGGTCGTCTTGACCGAATTGCCGACAACGTCGATGTTGCGGATATAGTAGCGCTGACCCTCCTCGATGTGCAGAGAGACATCGACGTGCTTGTCATCGTACTTGGTAACCGAGTCACTCACGATGCGCATGTCGCGGAAACCAAGTTCGTGGTACTTGTCCATGAGGGATTTCTTGTCGGCCTTGTAGAGTTCGTCGGTGAACTTCTTGGCGCGGAAGATATTGTACCACTTGTGACGGGCGTTGGTCTTCTTGAGCGCGCGGTTGGCACCGCGGTAGGTCATGTAGTCCTTCTTGAAGACAGGCCAGCATCGTACACCGACTGAATCCCAGTATGCCAGACCGTCGATGCGCAGTTCGTGCACCTTGACCTTGTCATGCTTATCGACGTAAACGGTGAGGTCCACCATGTTCTCGCCTGTGTTCGAATCTGTCTGACGGATATCAATCTCGGCATTCTTGTAGCCCTTGTCATCGTAGTAACGCTTGATGATCTTCTTGGCACGGTCGATGATATTGGGGGTGACCTGACTACCCTTGGCTACACCCATCTGCAAGTCCAGATCCTCGCGCTCGCTCTTCTTGACGCCGTCATATTCGATATTGGCAATGCGTGGGCGCTGCGTGAGGGCAATCTTGATCCAGCACTCGTCACCGCGAACCTTTTCCAACGTGATGCGTACATCGCTGAAGAGTCCCTGACGCCAGAAGCGCTTGATGGCATTGGACACCTCGTCGCCCGGTACAGAGATGGTCTGCCCGACCGACAGGCCCGAGAAGCCTATCAGCACATAGTCCTCATAGTTGTCGGCACCGGAGACCTCGATACCCTTGATGGTGTAACGGCGAGCTACGGTACTGGTATGGTTGACGGTAGGATTGTACACCGTATCATTGGGCACAGGAGCCATCTGCACGCTGCTGTCGGCTACTTGCTGCGCAGCGCCGATGCTGTCGGTGCCAGAGACTATGCTGAGACTGTCTGCTTGCTGTGCCCACGAGAGGGCTGACGTCGCTATCAAGGCGATCAGAAGACTGAACTTCTTCATTTATATTTTGTATGGTAGTCTTTTTGGGATGAACTGATTTAGTTGAGGAAGGGATGGAACTTAAGCCTGGTTGTTCTCCTCCTGTACCTGTGCCGAGGTCTTGCCGAAACGGCGTTCGCGGCTCTGGTAGTCGAGTATGGCGTCGTACAACTCGTCTGCGCCGAAGTCCGGCCAATAGGTATCGCAGAAGTACAACTCGCTGTAGGCTATCTGCCAGAGCAGGTAGTTCGAGATGCGTTTCTCGCCGCCGGTGCGGATGAGCAGCTCCGGCTCGGGCATACCCTTGGTGAAGAGATGCTCGTTGATGGTCTGCTCGGTGATGTCGTCCGGTTGCAGTTGTCCCTGCTTGACCTCCTGGGCAATCTGCTGCATGGCGCTGGTCAACTCGAAGCGTGAGCCATAGTTGAAGGCTACGACCAGGGTGCTGCCGGTGCAATGCTTGAGCGCCTCGACGCACTCCTCGGTCTTGTGACGGGCGAAGTCGGGCATGCGCGAGATGTCGCCCACGATGCGGAGTCGCACGTTGCGGTCTATCATCTCCTGCTTCTCCTGGTCGATGCCCCATGCGATGAGGTTCATCAGGGCATCCACCTCCTCCTTGGGACGGTTCCAGTTCTCGGTCGAGAATGTATATACGGTGACATATTCGATACCGGCCTTGTCGGCGGCATCGAGTACATTGTGCAAAGCCTTGACGCCAGCCTTGTGACCAGCGCTGCGGTCCAGGTTGCGAGCCTTGGCCCAACGACCGTTGCCGTCCATGATGATGGCTACGTGCTTAGGCATCTTGGCCTTGTCGAGTTGTGATAATGTTGCCATATTAAAAGTGATTCTGATTATGACACTCGAAGCATCTCTCCTTGAAACTGAAGGTGATGCTGAGCATCAGTTGGCCAATCCAGTCGGTATTGATGGGCGATGAGGTGCCCATCCGGTATGGATCGACAAATCCGTCCAGGTCATCGCCGAAGCACTTGCTCCAGATGCCTGTCAGTTGCATATCCCAGCGTGGAGCCATCTTCCACTTGATACCTGCGCCGATGGGCCAGGTCAAGATGCTGCTGCGCTCACTGCTGCCTGTGCTGCTGCCCGATGCCTGCCCGAAGCCGATACCTGTGGTCAGGAAGGGTGCAATGCGATGTTTCTCGCGATAGTCCGAACCCCATCCGTAGTTCCAGAACGTGAACTCGGGACGCATCACTACCTGCCAGCACTTGCGGTCGAAACTCCACGTCTGTCCACCCAGTGTCACGTAGTCGAAGTCGCGGCTATCGCCCTTGACATGATGCAGGTTCAGATCGACCGCTACAGCCCAACGCAGATTGGGGTTGTAGCGCCAGGTCAGGCTCCATGCTGCCTGCGGGTCGTAGATGGCGCTGGCCCGATTGACATCGCCGTAAGTCCAGCTCATACCCACCCCTGGACCAATCTCGTACAGATACTCAGCCTCCTGCGCACTGAGGCGGCAGAAGCCGTGGCACGTGGCCCAAAGGAGTATCAGTATCAATGTTCGTCTCATAGTACAGTCAGGGTGGGGTTAGGTGATATTGGGCTCAACAACAAGTCCAGAAGGGAAGGCCGAATCAACGACGCTGTCGGGTGCAGAGGCTGACCAGTTGGCCCGCAACGACGTGGCTCACCTGGTTGCCCTTGCGATTGGTGCCGCCCATCATGTAGATGGTGTAGTCGGCAGGGTTGTAGAAAGCTGAACCACCGGCGAAGGTTTCGATGTCGAACAGGTCGGCGTACTGCAGATAATCGTACTCCAGATTGCGCCAGCTGACGCCGTAGTTCTCGCTGTAGTAGAGCGTGTCCGAACCGAGGCCGTTGTCCTGCTGGCCTACATGCAGTATCCAGAAGGAATCGGGATTGTCCACATCGAG
This sequence comes from Bacteroidales bacterium, assembly GCA_024694125.1. GTDB lineage: Bacteria > Bacteroidota > Bacteroidia > Bacteroidales > UBA3663 > Liminaster. The sequence goes on from JAILKE010000058.1 coordinate 26,727, forward strand.
CGTATATCGTACGATGGTAGCACCCTGCTGCTTGGGCAGACTGCCCTGGGTGAACTCCGCCCACTGTGTGCCGTCACATATCCAGGTGGCTGCGGTCAGGCTGCCGTCGGCCCTGACACCGCCAGTCACGTTGAGACGCGAACAACTGCTGCCCTTGGTCGGGCTGGCAGCTACGGCGATGGGACGGCTGTATCCGTGTATAGGGAAAGTGGCAGGGACGATGCTGGTGCTGACGCCATCGACCACGAGGGTATCAAGCGTCCAGGTCGTGCCGTCGGTCGAGGCAGCGAACTGCAGGGTATCGGCGTGATCGACGATGGCACAGAGGTGCTCGGCGCCGCTCTTGCGTCCGGCCAGCTGTATGCCCAGCACATTGACGAAAGTGAAGTCGCTCGAGGCATTGGCCCAGACCTTACCGTCGGTGCTGCAGAGCAATGCTCCATTGCTGCCCACGGCATAGAGGCTGTTGCGCCAGTTGAGCAGACTGCCCAGGTCAACCGTGGCAGGGGCGCTGACCGAAGTGGCTGCACTCCATTCACTCACGTCGCCCGACAGGCAGGAGGTACGTACGTACTGCGAACCGTCGGTCATCGTGGTGTACCAGTAGAGTGAATCGGCTATGGTATCGACGCGCTGGTCGGCAACGTCGGTCATGTCGAAGAGGTCCTGGGCTGCATAGTGCCAGGCAATGGTATCGGTCAACACCTGGTGCACATTGATCTTCATGAAGTAATTCTTCTTGGTGAATCCATCGTAGGCAGTCACCTCGATGCGGGTCACTGCATAGTCGTCGAACCAGATAATCTGCGTATCGGCATAGTTGGTGCAGTTCTGCAACTGGAGCGAGTCATCGTACTGATAGACCATCACGGCCGATGGGGAGGAGTAACTCAAGGTCACCTTGATGGAATCGGGTATGCTGCTGAGGGGCAGTGAATCGGGATTGAAGATGATGCCGGGTTCGAGCACATTGTAGGTGTCATCGTCGGTATCGTCCTCCCACAACTGACGGGTACTCTCAATCAGCTCGGGGTCGCTGACGCCGAGATGATCGATGGTGAATGAATAGCTGGAGAGGCTGCTGCACACGTTGGTGTTGGTACCCAACGTCACAGAGGAAATAAGCGCATTGTGATAGTCATTGACGACGGTCTCTGACTCGTTGTCATCCCAACAACCGGTGCACACACCAACCGTGACGACGGCGGCGAGGAGCAGATGGGATATTTCGTTTTTGCGTAGATTCATTATTAAACAAAATTTGCGGGTGCGAAGATAATGATTTTTTGCGACATAAATTCTTTTAAAGAGGTATATTTATGATATTTTAGCGCTTTTTATACCGCTTTTTCGTTTTTTTTAGATTTTTACAATAGTTTTTGTCCGTTTTTTCAGTATCTTTGCGCCTGCTCTTCACCAACATCACTCGCTATGCAACACACGATTCAGCTCCTTCGGGATGCACTCTCTACTCAATACGATGCACGGGAGGTCAAGGCCCAGATACGCCTGCTGCTGGAGGAGGTCTGCGGCCTCTCGTACACGCAGATAGTGATGGCCGACTACCGCTCGGTCACACCCGATCAGCGTGAGCGGTTAGCTCGTTGCGCAGAACCTCTGTCACGGGGCATTCCGGTGCAGCAGGTGCTGGGATATGCGTGGTTCAGAGGACGTCGTTTCGGGGTCAATGAACACGTCCTGATACCCCGTCCTGAGACGGCGGAACTGGTCGATCTCATCGTGTCGGATTTCGCCGCAAAAGAGGTCGCAGAACCTGTGGATAAGCCTGTGCATAACCCCGTGGAAAATGGGGCGGACAACCCTCTTGATAACTCTGTTTATAACCTGCTTGACATCGGCACAGGCAGCGGCTGTATTGCCCTGTCATTGGCAGCAGATATAAACAGGTCGTTGATAACTGCAGCGGACATATCAACCGATGCGTTGATAACTGCTGAAAACAACACCAAGTCATTGGGCATCAATAATGTGCGGTTCGTACAGGCAGACATTCTGAAGGAGGCTACGGAGGACTTCTGCACAGAGTTATCCACACTACCTGGGGATAATGATGAAGTACCTACTGCTCCACGGTCAGCACAGTACGACGCGATTGTGAGCAATCCTCCGTACATCTGCCAACGTGAACGTGTGGATATGTCGGCCAATGTGCTGGACCACGAGCCCCACCTGGCGCTCTTTGTGCCTGACTCCGACCCGCTGCTTTTCTACCGCACCATTGGTCAATATGCCTTGCGTCACTTGCGCCCCGGCGGTCGGCTGTACTTCGAGATCAATGTGGCCTATGGCGCCGAGACCTGCGACCTGCTCCGATCGCTCGGCTATACCGAGGTGGAACTGCGCCAAGACATGGAGGGTCGCGACCGAATGGTGAGGGCGAGGCTTGATAATAGGGATATAATACCCTTGTAATACCCTCCGCAATCTCAAACACCTCACAATTTCACAACCCAATAACCTAACCCCACAACTCAACATGGACTACCAACAAGCATTGAACCGGGCTGCGGCCTATTGCAGCCGAGCCGAAAGAGCCCCTCGCGACGTAGAGCAGAAACTGCACGATTGGGAGGTGGACGAGGCCGACATCGAGCGGGTGATGGAGTACTTGCGCCGCGAACGGTTCCTGGATGACGAACGGTTCGTACACGCCTTCATCAACGACAAATATACTTACGAACGTTGGGGCAGGATCAAGATAACCTATGCCTTGAGGCAGAAAGGATATTCGGGCAGTATCGTCTCCAATATGCTGGACGATGTCATTGAGCCCGAACATTACGCCGAGACCCTGACCGAACTGATGCGCGGCAAGATGCGCGGCATGCATCGACCCCTGTCACCTGCCGACCGCATGAAACTGTGCCGATTTGCTGCCCAGAGGGGGTTCGAAGGCGATGTTACGTCGTCCGTCCTGCGCCGGTTGAATGTAGCTGATGACGATGACCTATGAGGTGTGCCTGTTGTGACCGCGTGTTCGAGGGAGATGGGTTGGAGATCTGCCCCGATTGTCTGAAGGGGCTCCAGTTGGGCGGCAATCCCAACAGAGACAATCTGTTGAGCCTGTTCTTGTGCGGCCGAATCAAGTACCGGTACGCTGCATCGCTGGCGGCCTACGAACCACAGAACCACCTGTCGGAACTGTTGCGCATGGCCAAATACGGCAATCGTCCTCGCATCAATTCCTGTCTGACTCGCTTGCTGGCGGAGCGCTGCAATCCCGTACATTGGCCCGGAGACATTGATGCCATCATCCCTGTCCCCATTCACTGGCGCCGTCTGTTGCGCCGTGGGTACAATCAGGTTACTCCGATAGCCGATACCCTGTCCGAGATGTGGCATGTGCCCGTGTGGAATGACGTGCTGCTGCGCCGACACTTCGCCGCGTCGCAAGTGGGTCATACCTGGCAGGACCGATATGATCACCAACGTGCCTCGCTACGCGTCAGCCACATCGACCGTCTCCGGGGTCGACATCTGTTGCTGGTCGATGATATATGCACCACGGGCGCAACCCTGCTGGCGGCTGCTGAACGCCTGCTCGAAGTGCCCGGTGTGCAGGTCTCGTTCATCACGCTGGGCAAAGCCATCTGAAGGCTGCCCGAAGGATGGGGTAACGGGACTGTCCGCGGGACGGTAAAACGGCATCGGACAAGAAAAACCTTAACTCATAAACCATTAAAGTTTCAATGCCGGGAACCAAAAAGCGAAATATTGATGTATATTTGCACAACTAAGTGAAAAAATGCTGCATATTGGGCGATAATTGGCAAAAAATCATTATCTTTGCGCACAATTCAAGATATTGTACAAAAAAATCACCATACAAAATGAAATCGATCGAAAGTCTCGTCGCAGAGAAACTTATGGCTATCAAGGCCGTCAAACTCCAGCCGTCTAACCCTTTCACCTGGGCATCAGGTTGGCATTCTCCCATCTATTGTGATAACCGCAAGACCCTCGCCTATCCCGAGGTGCGTACCATCATCAAGACTGGCCTGGTTAGTACCATACAGCGCATGTATGGCGGCAAGATCGATGCCATCGCAGGCGTAGCAACTGGAGCCATCGCACAGGGTGCCCTGGTGGCAGATGCTCTGGGCGTGCCTTTCCTCTATGTCCGTTCGGCTCCCAAGGATCACGGTATGGGCAACCTCATCGAGGGTGAGGTGCACGAGGGCTGGAATGTCGTAGTGGTCGAAGACTTGATCTCGACCGGTATGTCGTCGCTCAAGGCTGTCGCTGCTCTGCGCGATGCCAAGGTCAATGTGCTCGGTATGGTGGCTATCTTCACCTATCAGTTCCCTCAGGCGCAGCAGGCATTCGCCGAAGCAGGCGTTGAGCTTACTACCCTGTCGAACTACTCTGCCCTGATCTCGGAGGCTGCTGAGTTGAACTACATCAAACCAGCCGAGATCGAGGTGCTCCAACAGTGGCGCGCAAATCCAAGCGAATGGAAAAAGTGAATTAAGCAAACAAGGTTTGCGCTAAAAGCAAATAAATTTGCACTAATAGTTCGCGTTGCTCACGCTAAAAGCAAACAAGTTTGCGCTAAAAGTTCGCTTCGCTCACGCTAATGTTTGCGAAAAGTGAAAACGGTTTAACGTGGAATAGCGCGAACGAAGTGAGCTTTTAGTGTGAACGCAGTGAACTTTTATCGTTCGCCCAGCGAACATTTAGTTATGTTTGCCCAGAGCAAACATTTAGTTAAAAAGTTATATGGCTCGTTACGAAAGTAAGATTAAGATTGTCAATGCTTTGCAGGAGAACGTCTATAACCGTTTTGCTGACCTCAGTACCCTGCAGGCAATGAAAGAGAATATGCCCGCCGAACTCAAGCAGCAGATTCGCGCCAAGATAGACGAACAGGGTCAGGGCAAGGTATCGGTGTCCGACTTCCATTTTGATACAGATACGGCTCAATTCAAGGTCAATGGTATGCAGGCCTGTATCCGCATCGTCGAACGGGAGGAACCTAAGTGCGTCAAGTTCAGCGCCGACAATTCGCCCGTCCCAGTCACTATCTGGATTCAGATGTTGCCCGAATCGGCCTATCAGACCAAGATCCGTGTTACCATGGACATCGACATCCCCTTCTACCTCCGTCCTATGGTCGGTAACAAACTCGAGGGTGCTGCCGATATGATAGCAGAGGCTCTCACCCGGATACCTTATTGAGGGTAAAGAGTAAAGAGTAAAGGGTAATGAGAGGAGGACAATGACCACTCCTGACTAACCAACCAAACAACAACCATTATGAAACTTTGGGAAAAATCCGTACAGGTCGATAAAGACATCGAGAAATATACCATCGGCCGCGACCGCGAGATGGACCTCTACCTGGCACCATTCGATGTGTTGGGTTCAATGGCCCACATCACAATGCTGGAGAGCATCGGACTGCTGAAAGCTGACGAGCTCAAAGTGTTGTTGGCCGAACTCAAAAACATCTATGCCGATGCCGTGGCTGGCCGCTTCGTGATCGAAGAGGGCATAGAGGACGTCCACAGCCAGGTCGAACTGCTGCTGACACGCCGTCTGGGTGATATCGGCAAGAAGATTCACTCTGGCCGTAGCCGCAATGACCAGGTACTCGTTGACCTGAAACTCTATATGCGTCACGCACTGAAAGAGGTCACTGAGAGCGTCAAGACTCTCTTCGATATGTTGCAGGAACAGAGCGAACGGTACAAGGATGTATTGATGCCCGGATATACTCACTTGCAGGTCGCCATGCCATCCAGTTTCGGTCTGTGGTTTGGTGCCTATGCCGAGAGTCTGGTCGATGACCTGATGGTACTCCAATCGGCCTACAAGGTTGTCAATCGCAATCCTCTTGGTTCGGCTGCCGGTTATGGATCGAGCTTCCCGCTCGACCGACAGATGACGACTGACCTGCTGGGCTTCGACTCGATGGACTACAATGTGGTCTATGCGCAGATGGGTCGCGGCAAGACCGAACGCATCGTGGCACAGGCCCTGGGCGGCATCGCTGCTACGGTATCCAAGTTGGCTTTTGATGCCTGTATGTTTTCAAGCCAGAACTTCGGGTTCATCAAGTTGCACGATGCCTTCACGACCGGTTCGTCGATCATGCCGCACAAGAAGAATCCTGACGTCTTCGAATTGACTCGCGCCAAGTGCAACCGCATCCAGGCTGTGCCGCAGGAGATAATGATGATATGCAACAATCTGCCGTCGGGTTACTTCCGTGACCTGCAAATCATCAAGGAGGTCTTCCTCCCGACGTTCGACGAACTGCGCGACATCCTGCGTATGGTCACCATGATGATGCAGCATATCACGGTCAATGACCACATTCTCCAAGATTCGAGGTACGACCTGATGTTCTCCGTCGAGGAGGTCAACCGCCTGGCATCGGAGGGAATGCCTTTCCGTGATGCCTACAAGAAAGTGGGTCTCGACATCGAGGCAGGCAAGTTCCAGCCGGTCAAGGAGGTGCACCACACGCATCCTGGTAGCATAGGTAACCTATGTACCGAACAGATCAAGGCGCTGATGGACGATGTGCTGGCAGGCTTCCACTTTGACAAGGTTGATGATGCAGTGGCCCGTCTCGTCAAATAAGAATTTGCCCCATCCGGGCAATGAACGACTCCGGACCAGTTCCCCTGCGTCCGGAGTTGACGTATTGCGCCGAGGGTTATCTCAGTGTGGCAGGACATCGGGCGCAATACTCCATACATTGGCCCACTATCCACAGACCCTGTCCCGGATTCCGTTGGCATTGTCCCTGACATTGACCCTGACTCTGTTCACGGCGTGCGATGACGTGGCGCACGAGAGTCCCGTCCCTGCCGGAAGGGTACACTATACGTGCGATGTCCAGTTGGTCAACCTCGCCATGGAACAGGCGACAGACCAGGTGACGCTGGAGAGTCCCGGCGGTTATGTCCGCCTCTATGACCGCAATAAGATGCTGGCCACCGAGAGTTGGGGCACAGGCGGATTGCTGCTGGTGCACGGCATCATCTCGACCTCGTCGTACTATGCCTACGATCTCGCTTGTCCCTGGTGCTACCAGAACAATGGCCGTGGTTCGATCCATCAGTTGTCGGTCGATCCGGTTTCGCATTCTGCCTATTGTTCGGATTGTGAATCGGTGTTCGGCGCTGTCTTCTGGGGTTCACCTTCAGCAACGACAGGTCCTGCCAATGAAGAAGGTCTCCCTCTGCGACAGTATCATGCCACTCCTTCGGGCGACAAACTGATAGTGACCAACTGATTGCGCCGAGCAGGTATGTAATAATTCCCGACATTGGCCGTTATAAATAAAAAAACATTGATACAGTGAAGGTTCGTCTGCTACTCCTATTGATTCTCCCGCTGCTCCTCATCGCTTGCGATAAGGACCATTTTGCCACGGGAGCGGGTGACCAACCCGAACTATCGACCGACACGCTCGCCATGGGTAGCCTGTTGGGCAACAACAGCAGCAAGACCTATCTGCTCAAACTCTACAACCGCTGTGATGCCGACCTCCGTCTGGAGTCCATCTCATTGCGCCACGCCGGACAGAGCGGCTTCCGGATGAATGTAGATGGGATGAACGGCACCTCGTTCACCAATAGTGACCTGCTGCGCATTGCACAGGACGACTCGATGTTCGTCTTTGTCGAGGCGACGTTCGAAATTGAGCCCGATGACCCGTTGCAGATCAATCATACCGACTACATCGACATCGTGTGCAATGGCCGAACCCAGACGATTGTCCTCACGGCTACCAGTCTCAAGGTGGAACAGTTGCAGCATGTGGTCATCAGCGCCGATACGACCTGGACGGGCAGCGGGTTGAACAAGCAGATATTGGACAGCCTCATCATCATGCCAGGCGCGACATTGACCCTGGCAGACAGCGTCATCCTCTATATGCACGACAAGGCTGGCATCCGCGTGGGCGGCACATTGCTTTGCCTGGGTTCGGACAGTGCCGGAGTGACCCTGCGCGGTGACAGAACGGACAATCTGTTCTACAACCTGTCCTACGATCAGTTGCCCTCGCAATGGGGCACATTGCAGATAGACAGTACGGCGAGGGGATGTCGCTTCGAACATACCGACATACATGGATTGACGTCGGGCATCCTCATTGATTCGACCGATGTACGTTTCGAGTCTTGCCGCATCAGCAGTTCGGACGACAATCTGGTCACTTGCCACATGTCGGACGTAGTGATGCACAACTGTCTGTTGTACAATGCTGCTGGCGCTCTGCTCGACATCTATGGTGGCCGATATTCGGTAGTACATTGCACATTGGCCAACTTCAATTTCAATAGTGCCATTTCGCGGCAGACACTCTGTATCTCCAATATGGATGCTAACTCCGGCCGATACACTCCCCTGGACAGTTGTACGTTGGTCAATACCATCGTGTGGGGCAGGTCTTATGATCCCGACTTGAGTCTGTCGTACTACAAGGTAGCGGTTGGTACCGACCCGATGGGCAATACCGAGTGGGCTGATTCGGTGTTTAACTACCGCTTTGACCATTGTCTGCTTCGTGCCGATGGTACGGACGATGATGACTTTGTCTCGACCCTTTGGAATGTTGACCCTGAGTTCGTGCTTACCGACTTGCCAACCTATTCTTTTGACTTCCATCTGCAAGCTACGTCGCCTGCCATTGGAGCAGGTTCGGCCGAAGGCGCGCAACTCTGTCCATATGACCTGGATGGCAATGTCCGTGCTGCGGTTCCCTCTATTGGTTGTTTCGAGGGAACCCAGACCCCATAAGACGGTTTTGTCAAGGCTGGTGTTTGTATCGTTCTTGTCAATTCCAATTTTTAACTTTTAATTTCCACCGCTTCTCTGTCACTCCCCTTAAATACTTTTTAATTATGTCCACTTTTTCAAAAGAAACTTATATCGATCGTCGTGCCCGCCTCTCCAAGGCCATGGGCCATGGTCTGCTGCTTTTCCTGGGCAATGGTGTTGCTTCGATGAACTATCGAGACAACAACTACCCCTTCCGTCAGGACAGTACTTTTCTATATCTGTTTGGCCTCGATTATGAAGGCTTGGCAGCAGTTATAGACGTAGATAACGACAAGACTATTATCTTCGGCGACGAATTGACCATAGACGATATCATCTGGACAGGCGTTCAACCTACCATTGCCGAGAAGGCTGCCGAGGTGGGTATCACCGAGACTCGTCCACTCTCTGCTCTCGAACAGTATATCGAAGAGGCTCTCGGCCGCAAGCAGGCAGTACATTTCGTGCCCGCATACCGAGGTCACAACCTGCTCTGGTTGCAGCACCTGCTCGGAGTCAAGGTCAATACCACTCCGGCTGATCCTTTCACACTCTGCACTCCTGTTGCCCATCCATCGCTCCAGCTCTGCTACGAATTGGCCGATATGCGTAATCACAAGAGTGCCGAGGAACTTGCCGAATTGGCCAAGAGTATCGACATCACGGTCGATATGCACGAGGCTGTGATGCGTGCCGTACATCCAGGCATGCACGAGCGTGACGTCAATGCACTGGTGATGCAGGTAGCGTTGAGCGAGGGCTATTTCTATTCCTTCCCGACCATTGCCACTTGTCATGGCGAGACATTGCACAACCACGGCTATATCCACACCTTGCAGGATGGCGATATGCTTCTGCTCGATGCCGGTGCTGAGGGTATGAGCCACTACGCGGGCGACTGCACATCGACCATGCCAGTAGGCAGCAAGTTCACCCAGCGTCAGCGTGAGGTATATGAGATACTCTATCATACCTATACCGAGGCTACCCAGATGATTCGTCCAGGCATCACCTATCGTGAGTGCCACGTTCGTGCATGGGCCAATATCGCTGAGGGTCTCAAGGGACTCGGCTTGATGCAGGGAGACCCGATGGAGGCAGCCGAGGCTGGAGCAGTTGCTATGTTCATGCCTCACGGTCTGGGTCACATGATGGGCTTGGACGTGCACGATATGGAGAACTATGGCGAGGTACACGTCGGTTATCCACGCGGTGCGCAGAAGGACACCCGCTTCGGTTTCTCTTCTCTACGTCTGGGTCGCGAACTCGAACCAGGCTTCGTCTTCACCGTCGAGCCAGGCATCTACTTCATTCCGGACCTGATTGACCAGTGGCGTGCTGCCGGCAAGTTCAAGGAGTTCATCAATTACGATCGACTTGAAGCATACAAGGACTTCGGCGGTATGCGCAATGAGGAAGATTGGCAGATCACTGCCGACGGCGCTGCACGCATTGGCCGCAAGAAGCCAGGCAGCATTGACGAGATATTGGCAATGAAGAAGTAACCCTTTTAATCCCCTTTTGAATCTTGTCTTCCGTATTCATCGTTCTTCCGATCCTGACATTGTTGATGTTTGACCTCGGTTTGACATTACGGCTCAGTGATTTCGGATTGATTGTACAACGCCCCAAGGCTATGATATTAGGCCTGCTCGGTCAGTTACTGCTCCTTCCGCTTGTAGCGTGGGGAGTAGTTTCCATGTTCCATCTCTCTCCACTCATGGTGATAGGTGTGATGTTGATAGCCTGTTGTCCGGGCGGTTCGTCCAGCAATATCTTCTCCAAGTTGGCCAATGGAGATGTCGCCTTGTCCGTCTCGCTTACTGCCATCAGTTCCGTCGTAACGCTCTTCACGTTACCATTCGTGATGCAGTGGGTCACGACGCAGGTAGGTCAGACCGTCGGCATCGAACTGCCAGTGGGCAATCTGCTGATGCAGAACCTGCTCACTATGCTGTTACCCATCGGCATAGGCATTGCCGTCCGTCACTGGTGGAGCAAGGCAGCCGGTTCCATTGACCGAGTCTTGTCGCGCTTTGCCTTTCCGGCCCTGATGCTGCTGGCCACCATCTTCTTCGTGCAGCATTATTCTACCATTGCAGACAATATCACTACCGTAGGTGCATGCGTAGCATTGCTGCTCATAGGTTCCATCCTTCTGGCAGGCGGTTTGTCCCGTATCACACATTTGCCCGATGGCCAGCGCCGCACCATCGTCATTGAGGTCGGCATGCAGAATGCCGCCCAGGCCATAGCCGTGGCATCGAGTCCTTTCGTCTTCAATGACGGCCGCATCGCCATCCCTGCCATTATTTACGCTTTGCTGATGAATGTGGTACTGCTCTCCTATCTCGGATTGATCAAGAGGTTCAATCATTGATGGGATAGCGGTTGGTTGGTTCTTTTTCTTTTTGGCCTCGGGTTCAAACTTTTGTTTCCTCGATTACTTCATCACATTTTTTGCTTTGAAAACGTGCTTATTGTGTATTGAATGGTAGTTGTGTGCTTTAGTTTTTGGCCATTCGCAAAATGGGTTTTGGACAATTTTTACTTTTTTGAAAAATAGCCAAAATATGGCTTGTATCCTTGCGAATCAAAATATGATAATTTCCATTCAACAATTCGCACACGACGTTTTCTGGCGTTGACTGTCCATTTTATGTACAATCGCGGTTCATCGGCCGTTTTTCCAGAATGAAGGGACGAAAAGAGCAATCAGAGTGATGATTTCCAGACGTCCAGCCAGCATCAGGAAGGACATGATTACCTTGCCCGAACTGGGCAGGAAATCGAACGATCCCGTGACGCCTGTGATACCGGCTCCGAGTCCATTGTTGGAGACACAGGAGAAGGAGGAGAAGAAGGCATCTACTATCGGGAATCCCTGTGCTACCAGAACCAGTCCGCCCACTACGATCAGCAGGGTGTAGATGAAGATGAAGGCGATGATCTCGTTGCCGCTTTCTTGTCCGACGTACTGGCCATTGACATTGACCGAGTGCAGCAGACGGGGGCGGACATACTTACGAACCACAGCCGTGAGGTTCTTGTTGAGGTAGAGCACGCGGTCTATCTTGGCACCGCCGGAAGTTGAGCCCGCACAGGCACCGATGTACATCATGAAGAATGTGAGCGTCAGTACGAATATGCCCCATCCCTCCCAGTTGCCGGCACTGAATCCGGTCGAGGTCATGGCCGATACGATATGGAACAGCGGGTCGATGGTGATGCTCTCCCATCCGGTGTAGTGACCATTGCCGATGATGGCAATCACCATCAGGACATAGAATATCCCGATGACATAAACATAAGCCCTGAAGACATCATTGTGCCACAGAGCGCGCCATGTCGTGCGCACCGAGGAGATGATGAGGCTGAAGCTGACGCCGCCTATGAACATGAATACCGTCAGAACCGACTTGAGGTAGGCCGAGTCGTAGGCTGCGATGCCTTCGTTCTGGGTCGAGTAGCCGCCGGTCGAGATACATGCCAGGGCGTGGCACACACTCTCGTACAGGCTCATCGGACCACAGTACAGTAACAGCATCAGCACGATGGTGAACAGGATATACAGGCCCCACAGCATCTTGGCGGTGCGCGACAGGCGAGCTGCCAGTTTGTCGTGGGTTATGCCGGTCGATTCGGCGTGGAAGAGCATCAGACTGCCGCTGTTGTTCAACGCTGGGATGAAGGTCAATGTGAACAGAATGATGCCCAGACCGCCTATCCATTGGGTCAATGCACGCCACAGGAGCAGTCCCTGGCTGCAGCTCTCCACGTCGCGTATGACCGTGGCGCCGGTGGTGGTGAAGCCCGACATCGCTTCGAAGAAGGCTTCGCTCACGTTCAGATGCGCTGACGAGAATATGAAGGGCAACATCCCGAATGCCGAGAATATGATCCAGGTCACCGAGGCGAGCAGCATCCCGTCACGTCGTTTCAGTACGCGGTTCGTGGGGTGGGACCATGTATTGAGTGCTATGCCCGATAGCAGGGTGATCAATGCCACGATGGCGAACGGCAGCCAGTCCCCAGCCTCCTCCGACAGACATAACAAGGTCGGCGGCAGCATGAACAGCGACTCGACCATCAGCATCTGGCCCAGCACCTTGGCTATCATCCTGTAGTTGATGGAGCTGTATTCGGTTTTGGAATATAGTTGGTTCATAGTAATCAGTTGAATAGTTTCTTGGCCTTTTGCAGGTAGCCCTGCAGGCATACGGCCAATAGGTGGTCGCCCTCCTGCAGTTGCGTCTGTCCGGTCACCAGTTCGCTCTGTCCGTTGCGTACCATTCCGGCGAAGGTTATTTCGGCGGGGATTTTCAGTTCGCGTATCGGAGCTTTGGTTATTCTGGTACCGGCCTTGACCTCCAGCCGGATCATCTCGGCATTGGGCAGAGCCAGCATCTTGGAGGTCAGCGAACCGGAGTCAATCATTATCTGGAACATGGCATTGGCCATCAGCATCTGACGGTTGATGATGGCACCGAAGTGAAACGACTCCGCCATGTTGAAGAAATGCATCTTGTCCACATATACGATGGTCTTCTTGACTCCCATGTCACGGGCTGTCAGGCACGACAGGATATTACCTTCCGATGACTCGGTGAGCGCCACAAAGGCGTCGGCGCGGCTCACACCAGCCTCCTCCAGTACGTCGTGTTCGCTTGTTTCTCCCACGATGACATCGCACTTCGGGCAGTTCTGTGCCAGGCGTTGAGCCACCTCGATATTATTCTCGATGACCGTGAAGTGTAACTGTTTGGGTGCATTCTGTACGGTCAGTTCCGTCATCAGTCCGCCGCCGGCTATCACCACGTTCCGTATTTCGAACGGGTGTTTGCCAGCCATGAGGGCGAGGTCGTTCTGTCGGCTGGCATTGACCGTAGCGTACAGGATGTCGTCGGCCATCAGTTGGCTGTCGCCTTTAGGGATCAATGTCTCGAACTGGCGGCGTATGCCTACTATGTGGAAGAACCTCTCTTCGGCGGTCAGGTCACGCAGGTATTTGCCCGCCAGCGGAGCCTCTTTCTCCAGTCGCAGGCCCGCCATGATCATCGTTCCGCGGTTGAACTCGTACCAGTTTCGGGTCCACGAGTGGTTCAGCGAGGCAAGTATGCCTTGGGCCAATAGGTCTTCGGCGAAGATAGCCCTGTCCACGCCCATCTGGTGCAGCACCTCCAGGTTGTGCGGTTCCATGTAGTCGTGACGGTCCACGCGTGCCACGGTTCTCCTGGCGCCCATGGAGCGAGCCATGCCGCACACCACGATGTTGCGTTCTGCCACGTCCGTGACGGCTATGAACAGGTCGCACTTTTTCACGTCGGCGCGGCGCAGGGTGGCGAATGCCGTACCGTCTCCCTCTATGGTCATCAGGTTGTACTCGCTGTCGAGCGATGCCAGTTTCTCGGCATTCTTGTCCACGATGATGATGTCCATCTGTTCGCCCGACATGTATTTAGCCAGGTGCGTACCTGTCGCTCCGGCTCCGACTATCGTTATTCTCATTGAGTCTGTTTTTTATGGGATTTCGTCAACCTATACTGTATTTATTGTTCGATGCCTGACGTTATTTCAAGCCTTGTATGTATTGACTGATTAGCCCGTTTGCAGTACAAAGTTAATGATTTCGCTTTACGGCGTTACTTGATTATTGTATTTTATCCCAATTTTAACTTTATTTTTTCTCGGCCGTCGGCAAATGGTATCTCCATCTTGCATCTGCTTTTCAGTCGTTTTGTCCGATGTCCGATTCCCGATATGCACCATATTCGGAAGTTATCCCCAGTCCTTGTTGATAAATACCCCCGTCTATGGCTTTTCCATAGTTATTCACTGGGTTATTAACACTAATCCACATCTTTTTCACAGTTATCAACGTGATATTATAGTTCAATTGTTGATTACTGCGTGACAGAAGACCCAGAAGTAAATGAAGATAAAGAAGCAAAAAGAAGATATAATCTGCCTAACTTTGGCAAGTCTTTTTATTTCTTATCTTTTATTTTTATACTCCCTCCCTTATTCACCGTTTGAATAAGTCCCCGGGAGTTCCGTATGTCAAAGAGCGTGCGCTGTTGAGAATTGCCGATGTGATTGTTGTCGGTTTTCTCTCAACAGCGTTGCAAAGGTAAGGAGAATAAAGTTCATAGGCAAATTTTTCCTGTTATAGTTTTGCCTATACTTGGCTATACTTGTGGGTAGATAGCCTTCAAACGGCGATTTTCTTTCAGTGCGATTTCGTTCAGGGGACAACTTTGCCCCTTCAATGTTTGAGATGTTCGTCCAGGAATTGGAGGGCTGCCTCCTGGACCTCGTTGCCGCACCAGTGAGGCATGTCCCACAGTTCGGTCTTTAGGTTCTGGCCGGCGCCCTGGCTGTCCCAGACGCTGTGCATGTAGCGGTAAGCCTTTTCGACGCCGACAGGTTGGAAGAGTTTGTCCTTCTTCCCGTTGATGAAGTACATCGGTTTGGGGCACGCCATCGAGGCGATATGAGGATAGTCCATGTAGCGTTTGATGCCAGGCAGCGTATTGGCGAATCCGCCCCACTCGTTGCCATATTCCCACGAGCACTGTACGTCGGTCGTCACCATCCAGCAGACAGCTACGCCCGCCTTGATGCGGTCGCTCATGGCAGCCAGCATCCAGGTTCGGTAACCGCCCATCGAGTGGCCCATGCAGGCTATGCGCGAAGCATCGACCTCGGGCAGCGTTGCGACGAAGTCGGCCGTGTAGATATCGTCGTATGCCATGATGCCGCTCCAGCAGTACCCCAGCTCCATCAGGTTGCCCGCCATGCGCATGTGCTGTTCCTTGCGGCGTCCCTCCTTGCGTGCGCGGTCGCCCCAGTAGAGAGCATCGGTCACGAAGACTGCATATCCGTGTTGGGCCAGGTAGTCACCTACATATTGCGTACCGTAGCATTTGGTGAGCCACCAGTCGGCATCCTCCTTGATTGAGTCGGGGCAGGCGAAGGGGCGCACCATCTTCTCCTTGCCTATCACGTAGTGTCCACCGTGGTCGTGCAGCAGGATGACCGTAGGGTGGGGTCCTTCGCCGTCGGGCACCAGGTAGTAAGCCTCGGCGCGAGTGAACTCCGACAGGTTGAATCGCAGTTTGCGTGCTTCGTATCCCTTGCGTCGTTCAGTTGCTATCACTTCGGTCTTGCGGTCGGTGGCAGCAGGTGGTGCCATCAGCATGGCGTCGAGCACGCAACTGCGCGCCTCGTTGCGCCACAGGTCGAACTGCTTGATTGGGCTGTTGCCCCACGCCATCGGGTAGGTCAATGTAGCTTGCATCTGGTCGAGACAGGCAGGGAACTCCCTTTCGGTCCCATAGTCCTTGAACTCCTGAGCCATGGCCGATGTGCATAACGCGGTCAGCGCCAATGATAGAATGTTTTTTAACATAAGGTTATTAGGTTATTAGGTTATACGATTGAGAGGAGTTGATACCCATTATCTCCCTTAGAATAACGTAGAAAGTCCAGAATAGTTGTGATGGACCATCTTTTTTTTGTTCAACGACATAATAAATGCTGCGGGCAGATACTCCTTTTGTATGGATGTATGCCCGCAGCATTTTCTAAATGAACTTTTCACCTAAAGAATTGACGAGTAAATGCCATCAGGCTCAGGATGTTCGTGCATCTACATTCATTCTTGCGAACGTATTTTGAATTCCTTGATTGGACAAATGAGATAGTCAAGCCTTTAGGAGCCCTGAACCATTGGTATAGTTGTGGAGTATGCAGTCCGATGGAGGGTTTAGTAGTCCAGGGACTGGAGCATACGCTTGATGACGGTTTCGGCCGATATCTCGCGGTTGGCGGCTTCGGGGATGACCAGCGAGCGTGGACCCTCGATGACGTCGTCCGTGACGATCATGTTGCGGCGCACGGGCAGGCAGTGCATGAAGTGGGCGTCGTTGGTCACAGCCATGTGTTTGGCATCGACGGTCCATGAACGCCAGTCGAAACCGGGGTAGAGGTCCGGGAAGTCCTTCTCGAGGTTCTTGCCGTAGTGGGCATTCTCGAAGCAGCTCCAGTTCTTGGCATAGACGAAGTCGGCACCCTGCAGCGCCTTCATCTGGTCGTACTCGATGGTGGCACCTTCGGTGAAGCGTGGGTCGAGTTCGTAGCCGTGAGGCTGGGTGACGACGACCTCATATCCTGCAGCTACGGCGAACTGGGCGAAACTGTTCGGTACGGCCTGTGGCAGGCGGCCAGGGTGAGGAGCCCAGGTCATCACTACCTTGGGGCGTTCACAGGTCTTGTGCTCCTCGATGGTGATCATGTCGGCAAAGGCCTGCAGTGGGTGGCCCGTGGCGCACTCCATGCTGAATACGGGTTTGCCGGAGTATTTGATGAACTGCGATAGGATCATCTCCTCGTAGTCGTCTTTCTTGCTTTCGAATCGGGCGAACGAGCGCACGCCGATGATGTCGGCATAGCATCCCATCACTGGGATAGCCTCCAGCAGGTGCTCGGCTTTGTCGCCGTCCATCACTACGCCACGTTCGGTCTCCAGTTTCCAGGCGCCGGCATTGACGTCCAGCACGATGGTGTTCATGCCGAGGTTCTGTGCAGCCTTCTGGGTGGACAGACGGGTACGCAGCGAGTTGTTGAAGAATATGAGCAGGGCAGTCTTGTTCTTGCCCAGATGCTGATAGTCGTAACGGTGTTTCTTCACCTCGATGGCTTCAGCCAGTGCGGCCTTCAGGTCGCCCAGATCATTGACGTTTGTGTAGTAGCGCATAATATATTATTTTAAAGGAATTTTAAAGGAATTGACAGGGAATTGACAGGGAAGTGACAAGGAATTGACAGGGACGATACAATCGGCTAATTGGGAGGCAACTGCTGTTCGTCGGGTCACACTGGGCAATCGCAGTTCGTCGGGTCATGCCGGGCTTTGTTAGCTTGCTCGTGCTTTCGCGGGCTTTGGCCCATATTGCCCATTCACCCCATTCACCCTATAAAAACCCCATTCACCCCATATCGTACCCATCTACTCTTTTCCATCGCAAATATAGCGAAAACTCTCTCGCTGCGCAAACTTTTTGGTCAATTCTTGTTCTTTTGTTCAATATTTGTGCGCTATATCTGACATTTTGTCAACTGCGAGGGCATTATTGAGGCCCAATAACAGACGCTTCACAGCTCGAAGGTGAAGGGTCGGTCGAAGTGGCGGCGCGCGTAGTAGGTCACCGAGGGATGCGACAGGTCCATCACCATCGTCCAGGCGGTGCCGAGCCACTTGTCGGGCGCACCCTCCTGGCTCACCTCCTGAATGGCTTCGGTCAGCGCTGCGCGTTCCATCACGCCATTGCATGGGTCGATGTGGCTGCACAGACGGTCATATCGGTCATCGTTGGCGTATAGCCCCACATCCTTCTTGGCATCGCACAGGTAGTGGTTGGTGACGGCGGGAGTCTCGGTCACGACCATCTCGTCATCCACGTACTCCACCACAACGCTTCTGCCCGAGGCATCGGATATGGCATAGTGGTGGGCGCTCCCTATGTCGGAGTGCATGTCGATGCTGCGCAGCAGGGCCAAGGCCTCTTCGACCGTAGCGGCCTTGTTGAGCATGTAACGTATCGCTCCGGTGGTGGTGAGGTCGGGCAGTCCGTTCTGCTGGTGTGTCTGGACGGTGTCACCTGCCATCAGGTCGGCCACTGCCAGGCCCCGTTCATTGATGCCGTCCAGTGCCACGAACAGGCAGCTGAGGGCCAGGTACTGGTTGCCGAATCCTTCGGGCTGGTAGTCGGACGCGAAGCCGAAGAACTCCACGTTGAATGTCGTGATCGATGCATATCCATGCGTCGGCCGTGTGCGCAATATCATGCCGGTAGCCGAGTCGAAGTCGAAGTTCCTGCCCATCAGCACGTCGCCCTCGGGGGTCCTGGCGGTCAGGGCCGAGCACCCGTAGGCAACCTCCTGCGGCTGTGTCTCCATCTTGACGTGTCCCTTGGAGAGGAAATGTATGGCATACTGGCTCAATTGATTTGCATTGGCAAATCCTCCTTGTTCCATCAGTTTGTCCCATCCGTCGTCGCCGCTGTACTCCATGTAATACAGTCCGTCGTCCAGTTTCTGGACTGAGAGTGCCCCCTTGACCAGTGCTCCGAATTCTGCCCACACACATACTGCTGCCACTGCTACGATGCCCAACAGACCGAACAGTGTGATCTTCAATGTCTTTTTCAATGTTTTTTTCATAGTTTAGTTGTTTTGTCGGTGCAAAAGTAAGTTTTTTTCTCCTTCTGTGCAAGGGGAGAGGGATAGAAAGCGATATGTGAGGGATAGATTGCCTACCAAACATATAGTTCGTTCCTTGCTACAAAAAAATTTTTTCTTTAATTAAGTTTTTTAATGATTTGTATTAGATATAGAACTTAAATTGCATTAAATTAAAGCTTTTGGAATCATTAGTTTGGTAACTTGAATTAATGATTCCATTTTCGCTGAAAATGTATGTTAGATTTGTCATTATAGAAATCAAGAAATGCTACTACCAAGCATAGCTGATGCCGGCAGATAATAATGTAGCTGTTCCCATATTAATGTCGATGACGCCAGCGAGGTGTTGGCCTCCTATTTCAAAGCCGACGAGGGTGAGGTCCCATGCAGGGTCGCAATACACATTATCATGTTCGCCATAGTACGTCTGTTTCTGGTGATTGAATCCAATACCCACAGAAGCCGAAGAATGGATGCGAAAGTGTTTTTTTTGCAACCAGTGGAATTGGCAGGAAGGCATGATGGCATAGCAGTCATGACGGGCATGGTTCGATACATAGTTCCATGGCGTCACATCTTCTTGGCATTTGTCCGTCCAGTGCATATAGGTAAGTCTGCCGCCCAATGACCACCTACGAGTAAGGTGTCTGTAATAGGTGACGTTGAACGTGGGTGACCAGTATTCAAACTGGGTCGAATGACTGATATTCTTGTCATTATGCTCTTCCCCACAGCACAATGGACCACCTATACCGACTGTCGCTCTGAGCTCGTTCCGAGTGTCCACACTCTGTGCATTCGTACAGGTTGCGATCAATAAAGAAATTAAGATAAGAAAAGTTTTGTTCATGTTAATATTTCAATAGTTTTTAGATTCAAATGTATGTTTCGGCAATTGATATGAGGGAATCGTTCTTGCCCTCTAAATCCTTCATAGGGGTACTGCACCCTATGAATGTCATCAGCAGGAATAGACAGGTGTATTTTCTCAATGTCTCTATTGTCTTCATGATTCTTGTAGAACGAAGGTGTACCAGAATGTTAGATGCAAATATAATTGTTCTTGTGAGGTTTTTGCATATTTTTGTTCGAAATTCTTCTCTTTTCCTACGTTTTTTGCCGTTTAATTGCTGATTTTGCTTGCCACCAATCTCAATAGTTTTTCATTTTCTCCAATTTGTCCTATTGATATGTATTAGTCCTTCCTTAAATGCGCAGCGTTATATGTAAAGTAGTCTTGCCAACTGTATTCTGTTGTTTCAAGATACAAGGCTGAATGCTTCTTTTTTATTTAGTATGCGTCAGTCCCTAAAACAGAAATAATAGTCTATCTCTTTGTCCTCCCTCCTTGGCGTTTTTATCGACAATGGGGTCAAAACAGGCTATTATTGATGGAGAATTGAATTTAGAAAGACTGCATGAATATCAAAATATAATGAAGAATAAGGCTCTTGATCTCCGAATTAAGAAACTCCTAAAAATATACAATCTATGATTGACCTGAACTATATCAGCAATTCTCAGTGAGAGTTTATAAGAGTAGGTATGAAACTTCCATTGGTTGTTTTTCGTCCCTTTTGTCCCTTTCGTGTTCTCTAAAATAGCACGCAGATTGAACGGATTGAAAGGATAGGAACGGATTTTTTGTTTTCGTTATGGTTTTCGTACAGCTTTTCTGTTTTTTCTCTCGCAGAGCAAACAGAGTGGAAAGGAGTTTTTCCTATATGTTCTATCTCTATTATCTCCATTTCTCAGTGAGAGTTTATAAGAGTAGGTATGAAACTTCCATTGGTTGTTTTTCGTCCCTTTTGTCCCTTTCGTGTTCTCTAAAATAGAACGCAGATTGAAAGGATTGAACGGATAGGAACGGATTTTTGTTTTCGTTATGGTTTTCGTACGAAGTTCTTTCGTCCCTTTCGTCCCTTCCGTGTTCTGAAAAAATCACGTTCTAACAATTATGCTATTTTGTATAGGGTAGGGAATGCGTGATTATTTATTCAATTAACTGTCATCTTATTCAATTAACTGTCATCGCCCTCCAGTCAATAGGTTACAGACAGGATGTAGATATTTTCCGAGGAAAACATGTGTCAGGGTGCAAAAAGTTATGGTAATAATAGGTACAAAAAAATAGAGAAGCAGCATTGAGTAAGTACTGTCAGGCAGATGGAGTATAGAAAACAAAACTTTCCCGATATTGCTCATGATGAGTATGTGGAGAGCCAGGATAAAAAAACAGCTGTCAGTTAATGCGGAATGGACTCTCACAGTTCCCTTCTCGATGAGATAGGATGATACAATGACTGCCGATACAACTCCTGTCAGAATACCTGACTCATGGATAAATACATTGTAATCTGCTCCCTTCGTAAACGTGTCTGCAAAGGCCAATGGAAGGTATATGAGTGGGACATACTTGGCTTGACGCATACACTCTACGAAACTCCTCCCGTTGATGCTGAAATATGCTCCGCTGGAAAAGAAGAATGCCGCAGTAAAGAAGGAAGTAGCATAGCCTCCCTCAGTAAAGATCAATGAATCAGTGAAAAACCATACCATCCCTAAAAGGGAGATGAACCAGAGACCACATCTCTTGATCATCCAGTAAATCAATGGGGACAATATCACCATAACTATTAAATCGCGAACGTACCACAATGGGAAATTGATGGGAAAGGGATATCTGTTAGCCTCTGTCAAGACTTCCTCGGCGACTGATGAGACAAATATTCCTTCGTTTTCATAATATGCAAAGAAAGTATTGAACAGTCGTTCTGGTGATAATATTATATCCATCTGGTTGGCATGAGGAAAGACGGATGATAGAAATGGAAGTTTATATGAGGCCTGTATCAATATCGCGATAATGTTCCACAATAAAAATGGTAATAACAGTGTCCTGGCCCTGGTCCGCAACTTTTGTTTATATACCATACTATTGAAGTCTTTCCGATAGAAAAAAAGGAAACCTGATATTATGAAAAACAATGGAACGCAAATGCTTGGCAAGACTCCACTGAAAAAGTATATGATGTGATAGTACCAGTCGGGATTGTCGAGACCATACTTTACGCCATGTATTGAGAAGCCATTCTCGGCCAAATTGTAATGTATGAATACGACTCCGACTATCAGCGGGAACCGCAGGTAGCTGATTGTCTGGGACAAGAGTTCATCGTTCTTCATATTTTGTTTTTTAATTTTTGGGGAAAGCGGATTGAACAGAATGGAACGGATTTTTCGTTTTCGTTATCGTTTTCGTACAGCTTTGCTGTTTTTTATTTCTCGCAGAGCAAACAGAGTGGAAAGGAGTTTTCCTATATGTCCTATCTCTATTATCTCCATTTCTCAGTGAGAGTTTATAAGAGTAAGCATGAAACTACCATTGGTTGTTTTTCGTCCCTTTCGTCCCTTTCGTGTTCTCTAAAAAAGCACGCAGATCGAACGGATTGAACAGATAGGAACGGATTTTAAAGGAACACCGAATTTAAACGAATTAAAACATACCATTTTCTTTGATTTGTTCGATTCGCTTTCAAAAAAAAATAAACGAATTTGGAACGGATTTTTCGTTTTGGTTATCGTTTTCGTACGAAGTCTTTTTTTATTCAAGTGCAATCTGCATCATCGGTGGCTGTGCAGACGTCATTATTGGGGGAAAAGCGATACATCGGACAAAAAAGTAATCTCTCACAAAGGTAAGAGTCGGGAAAGGACTGTCTGTATGACTCTTTTCCACTTACTTACGTTCTGTGAGAGATGCTTGTGACTCAATGAGTCAGCGAGGATTACTTGTTCGATACAATCTCCTCGGTATCGGTAGCGATCATCAGCTCCTCGTCAGTAGGAACGACGGCAACAGTGACCTTGCTGTCAGGAGTAGAGATGATAGCCTCTACGCCCTGAGTGGTGCTGTTCTTGGCCTCGTCCAACTTGATGCCGATGAAGTCCATGTCCTTGCAGACCTGCTGGCGTACATAGACGTGGTTCTCACCTACACCGCCGGTGAAGGCGATAGCATCTACGCCACCCATAGCGGCAGCATAGGCGCCGATGTACTTGCGGATACGGTAGCAGTAAGCATCCATGGCCGACTGTGCATCCTTGTCACCGTCCTTAGCCTTCTGGAAGGCATCGCGCATGTCGCTCGAACCGCACAGACCGAGCATACCCGACTTCTTGTTGAGCAGGGTGTCCATCTCGGCAGGCGAGAGGTGCTCCTTCTCCATGATGAAGGTAACGGCTGCGGCGTCGATGTCGCCCGA
Source organism: Bacteroidales bacterium (assembly GCA_024694125.1). Lineage (GTDB taxonomy): Bacteria > Bacteroidota > Bacteroidia > Bacteroidales > UBA3663 > Liminaster. Next base: position 50,036 of record JAILKE010000058.1, read on the forward strand.
GCGGGTACCCATCACCAGACCCTCCAATGGAGTCAGACCCATAGAGGTATCGACGCACTTGCCATTGACTACGGCCGACATAGAGGCGCCGTTGCCGATGTGAGCGACGATGAGCTTAGAGTTGTTGGGATCCAGTCCCAGGTACTCGATGGCACGCTTGCTGACGAAGCGGTGTGAAGTGCCGTGGAAGCCGTAGCGACGTACGCCCCACTTCTTGAACAGTTCGCGAGGGATGGCATACATGTAGGCCTTCTCGGGCATGGTCTGGTGGAAAGCGGTATCGAACACTGCTACCTGTGGGCAGGCAGGAGAGAGCTGCTTGACAGCCATGATACCCTTCAGGTTGGCAGGGTTGTGCAATGGGCCGAGGACGGCGCACTCCTTGATAACCTCGATGACCTCGTCGGTGATGAGGCACGACTTGGTGACCTTCATACCGCCGTGCAGTACGCGGTGGCCGACAGCTTCTATCTCGCTGACCGACTTGATGACGCCGTACTTCTCGGAGAGCAACTGCTCGAAGACGAAGCTGACAGCTGCGGTGTGCTCGGGCATGTTGTGCTCGAGGATGACCTTCTCTCCGTTAGGAGCGGTGAGTTTGAGGAACGAATCGGGCAGGCCGATCTTCTCTACGCCACCCTGTGCGATGACATTTTTGCCATCGAAAAGTTTATATTTGAGGCTCGATGAGCCACAGTTCAATACAAGAATCTTCATAAGGACTCTCCCCGACCCTCCCTACGAGGGAGGGGGATATTAAAAAATGAAACATTGGGCGCAAACATAATCAAGACTAACTATATTTGGCCAAAAACTAAAATGTAGGACAGGTGGACTCTCTCCGTTTCGTGGTTCTGAGAATACTACCCCGACGTGAACTGAATTTAGCTTCAGTCAGGTAGTTGGTATATTAAAAACCTCCCTCCCTTGTAGGGAGGGTCGGGGAGAGTCCTTCCCATTGATTATGCCTTAGCGGCTCTCTCCTTGGCTCCGATAGCCTGGTTGCAGGTAACGACGATGGTCTGGTAAACCTCGTCGATGTTGCAGCCGCGGCTCAGGTCATTGACAGGAGCGGCGATACCCTGCAGGATAGGGCCGACAGCTGTACCGCCGGTGAGGCGCTGAACGAGCTTGTAGCAGATGTTGCCCACCTCGAGGGTAGGGAAGACCAGAGTGTTGCAGTGGCCGGCTACGGTCGAACCCTTAGCCTTGCTGGCGCCTACCGAAGGAACGATAGCGGCATCGGCCTGCAGTTCGCCGTCGATGACCAGGTCAGGGTTGATCTCCTTGGCGATGCGGGTAGCCTCGACAACCTTGTCAACCATCTCGTGCTTGGCCGATCCCTTGGTAGAGAATGACAGCATACCTACGACTGGCTGTTCGATGCCTGCGATGTCGTGTGCAGTCTGAGCGGCGCAAACGGCGATCTGACCGAGCTGTGCAGCCTCAGGGTTAGGAGTGACGGCGCAGTCGGCGAAGACCATGATACCGTTCTGACCGTAGGCCTTGGCAGCCTCGTTGTCCATGATCATGATGAAGGCGCCGCTGACGCAGCTGATGCCAGGAGCAGTCTTGATGATCTGCAGTGCAGGACGGAGCACGTCGCCAGTGGTGTTGCGTGCGCCGGCTACCTGACCGTCAGCCTCGCCGCTCTTGATGATGAGGGTACCGAGGTAGAGAGGGTTCTTGACGAGCTGGTCAGCCTGTTCGCGGGTCATACCTTTCTTCTCGCGGAGCTTGAAGAGCAGTTCTGCATACTTCTGTGCGTTAGGGTTATTCTCTGGTTCGACGATGGTTGCCTTGTCGATATTCTTCAGGTTGTACTCCTTTACCAAAGCGTCAATTTCGGCCTTTGCACCGATCAGGACGATGTCTGCTACACCGTCACCGAGGATACGGTCGGCGGCCTGGATAGTACGTGGTTCAGTGCCCTCTGCGAGGACGATGCGCTGCTTGTTGGCCTTTGCCTTAGCAACGAGTTGATCCATTAATGCCATAATATAATAATTTAAAAGGTTGAAAAAATTCTAATTAAGGGGAGTAAAAAGGGAGTAAAAAGGGAGTAAAAGGGGAGTAAAAGGGGAGAGAAAGGGACGATACCATCTCCTGCGCTGTCACCCATAGAATTTAGACCTTAAAGAAATTCTAGAAATTCTAGAAATTCTAGTAATTCTAGTAACCAAAGAAATTCTTATAATTCTATAAATTCTAGTGAACTTCCTAGTTATTCTAGTACCTCTCTAGTTGTCCTTTGTACTTTGTCCCTTTGTCCTTTCTTCGCTTTCCTCGCTTTCTCCGTTCAGCGGGTCGTGGTCATATTTCTCGTGGGGAGGCAGTTGGGACTGCTTGACCATCTCGCTCGATACGATACCCGTAGGGACGGCGATGATGGTATATCCCAGCAGCATCACGATGCTGGCGAAGAGGCGTCCTGCCATAGTGACCGGCGTGACGTCACCATATCCCACAGTGGTCATTGTGACGATGGCCCAGTAGATACTGGTCGGAATGTCCGTGAAGGGCGACTCCGGGTGACCGCTCTCGACCATGTACATGACTGTGCCGAGGCAGATGACCATGATAAGCACGAAGAGGAAGAAGACCGAGATCTTCTTCAGGCTCATGCGCAGGCTCTCCATCAGGCGGTAGCCCTCGTCCAGGAACGAGAACAGCTTGAATACCCTGAAGACTCTGATCAGTCGGATGCTCCTCAGTACGATGACGAAGCGCGCGCCTGGCAGCAGCCATCCCAGGTACATAGGCAGGATCGATATGAGGTCGATGATGCCGAAGAAACTGAGGGCGTACTTCATGGGGCGGGGCGAACAGTAGAGTCGCGCCAGGTATTCGAACGTGAAGAACAGAGTGAGTACATATTCCAGTACGACGAGCGATGCCACTACCCAACGGTTGGTGAACATGGAGTCGAAAATCGTGATGAATATGCTCACCACAATACAAACCATCAGCAGGATGTCAAACGACTTTCCTGCTGGCGTATCGCTGCCGAAGATTATTTCGTATAGCTTCTGTTTGAGAGGCTGATTGGTCATCAGCTTTTGCCAACGTTGCTTGAGTGTCATTGTGGCTATTCGCTTTGCTCGTGGAGTTAACGGACGATACAGGATCCTTTCGGAATACTTACCTTGAGATTTACCACTGCAAAGATAGTAAAATAGTTGTTACGATGTACAAAAATCGGCAAAAATAGATAATTTTTGATTTTTTTAATATTCTTTTCGTGGCTAATTGCTCAAAAAAGCGTATATTTGCGGCCGATAATTTAAAGTGAGGAGAATAATATAATTCTCGTTTCGCTCAACTTTCATCATCAGTCAATTATCAATTATCTACCAATAATATCATGAGTTCTTCTACAACTGAAACCGAACCAAGCAGTATGAGTCTTTGGTTCAAACAGAATCTCAAATCAGTGATAGGAGGCGTGATTGCCCTCCTTGCTTACTTTGGTGTCCTCTACATGGACCCGGCAGTATATGGCCTGCCCAATCTGAGCCTCATCGAAATCCGCGTCGTTGCTATCTTCCTCACAGCCGCTATCCTATGGATCAGCGAGGCCATCCCTACGTGGTGCACCTCGGTGCTCATCATCGTGGTGATGCTGCTCACGGTGAGTGACTCTGCCCTGTGGTTCGTCGATGTCGCTACTGCCAAGGACAGTCCCGAGGTACAGCAGTCCGTAGGTCTCGCCATCAGCTACAAGTCTATCATGGCGACCTTCGCCGATCCAGTCGTGATGCTCTTCCTGGGTGGCTTCGTGCTTGCCCTGGCTGTGGAGAAAGTCGGTCTGGACGTCCTGATGGCCAAGCCTTTGCTGGCGTTGTTCGGCACTCGTCCCGCTTCGGTGCTGGCTGGTTTCATCCTGGTCACGGCACTCTTCTCTGCTTTCATCTCCAATACCGCTACCGCCGCCATGATGCTGGCTTTCCTGGCTCCGGTGCTCCGCTCCTTGCCTGGCAATTCGCGTGGCAAGATTGCCTTGGCCATGGCCATTCCTCTGGGCGCCAATGTGGGTGGTATCGCCACCCCTATCGGAACTCCTCCCAATGCCATTGCGATGAAGTACCTCAATGACTCGGCTACGTTGGACAAGCTCCGCGAACTGGGTCAGGATGTGCACGAGGTCTCGTTCTCCGAGTGGTGCGCCGAGATGACTCCCGTCACCCTCATCACCCTCGCCATCGGTTGGGTCGTCCTGCTCTGGCTCTTCCCCTTCCAGAAGGGTGAGCGCATCACCATCAATATCCAGGGTGTGGTGCAGAAGGGCCGCAACACCTGGATCGTGGCTGCCACCTTCATCGTCACTGTCCTGCTGTGGTTCACGGGCGAATGGAATCACCTCAATGCCAATACCGTAGCACTGATTCCTGTCTGCATGCTCTGCGTGACGGGCATCTTGACCAAGAAGGACCTGGAGAAGATCAACTGGTCGGTCCTCTGGATGGTGGCAGGCGGTTTCGCCCTCGGTCTGGGCTTCAACAAGTCTGGTTTGGCCAATGACCTGGTCACCTCTATTCCTTTTGCCGAGTGGTCGCCTATGGTGGTGCTCATCGTCGCCGGCATTGTCTGCTGGACTCTCAGTAACTTCATCTCGAACTCGGCTACGGCTGCCCTGCTTATCCCTATCCTCTGTGCTGTCGGCACGGGCATGGGCGATACGCTCCTCGAGGTGGGTGGTCTGCGCGCCCTGCTCTTCGGCACGGCCATGGCTGCCTCTCTCGCCATGACGCTCCCTATCTCTACGCCTCCCAACGCCATTGCCTCTTCGACGGGTATCATCTCCACGTCGGACATGGCCAAGGCCGGCCTTATCATCGGCATCCTGGGCGGCGTCGTCGGCTACATGATCCTGATCTTCAGCAACTAACTCGTTTCCGCGAATTTTTTGTACTATACTATAAACCCCTTCTCAGTTCCTGGGAAGGGGTTTTTTGTCCAAGACTCGAATTATAGGATTTGATTATGGTTACTAGAATTAGAGAATTATAGGAATTTATATATTTTACTAGAATTAGAGAATTATAGGAATTAATATATTTTACTAGAATTAGAGAATTATAGGAATTTATATATGGTTACTAGAATTAGAGAATTATAGGAATTACAACACCGAATTAAACAAAGTTATACGAAGATTATTCCCTATTGACTATTATTAAACGAATTTTCTCGAATCAATTAGTCGGTTTGGTTATGTGTTCGTGTTATGACGGGTGGGGTCGCCCAGCTTTCTATGTTAAAATCCAAACATTTTGACCAAAATTTTTAGTTTTAAGCTGAAATTTTATACTTTGGGTCAAAAAACTGCTTATTTTTGACCATTGCAGTCAAAATATGGATGAGTTTGTTCTTGACATTATT
>JAILKE010000059.1 GCA_024694125.1 Bacteroidales bacterium
AATAATGTCAAGAACAAACTCATCCATATTTTGACTGCAATGGTCAAAAATAAGCAGTTTTTTGACCCAAAGTATAAAATTTCAGCTTAAAACTAAAAATTTTGGTCAAAATGTTTGGATTTTAACATAGAAAGCGGGGCGAACTCGATCTAATCGTATGATACCCATGGCGTTGCCATGGGCTATTAGATGTTGCCCCTTCGGGGCGTTCCGTTCCCGATTGACATCCAAAAACAATGATCTCCAATGGCGAAACTACAAATCAGATACCATTCCATTCAACAGATAACATTCTCTAATTCTTATTCATTCCATTCAACAGATACCATTCTTGAATTCTTATCCATTCCATTCAACGAAAATAATTCTCTTAATTCTCTAATTCTTGAGTTATATTATTCTCATAGAATTCTTAACAATTCCTCTCAACGGAGATTATTCTCTCAATTCTCTAATTCTTGAGTTTTATTATTCTCATAGTATTCTTATCAATTCCTCTCAACGGAGATTATTCTCTAATTCTTGAGTTTTATTATTCCCATATAATTCTTGAGTTCATCCATTGAGGGATTCGTCAGAACTTAGGGAATGGGTCCCACTCGAATTCGACCACCTTGCCAGCCTTGAGCGAGGCTTGCACATCCACCAGACGTTGATTGGACGATCCGCGGAACATCAGGTCGAGATTCTTCTTGGACTCGATGAAAGGACCATCGACCAGCACTTCGAGATAAGGCAGCATACGGCTCATGACCGGATCAGCCACGACCTGTTCGTAGAGGAATCCCGTGAAGCACCAGATGGTGCGGTGCAGTTCATTGACGATGCGGCTTGCCAGTTCCGTGAAGGCTTCTGCCTGGTACATCGGATCACCGCCCGAGAATGTGATGTTACCCTCCGTCTGTGCCAGCCGTTGTACAATCTCATCGACCGGGACCGACTCACCAGCCGTGAATGGCCAGGTATCTGGATTGTGGCAACCGGGACAAGCGTGACGGCAACCAGCACAATAGACCGACGTACGCCATCCTGGACCATCCACTGTGGTATCGACCACAATATTCATCAGTTGTATATTCATAGTGAAAAGCAGTAAAAAATTAGTTAAGGAGTAAACTTGATTTAGCTGGAACTAACAGATTATCCGGTTGCAAATATACTCAAAAAATTGATTATTTCCAAATATTCTGTTCAATATTTTTCGTGTTTTGTATCTTGCAAAAAAACTGTATAACCCACAATTTTTGTCACAATGATTTAATAAATAGTGCAATTTGAGTGGCAAATATCGGGGTAAGATAGTCAAAATTGAGTAAAAATTCTATAAAAGCAGCCTTTTATCAAGCAAAAAGACGTATAATTGATAAAAAATCATTATCTTTGTCCCCCAAAACAACAAAAATAAATACAAGGTATATGCATGTACTGAAGTTCGGTGGTTCGTCTGTAGGCTCCATCGCAAGCATCAAGAACGTCAAACAGATTGTAGAAGAGCGTAAGGAATCCGTCATCGTGGTCGTTTCGGCCTTAGGCGGCATCACAGACCGTCTGATTGCCACAGCCACCAAGGCTGCTGCAGGCGACGAGGGCTATACCGAGGACTTCCAGTTTATCCGTCAGCGCCACTTTGATGTGGTCAATGGCCTGCTCGATGGCGAAGACCTGTCGAGCGTCAAGCTCTACATCACCGAGATACTCGAGGAACTGAACAATATATACCGCGGCATCTACCTGATCCGCGAATTGAGCGCCAAGACCCTCTGCACCGTAGTGAGCTACGGCGAACGCATCTCGAGCCGCATCGTTGCGACCGTCATCAAGGATGCCAAGTGGGTCGATAGCCGCGAGATCATCAAGACGGTCAAGGTCTTTGACAAGAATGTCTGCGACTTTGAGGCAACCAATCCCAATGTAATCCGTCAGTTCAAGGACCATCAGGGCATCACCGTGATGGGCGGCTTCATTTCGAGCGACAGCCAGACTGGCGAGGTGACCAATCTGGGCCGTGGCGGCTCGGACTACACTGCTGCCATCATTGCCGCTGCACTCAATGCCGAGTTACTCGAGATCTGGACCGATGTCGATGGTTTCATGACAGCCGATCCACGCGTCATCAACACTGCCTATGTCATCCCCGAGCTCTCGTTCGTCGAGGCCATGGAGCTCTGCAACTTCGGCGCCAAGGTCATCTATCCGCCTACAATCTTCCCAGTATATCACAAGAATATCCCTATTGTCATCAAGAATACCTTCAACCCATCGGCTGCAGGCACCTTGATTCATGCCAACCCCAAGCACGTCAGCGGCAAGGTCATCAAGGGTATCTCTTCCATCAATGACACCGCACTGGTCACCATCTCGGGTCTGGGCATGGTCGGCGTGATCGGCGTCAACAAGCGCATCTTCTCTACCCTGGCAGACAACGGCATTTCAGTCTTCCTCGTCAGCCAGGCATCGTCCGAGAACTCCACCACCATCGGCGTCAAGAACGGCGATGCAGAACGCGCAGTCGATATCTTGACCTCCGAGTTTGAGAAGGAATTGGCCATGGGCGAGATCAACAGCATCACTGCCGAACATGACCTCGCCACCGTCGCCATCGTCGGCGAACGCATGCGTCAGACTCCAGGCATAGCCGGCAAGCTCTTCCGCATCCTGGGTCAGAACGGCATCAACGTCATCGCCTGTGCACAGGGTGCCTCCGAGACCAACATCTCGTTCGTCACTACCAAGGAGAGTCTGCGCAAGGCCATCAACGTCATCCACGACTCCTTCTTCCTCTGGGATTACAACGTGCTCAACATCTTCCTGACCGGCGTAGGTCTGGTGGGCCGCAACCTGTTGGAGCAGATCCACAAGCAGCAGCCTTACCTGTTGGAGCACCGCAACCTCAAGCTCCGCGTTGTCGGCTTGAGCAACAGCCGCCACTGTATCTTCAACCGCGACGGCATCGACCTCTCTACCTGGGAGGAGCAGCTCAATGCCAGCCAGGACCCATCATCACCCGAGATTCTGTGCAAGAGCATCATCGACATGAACGTGTTCAATGCCGTCTTTGTCGATTGCACTGCATCGACCGACATTGCTGCCATCTACGAGCCACTGCTCGAGCACAGCATCAGCGTCGTCTGCGCCAACAAGGTGGCTGCCTCGGGCGACTACGAGAACTACCGCCAGTTGAAGCGCACAGCCCGCAAGCGCGGCATCAAGTATCTGTTCGAGACCAACGTAGGTGCCGGTCTTCCATTGATTTCCACCATCAACAACCTGCGCAATTCCGGCGACGAGATTCTCAAGATAGAGGCTGTCGTGAGCGGCACATTGAACTATATCTTCAACGTCCTGTCCAAGGATGTGCCGATGAGCAAGGCCATCCGTATGGCTCGTGAGGCTGGTTATGCCGAACCCGATCCACGTATGGACCTGAACGGCAGCGACGTCATCCGCAAGATCGTCATTCTCTCCCGCGAGGCTGGTTACCGCATCTCGAAGGAGGATGTCGAGAAGCGCCTCTTCATCCCCGACGAGTACTTCGAGGGTCCTGTCGAGGAGTTCTGGGAGAAGATTCCACAGCTCGATGCACACTTCGAGCAGATGCGCGAACGTGCCGCCAAGGAGCGTCATCGTTTCCGTTTCGTGGCTACTCTGGAGGATGGCAAGGCCCGCGTCGAACTGCGCGAGGTCGATGACCAGCATCCATTCTATCGTCTGGAGGGCTCGAACAATGTCATCCTGCTCACCACCGCCCGCTACAAGGAACTGCCTATGGAGATCAAGGGCTACGGCGCAGGTGCTGCCGTCACCGCTGCCGGTGTCTTTGCGGACATCATCAGCATCGTGAACATTAGGTAAGACTCTCCCAGACCCTCCCTGCTTAGGGAGGGATTAAGGATGTCTTAGTCACTTGCTTTAAAAATTCTTTTCATTTATGAAATATCTCATCATTTTGGCCGATGGTGCAGCCGACGAACCAATAGCCCAGTTGGGCAACAAGACGCCGCTGCAGGCTGCCAACAAGCCGAACATTGACCGCATCGCTCGTGAGGGCATCAATGGACGCCTCACTACCGTTCCCGAGGGTTTTCACCCTGGTTCGGAGATAGCACACCTGGGACTGCTCGGCTACGACGTGGCTAAGGTCTTTGAGGGACGTGGCTCACTCGAAGCAGCCTCCATGCAGGTGCCTATCGAGGATGACGAGGTAGCCATGCGCTGCAATGTCATCTGTCTGGAAGGCGACAATATCAAGAATCACTCTGCCGGCAATATCTCCAACGAGGAGGCTGCCGAGCTGATCAAATATCTGAACGAACAGTTGCCCGACTTCAAGAGCCAGACTTCGTTCACCTGGCAGGATGTACGTTTCTTCGAGGGCGTTTCTTACCGCCATCTGCTCAAGATCCGTCACGGCAACAAACACGTAGCCTGCACCCCACCTCACGACAAGATCGGTCAGCCTTGGCGCCCCGAACTGACTCGTCCGGAGCAGGCTGACGGAGCCGAGACCAGCACCCTGCTCAATGAGTTGATCCTCTGGAGCCAGGAGTTGCTCAGCCAGCACCCAGTCAATCAGAAGCGTGTGGCCGAGGGCAAGGATCCCGCCAACTCCATCTGGCCATGGAGTCTGGGCTATCGTCCCAAGATGCAGACGTTGCACGAACTCTTCCCTAACCGCGTCAAGACGGGCGCTGTCATCTCGGCAGTCGATCTGATCTTCGGCATCGGCGTCTATTGCGGACTTGACAAGGTCGAGGTTCCGGGCGCCACTGGCCTGTGGGACACCAACTACGAGGGCAAACGCGATGCAGCCTTGGAGCAATTGCGACAGAAAGATTTCGTCTTCCTGCACGTCGAGGCTACTGACGAGGCTGGTCACGACGGAGATGCCGAACTGAAGCGTCGCTGCGTCGAGATGCTCGATGAACGGTGCGTCGGTCCTATCCTGAACGAGGTCTCCAAGTGGGACGAGACGGTTCGCGTGGCTATCTTACCCGACCACCCCACTCCCATCAAGTACCGCACTCACACGATGACTCCAGTGCCTTTTGCCATCTGGCAGAACCACCCATCGACCTCTGCATCCGAACCTGCTACCCTGCAGTCCGATGCCGTTCAGTCGTTCGACGAGGATGCCTGCTTCAACGGCGCACTCGGCCTGATGCAGCGCGACGAGTTCATCAGAGCTCTGCTGGGGTAAGAGCTCTGATGGGTTAAAGGTTATGGGTTAAGGTTTAATGGATTATAGTATGGTTTAATGGATTATAGTATGGTTTAATGACCGTTTGGTAGAGCTTTGCCCATTATCCCCATTCAACCCATTAACCCCATTAAAAAACCCATTAACCCCATTAAAAACCCATCCGACCCCATCCCTCCCATCACAGACAATAATTAACTACACGATATGAAATACTATAGCACCAACCGAACAGCGCCAGAGGTTAGTCTGAGCGATGCTGTCATCAAGGGACTGGCTCCAGACAAGGGCCTGTATATGCCAGAGCAGATCCGTCCCCTGCCACAGAGTTTCTTCGATCACATTCAGGATCTCACGTTGCAGGAGATTGCATTCGAGGTAGCGCGCGCCTTCTTCGGCGACGATATCCCCGAGGCCGACCTCAAGCACATCGTCTATGACACATTGCAGTTTGACATTCCGCTGGTACGGGTCAATGACCGCATCTACAGCCTCGAGTTGTATCATGGTCCAACGTGTGCATTCAAGGATGTAGGCGCCCGTTTCATGGCTCGCCTGCTCAGTTATTTCGTCAAGCAGCACCCCAGCACCAAGGGCAATGTACATGTACTGGTAGCCACTTCGGGCGATACCGGTTCAGCCGTAGCCAATGGTTTCCTCGGTGTACCTGGCATCGACGTGACTGTGCTCTATCCACAGGGCAAGGTCAGCGAGATTCAGGAGAAGCAGTTCACCACCCTGGGCCAGAACATCACTGCGCTCGAGGTAGATGGCGTCTTTGACGACTGCCAGCGTCTGGTCAAGGAGGCTTTCATGGACCAGGAACTCAACGAACGGTTCTTCCTCACTTCGGCCAATTCTATCAATGTAGCCCGTTTCCTGCCCCAGGCATTCTATTACTTCTATGGCTATGCACAACTCAAGAAGCAGTTGGGCACTGCCATCAAGGATGTCGTAATATGCGTACCATCGGGCAACTTCGGCAATATCTGCGCCGGTCTGTTCGGTGCCAAGATGGGTCTGCCCGTCAAGCGTTTCATTGCATCGAACAACGCCAACGACATCTTCTTCCAGTACCTTGGATCAGGTCACTACAATCCACGCGCTACACAGGCCACACTCGCCAATGCCATGGACGTAGGCGATCCTTCGAACTTCGCCCGCATCGTCAACCTCTTCGGTGGCGGCCAGCAGAAGGCACAGAAGATCACTCCCGAGGAGGCTCATTCTGCCATCTGCCAGACCATCAGCGGTGCCACCTACAACGACGACCAGATCAAGGCTGCCATGCAGGCTGCACTGCGTAACGACGGTTACGTATGTGACCCACACGGTGCATGCGGCTATCAGGCATTGGTCGATGGTCTGAAGGAGGGCGAGATCGGCATCTTCCTGGAGACTGCGCATCCTGCCAAGTTCAAGGATACCGTGGAGCCTATCATTGGTCAGAGCGTAGCTATCCCTGCCACCCTGCAGAAGTTCATGCAGGGTACCAAGCAGACTCAGCCTATGACCAAGGAGTTCAGCGACTTCAAGGCCTTCCTGATGAAGAACCTGTAATTGTTCAAAGGGGAGTTAAAGAAATTCAAAAAGAAAGAGAAAATAGAGACGGAACGTCTTTAGTTCTTTTTACTTCTTGAAAATCTTTAACTCCCCTAAATTAATTCAAGTTTCGCAAGTTTCCAACTTGCTCACTTTCAGTAAAGAAGGGGAGTAAAAGGGGAGTAAAAAGGTAGTAAAAGTGACATTTGCTATTACTGGCGGGAGTATTTCAGGGATTGTTTGTATCGTCCCTTTTACTCCCCTTTTACTACTTTTTTTAGCCTTTCCCTACTCTCAACTGGAGCTTGCGAAAGTTGAGTAAATTATTTTTCAACGTCTATAACTTCCTAAAAATTTCACACACCTTGGCTAAGCATACAAAAGGAGAACTCTTCAGCGCTATCACCCATACAGTTGGACTCGGTTTGGTACCCTGCATTGCATGGGTCATCATCTGGCTCGGCTATACCAAGAACTGGGAGATGGCCTTTGGTGCGACCTTTTTCACCGTCGGTATGCTGATGATGTATCTTGTCTCGTGCCTATATCATTGGGCCAAGCCGGGGACCGAAAGCAAGCGCAATCTGCGCATTCTGGACCACTGTTCCATCTATGTGCTGATTGCCTCCAGCTACACTCCTATCTGCATGGGCATCATCGAGGATGACCATTTCGTGGCGGGCTGGACAGCCTTCGGTGTGATATGGTTCCTGTCGCTCACAGGAATCTTCCTCAAGATTTTTCTCTTCGACCGCCTGGCCAAGACCTCTATTGCGCTCTATCTGCTTCTGGGCTGGTCCATCCTCTATATCATTCCTTCTGTCCGTGAATGCATCAATACCAGCGCCATCATACTGATTCTCCTGGAGGGCATCGCCTACACATCCGGTGTCTATTTCTTTGTCAACGACCGTGACCCTCGTCACCCCTACTACCATGGCATCTGGCACATCCACGTCATCCTGGGCACCCTCTTCCATTGGGGTGCCGTCATCGCCATGGCCCTCGAACCAGTGACACGGTAAAAAGATAATGCTTTTGCCGAAAATCTCACAATTTATTTGGCCGAAAATGCCGAAAATCTCACAATTTTGGACGTTTTGCCGAAAATCTCACAATTTATTTGGCCGAAAATGCCGAAAATCTCACAATTTAGCTAAATTTTCATTGCATAGGCTTGTTGTCCGACAATAAAAGGGCTACAGGCAGTATGGATGTGACGACTGATGGGGTTACTCTTCGTACTCCGTGGGGTCATCTATACCTGCCTCACGCAGTGCCTCGCGTCGCTCCACACAGGTGCCACACTTGCCGCAATGTTTCGTACCACCGCGATAGCAGCTCCAGGTCTCAGCATAGTTGAGTTGCATAGTCTTGCCGTGACGTGCGATGTCACTCTTGGAGATATTCGTATAGGGCGCGCATATCTCGATATGTTCGTACGTACCGTTGCTCATGGCCGATGACATGGCCTGTATGAACTCCGGACGACAGTCGGGATAGATAGTGTGGTCACCACCATGATTGGCTATCATCACACGTTTCAGTCCATTGCTCTCTGCTATTCCACAGGCGATGGCGAGCATGATGCCATTGCGGAACGGCACTACGGTCGATTTCATATTCTCGGCGGCATAGTGCCCCTCGGGAATAGCGGCATCGCCTTCCAGCAACGACGACTTGAAGTAATCGTGCATGAACGACAACGGTATGATCAAATGTCGGATGCCCAAGCGCTGACAATGCAACTGGGCAAAAGGTATCTCTCGCTTGGCATGGTTCGACCCATAGTCGAAAGTGACTGCCATAGCGATCTGGTCTGCATACTCGTGCAGCATCGTGATGGAATCCATTCCACCGGAAACGACAATAAGAGAATCTTTCATAATAATGGAAAAATGGAGAGACTAACTAAATGGAGACCCCCTAAATCCCCCTGCTTAGGGGGACTTGCTGAAGTTACAAACTCCAATAGGGAAATCCTTCAATTATATTCTGTAACTTCACTCCCTCCCTAAGCAGGGAGGGTTGGGGAGGGTCTTTTAGCAGGGAGGGTTGGGGAGGGTCTTTTAGCAGGGAGGGTTTGGGGAGGGTCTTTCTTATTCATTCCTGAAGCAAGCCAACATTCGTTGGCGCTGCAGTTCCTTGTGGTCGGCGTCGGCATAGCTGGCCATGGGGTAGATAGAGATGCCTCCACGGGGAGTGAAGATGCCGATGACCTCCAGGTAGCGGGGTTCCATGAGTTTGACCAGGTCATTCTTGATGATGTTGACGCAGTCCTCGTGGAAATCGCCGTGATTACGGAAAGAGAAAAGATAGAGTTTCAGAGACTTACTCTCGACCATCTTGACATTCGGGATGTAGTTGATGATGATCTTGGCGAAGTCTGGCTGTCCCGTCTTAGGGCACAGCGAAGTGAACTCAGGGCAATTGAATGTGACGAGATAATCCTCGCCCTGATGTTTGTTGACGAAAGTCTCAAGTACGCCTGGATTATAATCGTAATCGTACTTAGTATGCTGGTTACCGAGGAGCGAAACGCCCTCAAGTTCTTCGGAATTACGCATAAGCAAAAAAATTAAGAAATAATCAATCTGGGGGGAAAAGTCCCCCTAAGCAGGGGGATTTAGGGGGTCTGTATTTAGGGGGTCTGTTTTTAGGGGGTCTGTATCTAGGGGTCTAAAACAATCCAAACAGTTTCGAGTCAATCTGGTCTGTGACCTTGAGGAAGTCCTCGGGATTAGACTCGAACTTACAGGTATCACCGTCGATGATGATGAGGTTACCCTTGTAGGTCGATATCCACTCCTCGTAACGATTGTTGAGACCGGTGAGGTAGTCGATACGGATGGACTGCTCGTACTCACGGCCGCGCTTGGAAATCTGTTCAATCAGATTAGGCACAGTAGAACGGATATAGATCATCAAGTCTGGCAGACGGACCAGGCTCATCATCAGTTCGAAGAGTTCCTTGTAGTTCTGGAAGTCGCGGTCGTCCATCATACCCATCTCATTGAGATTGGGCGCAAAGATACGTGCATCCTCGAATATGGTACGGTCCTGCACGATGACCTCTTTGCTCTGCGAGATCTCTACCACATCCTTGAAGCGCTTGCTCAGGAAGTATATCTGCAGATTGAACGACCAACGTTTCATATCAGCATAATAGTCCTCGAGATAAGGATTATTATCAACGGGTTCAAAGTTAGGTTTCCAACCATAACGTTTGGCCAACATTCGGGTGAGCGTGGTCTTGCCGCAACCGATATTGCCTGCTATAGCGATATGCATAGAATAAAAGAGTTAAAAGTTTTAAAGGAAGTGACAGGGAAGTGACAAAGAAGTGACAGGGAAGTGACAAAGAAGTGACAGGGAAGTGACAAGGAATTGACAAACTCCATAAAAAGAAGTGACAGGGAAGTGACAAAGAAGTGACAGGGAAGTGACAAGGACGATACAACTACCTTCTTTTTCCACTGTTTCCCGTTTGGTGGGGAAAGTCCCCCTAAGCAGGGGGATTTAGGGGGTCTGCCTTTCGGAGGTCTGCCTTTCGGTGGTCTAAAACAGCCCGAACAGCTGCTGGTCAATCTTGTCAGTGATGAGTCGGAAGTCTTCGGGTCGATGCTCGAAGTCGAGCGGGTCTTTGTCAATGATCAGGACACGGCCTTTGTATTCGTGGCCGATGAACCGTTCATACTGTTCGTTGAGCGCCTGCAGATAGTCGATGCGGATGGTCTGTTCGCACTCACGGCCACGTTTCTGAATATTGGCGAAGAGGTGAGGTAAGGAGGCGCGCAGATAGATCATCAGATCAGGCATCGGCACCAGACCAATTATCTGTTCGAAGAGCGACATGAAAGTCTGGTAGTCGCGCTCGGAGAGATTTCCCTGCTGGTAGTTACTCTTGACGAATACATAAACACCTTCGTAGAGCGAGCGGTCCTGAATCACCGTACCGGTACTCTTGGCAATATTGAGCAGTTCGATGAATCGTTGCTTCAGGAAGAACACCTCCATATTGAACGACCATCGGCCGATATCCTTGTAATAATCATCCAAATAGGGATTGCTGACAACGGCCTCGTACATAGGTTCCCATCCATAGTGATGGGACAACATACGTGTCAGGGTCGATTTGCCAGAACCTATATTGCCTGCAATGGTGATATGCATAAAGTCTTGAAAGGAATTTTAAAGGTTTTATAAAGAAGGGAAGTGACAAGGAAGTGACAGAGAAGTGACAAGGAAGTGACAGGGACGATACAAACACCTGACGGAAAAAGGGAGAAACTATGGAGACTATAGAAGCTATAGAAGCTATAGAAGCTATAGAAACTATAGAAACTATTGACGCTATAGAAACTATAGAAACTATAGATACTATAGACGCTATAGAAGCTATAGACCATCTATCGGCTCCAGTTAAATCTCGTCCTTTGTACTTTGTCCCTTTGTACTTTCCCCCACTTCCACGACCATTCGTTCGTTGGCCAGAATCGTGTTTGCGAATACAGTACGGGCCTCGTCCAGCAGGGGGCGCTCCATCTCCGCCGAGAGGAACTGAGCCGAGTAGTGACCCAGCACCAGTTGGCCCACGTGCGCCTTCTGGGCAATCTGGGCAGCCTGCAGCGCAGTGCTGTGACCACGCTGGCGGGCCTTGACCACATCGGCGTGGGCATAGGTAGCCTCGTGGTAAAGCAGGTCGGCGCCCTCTATGATAGGGATGATGCTCTCGGCATAGATCGTGTCGCTGCAGTAGGCATACTTGCGGCCCGGCGTACCGGGAGAGGTCAGCAGGTCATTGGGCACCACCTGACCACTTGCGGGGTCCGTCCAGTCGTTGCCCAGGGTGATGCCACGGTAGTAGGCGACAGGGATGTCCAACTCACGGCACCGCTCCACCAGCAGATGGCGCGGGCGTGGCAATTCCTCGAACAGGAATCCGCTGCAGGGCACCCTGTGGTGCAGGGGTATGGTGGTGACGCGCATGTTGGCCGACTCGTAGATGACCGAACTGTGCTGCGTGTCGTGCGCCTCGAAGCGCACCTCCATGCTGAGCTGCGGGCAGAAGAACTCGAACAGCGGGCGGAAGATCCTCTCCGTATCGGCTGGGCCATGTATCACCACCTCGCCGGTACGTTGACCCAGTCCGAGGGTCGAGATCAATCCCACCAGGCCCAGGCAATGGTCGCCGTGCAGGTGGCTGAGGAAGATATGTCCGATGCGGCCCAACGGCACCTGCGAACGGCACAGACCGACCTGTACACCCTCGCCGCAGTCCACCAGGAAGCGGTTGTCCCTGAAGTTGACCACCTGAGCCGAAGGGCTATGCCTCAGCGTGGGTTTGGCGCTGCCGCACCCCAATATAGTTACATTGAAACAGTCCAAAATACAGAATGTGGGGAGCCACCGGAGGACATCTGCCACTGTCGGCAGGTCGATACTCGCGGTGATTGAACCCGACTGCAAAGATAGTCACTTTTTTGCAAATTCCCCACATTTGGCAATGAAATTTGCAGCAAAAGACAAATAATGTCCGATTTTTCAGACCAAAAGTCGTAGTTTTCATTTAAAATGATTATCTTTGCGCGATTAAAACGGAAGCAGGACATATTGTAACCCGTTCGGAGTCAGCAGGACGTCGCACGCAAGTACAAACATCTGCTACCCACTGTTCAGCAATTTCACTAAGTCAATAAATATGGAAAAGACGAATCCCGACTATGGGTTCTTCAGAGTCGCCACCGCCATTCCCACCGTGCGTGTGGCTGACGTCGAATATAACCTGAAACAACACATCGACCTGATACGTCAGGCCCACAGCGAGGGCGTCCAGCTCCTCACCTTCCCCGAACTGTCACTCACCGGCTACACCTGTGCCGACCTCTTCCACCACACACCGTTGCTCGAGGCAACCCGCCAGGCGCTGCTGCATCTGGCCGAGGCAACCAAGGGCATAGACATGGCTGTGGCGGTAGGTGCCCCACTGTCCCTGGGCAACAGGCTATACAACTGTGCCGTGCTGCTGGGTGACGGCGTGATCGTGGGCATCGTGCCCAAGGTCTATCTCCCTACGTACAATGAATTCTACGAGGCCCGATGGTTCGCCTCGGGTGCCGAGATACCCGATGGCAGTTGGACCGAACTCAGCATGACCGACCGCAAGGGCAAGCGCATCTCTCAGCGTGTGCGGATGGGCAAGGATCTGCTCTTCGACTTCGAGGGCACGACCATCGGCATCGAGATATGCGAGGACCTGTGGGTACCCGCCGCTCCCTCCAACCGCATGGCTCTGGCAGGAGCACAGGTCATCGTCAATCTCTCCTGCTCGGACGAGGTTCTGGGCAAGCACGCCTACCTGCGCCGCATGATCGAGGCTCAGTCCGGCCGCCTGGTCTGCGCCTACGTCTATGCCTCGGCTGGCTTCGGCGAATCGACCACCGACCTGGTCTATGCCGGCAAGGGACTGATAGCCGAAAACGGCACCCTGCTGGGCGAGAGTCCCCGTTTCGAGACCGAGCCGCAGCTGTTGGTCCGCGACGTCGATATCGAGAAACTGCGCGTACTGCGCCAGACGCAGACCACCTTCACGGACCTGCTCAGTTCCAAGGTTCAGACCGACTTCCACAGCGAGTACTACTCGCAGCCTCTGCCCCGTGTCAACGGCTACCAGGTGATACAGCTCAGCCGACTCTCGGCGCCCGACTTCAGCCAGCGTCTGCTGCGCCACGTCACGCCCCGTCCCTTCGTCCCCAGCAACGACGATGACATGGAGGCTCGATGCTCCGAGATATTCAACATTCAGGTACAGGGTCTGGTCACCCGCCTGCAGCACATACAGTCCAAGACGGCCGTCGTAGGCATATCGGGCGGACTCGACTCGACATTGGCCCTGCTTGTCACGGTACGTGCGTTCGACAAGTTAGGTTGGAGCCGTGACCGCATCATCGGCATCACCATGCCAGGCTTCGGCACCAGCAACCGCACCCACTCGAACAGCCTCGGACTGATGCAGGCACTGGGCATCACCATCCGCGAGATCAGCATCAAGGATGCCGTCAACCAGCACTTCCGCGACCTGGGCATAGACAGCAGCGTGCACGATGTGACCTACGAGAACTGTCAGGCGCGCGAACGCACGCAGATTCTGATGGATGTGTCCAACCAGACCGGCGGCATCGTGATCGGTACCGGCGACCTGTCGGAACTCTGCCTGGGATGGTGCACCTACAATGGCGACCACATGTCCATGTATGCCGTCAACGTGAGCATCCCCAAGACGCTCGTCAAGTACCTGGTACGCTACGTGGCGCTGCAGATGCAGGCTCCGGGTGCCGCCCAGGCCACGGCTGTGGACCAGCGCACGGCATCGGACATACTGCTGGACATCATCGACACGCCCATCAGCCCCGAACTCATCCCTACGGACGACAAGGGCGACATCGCCCAGAAGACCGAGGACCTGGTCGGTCCGTACGAACTGCATGACTTCTTCCTCTACCACTTCTTCCGCTACGGCGCTGCGCCGGACAAGATCCTGATGCTGGCGCGCAAGGCGTTCCAGAGCGAAGAGTATGCCGCCGAACGCGAAGGCACCTACGACGACGAGACAATCCGTAAGTGGCTCCAGACCTTCTGCCGCCGTTTCTTCCAGCAGCAGTTCAAGCGCTCCTGCCTGCCCGACGGACCCAAGGTGGGTACCGTGAGCATCTCACCCCGCGGTGACTGGCGCATGCCGAGCGATGCCTGGTCCACCCTGTGGCGCGGGGAATAAGGAACGGATCCTTCCCCGTACGTCCTCCCCTTTTCTACTTAGTATCAACCTTTAACAACCTAAACATGACTATAACCGAATTTCAGGCTTCGCTCGACGAGGCTCAGATTGCGAACTTAAAGAGTATATTGGACAAACAAGAAACCGTCAGCGATGAGGATTTCGCCTCGCTGCGAGACTATGTGCAGACGTCGGCCAAGGCGCTGGGCGAAGACCAGATCACCGAACCGCTGCGATATATATGTGCCTCGATGGGCGGTCTGCGCGGCACTGACCTGCTCGCCGTGATTGGCGAGGGTTTCATACCCGAGACCTTCGAGCAGTGGAACAACCTGCTCGGCACCCCATTCTTCACCTACCGTAAGTTGCCCAACTGCCAGCTCTACGACCTGCCTTCGACCTGTCGTGCACGCTTCCAGAAGGAGATATCGGACAACGACATGCGCAGCTGTGCCAGTGACCTGGGTTACTACATGCTGGAGCACCTGCAGCCAGGCGACCTGGTTCGCGACGTACAGGTGACCCACATGCTGCTGGATGGCGGCGAGACGGCTGCCGTATCGGAATACATCAGCCAGGCGGAGGGCGAACAGCTCCGCATCGCGGTCAATACATTGGCCCAGGCACTCAAGGATGCTCCCGATGCGGTCAAGGAGACTGCATTCGACATGCTGCGCTGTGAGGGCGAGAAGGTCAACCTGCCCAAGCTCCTGCTGCTCATGTTGGCCGATTGCTACAACATGGTACAGAACATCGATGCCCAGCGCAACATCGCACAGCGCGTGCTCGATACCACCAACCAGCTCATCCAGCAGGGCCGTCAGGACATCACTGTCTATGTAGGCATAGCCCGTCTGCGCCTGGCCCAGAATGCCCGCATGCGCCAACAGCAGGACGAGGCTCAGCAGGCCTTCGTCGGCGCCATGGAGTACCTGATGCCACCGCTGCAGCAGGCTGACCCGCTCACGCTCACCAAGGACCAGATAGGACAATACTGGATTGCCCTCAAGATATGCCAGGAGATGGCTCAGCCCAAAGCCATTTCGGCCATCTTCGAGTCTCTCATCAAGGTCGAGCAGCAGCAGACTCAGGATACCAATCGCACTGACGAGGAGCGTGCTCGCATCGCTCAGGACATCATCGACCAGCACGTCGATATGGCCAAGCTCTACTATGCCTTCCCCAAGGAGCTGCAGGAGCAGTTCGTCAACTACACGGAACCCGCCATCGCTCTGCTCCGCGCCTTCGTCCAGGGCGACAAGCAGGAGGATGCCAATACGGACAAGGCTGCCGGCCTCGACACTGCCGATACCATCCGTCTGGCTGGCTACTACCAGTCGCTGGGCGAACTCAACCTGCAGCTCCAGCACGAGGACGAGGCTTACGATGCGCTCGTCGAGGCTCAGATCCTGCAGATGCGCCTGGTCGGTCACTACCAGAAGGAGGAGGGCGACAAGATGACCCCTCAGTCGCTCCTGCAGCGCCTGGCTCTCTCGGTCACCAACCACATGCTGGCTGGCATCTACCGCAACCGCAAGTCGCAGCATGACCTGAGTGTTGTCCTCACTGCCAACCTCAACCTGGCCCTGGACTGCATCAAGGCTTTCCCACGCGACGGCCGTGTCATCCACTTCGCCACCAATGCCGCCCTCGAACTGGGCGATATGCAGCACCGCACGGGCGGCTTGCTCGCCGAGTGTGGCACCTACGAGAAGGTGATCTCTCACTTCGCCGTCCTGAACAACATGCGCATCGACGGCCAGCTCTGCCAGGACATCGCCATGATCCACACGCGCTGTGGCCAGGCTCAGACGGACGACAAGATCAAGCGCTACACGGATGGTGTACGCAACCTCAGTGTAGCTCAGCGCCTCTGGACCACTCTGGCACAGAACACCAAGAATCCCGAGTTCTCCAAGAATGCCGACTTCGTAGCCAGCATCATTGCCAAACTCAAGAAATAACGGCATCACACAACGATTCGCCTGTGGCGGGGAGTGATATTTTCACTCTCCGCCTTTCTTTTACCTGTTTTCGTTCTTGCCTGATGCCCTTTTCGCTCTTCCCGTACAATAACCTATTCGATATTCCTTCTCTCATAGTGCGATTGGTGTGCGATTGGAATGCGATTGGTGTGCGATCGGTCATCCCTACCCTATCGCACAATAACCGCACTCCCATCGCCGTCCCATCCAGTGCCATCCATTATATTATCGAAGGAACTTAGTACAAACTGGACAATGAGGCAGAAGAGGAGGTACCCGTGTACGACCTGAACGGCAATGTCCCCACCGCCCTACCCAAGAGCAGTCTATATATCAAAAACATCCAGAAAACTATCAGTCGATGAACCAGTAGCTATTGCCAACGAAATCTAACAAGAGGAGAATCTCAAATTCTCTCTGTTGTGCCAACAGGGTATAACCTTTAGGAAGTTATTTTTTAACGATTACGTATTGGAATTGTCGAATCTTGATAATTCTTCAGCGCACCCTCCTTTAACTTGCTCCTCAATTCTATTCTTCGGTTCATCTCTTCGATATAATCTATGGGACAACGCAATATAACCAACTGTCCATCTTGATCATATTTAAAATCATATTCATCTATTACACCCGGTTCTGATTCAGGATAGCAAGGATCTTTCGTAAGACTATAATTAATCAAGTGAAAGACATTATTACTGTCACCAGCAGATTGAACCATGGTTCTTTCATTGATAAAAAGTTCTGCAACTGAGGTTATTGCATCATTCTTCATATTGATAACAAACAAATCCTTACAATTCCACCCATACTTGTGAGCCGCAGTATCATTCAATAGGAACATAAAACTATCGAATGAATCCGAAAGCATAACTTGTCCACAATATATTGCGACGTTATCATTCAAGATTCCATTAACAACCTCGTCTTTCCTTCGGGGATGCTCCCAAGAATCCCTTTCTTCAGCCCACATATTCACGGAATTATATTCCGCAAAAGCCTTAAATACGTTATTAGGTATTGTATCCAGAATATTCAAAGAGGCTAATGTTGTATCTCCAATTGGCAATATACTCATAGCTTTATTTAGCGCTTTTTGCTGGTTCAGATAAGATACAAGAACTTCATTCCTGTCCGACACATTGTCATAAATAAAAGTATAGTCACTCATTTCCACCTTATACCCCTCTGGCATATCTACATACTCCGTAGGCACTATTTCTATCAAAGAAACAACATCCTGTGGCTTGCTTTGTTTAGTTGTGCACTGTGTAAGAAAAAATAATGTGATACCCAATAGGAAAGAATTAAAAATCCATTTCCCCATTCTAATATTGACATTTTTCATAACAATAGTTCGTTAAAATTTTAAGCTTTTGTAGAGACTCAAAATAATATGTTTAATATTTGAAATTCAGAAAAATAAGTTGTCTTAAAATTTGGTCAAGTCGAATATTTTTTGTATCTTTTGCAGTTGATTTCCTGTCGTTTACACAGATACAAAGATGAGTCAACTTGACCAGCTCAGAAACCTCTGCAGAAGTGAATTAGCTTTAAGCGGTGCAAAGATACGAAAAAGTATTGAAACTTTCTTCATTCAGGCTATGATAATTTACGCAACATCGTTTAATCGCATCAATTTTTCTCAAATGGCACGACTTTCTTCGTCGTGTGAGCAGCGTTTTCGTCAGAATTTCGAGAAAGAATTTGATTGGATTACGTTCACTACACAACATCGCTCTTTATGAGGAAGTTAAATTATTTAATGGGTCTGAGGACAAGCGCAGACCCTGCAATTATTTGGCATCCAACTTTGATATCCCTAAGCATATCCTATTGTTTGGGGTTAAGAAAGCAGCATAAATTTAACGAACTATTGATAAAACAAAAAAACCGAAATATTTTGTATAGATTTGTTTAATTCGGTGTTCCTTGAAATAACCGTTCTGATTCAAATCGGAATTAACGACATTGGTGCATACCTTCTTATTACTCTTCAAAAACTCCATTCCCTCACTCGTGAGGCAACCGACCAAGACGTCTGCATACGATAATCAATCGAAAGAACTCTCTTACACTCCTTTCTCTCTGCGAGATTTTATTAAAAATTTAATTCGGTGTTCCTTTGAATTTCCGCATATCTGTGTACTGTAATATTAACTCATTATCAATTAACATTAAACAAAAATACCCCATAACAGAGCATATATTGAAAAAAACACTATTTTTATTTGCATTTTTACACTTTTATTTCGCTATTTGCAAAAAATACTATATATTTGCGCAATAATTAGGCTAAACTGGGACATAGTCCCAACTGTGAATAGGTAATGGGTCATATACCCAAAAGGAAATCAAACTGATAGACTATATGTTAAAACACAAAATTCTTAACACTTTGATCGTTTTGCTGGGCTGTATGTTGGGCAACAGTGCCATGGCAAAAGAAGAAATCATTGTATCCGAACCTGCGATGGTAGATGGATGTTACCAGATCACAACGACCGGGGAACTGGTATGGCTGCGCGATCAGGTCAATAGCGGCGCACTCACGGAGAACCTCAAGGCAGAACTGCTCAATGACCTCAGCATGGGACAGGACGACCTTATTTATTACTTCATGAATGGTGACTCCTACTATCAAACCGTAGTGGACACTATATGGTATCCAATCGGTACAGAGGAGCACCCCTTCACCGGCACATTCATAGGCAATGACCATCAGATATCCAATATATTCTATTCCTATGACTCCATCCCCACGGATGCAGGTCTGTTCGGCTACGTGAGCGGAGGCAACATCAGCAACCTGACCGTAAATGGCAGCGGATTCAAAGCTTCGTGGTACAGCGGGGCCATCGCGGGACGCCTGATGAACAACAGCGTGGTGAACCGTTGCTACTCGCGATGCAATGCGATGTTTGCCAACAAGGACTCCGTGGGCAGTTGTGCCGGCGGCATAGCGGGATACATAGACGCGACCTCGAAAGTCAGCAACTGTGCATACTCCGGCGAGAGTACAGCCAGACCAGACACGGCTACCTATTGCGGCGGCATAGCCGGCAAAAGCGACGGCATAATCACATCATGCATTGCCTTCAACTTAAATGAGCTAATGGCTTGGCACAGTTCAACGACCTCTGCCATCTGCTACGACCCAGTTTCCGTTTCCAACACATTCTACCAAACCGTTTCATACAACCCATGGGGCGGAGATTACTATACCACGCTCGAAGACCCGGCTGCTACCCTCCTAACCGACTATGACCTATACTCCGGCCGAATCTGCTACCTGCTGAATGGAGAACAGAACGACACAATCTGGTATCAGGACTTAAGTTCAGACTACAGAGGTCCGATACCCAGCCGTTCTGCCATCGGAGACTCCCTGCCTGTAATCCAACTGGAATGTGGACTGTACGTCAATCCCATCGACACCATGACTGGCTGTTACTACACGATACGATTGACGGACAGCATCCCCTATTATGGAGCAGAGGACCTGAAAGCCACTTACGTAACCTACCATCGAGCCATAAACTCCGCTCACAAGTGGCACTCCATCTGTCTGCCATTTACCG
Source organism: Bacteroidales bacterium (assembly GCA_024694125.1). Taxonomy (GTDB): domain Bacteria; phylum Bacteroidota; class Bacteroidia; order Bacteroidales; family UBA3663; genus Liminaster. The sequence continues at coordinate 20,080 of JAILKE010000059.1, forward strand.
TATATGCCAGTATGCTTGACAACTTCGACGTATATACAATCGAAAGCCGAACATACGTCACCGACAACGTATCCGGTAACAGCATCATGGTATTCAACATGCAGCAAGCTGACAGCCTGGCTCCCGGCCAAGCGGGTTTCCTCCGCACTAAAGCGGACGTAACGACCGACATGATTGAACTATATGCTCCTGACGATATATGTACGTTGGCAGAAAGCGTTTCTCCGACCACCATCACCAGTGAATGGAAGACAAGCGGCTCATTCACAGGTGGAATAGTGGGACCAATAGAAGGGGCTACAGCTATATATAATGTGTATTATCTGTCCAATGACGCTATGTGGCAAGCAACTACCGCAGTTACCGCAGCGCCATACCGAGCCATCGTCAACTACGTGGCAGCAACGGGGGCTCCCCCTGTCCGCATCGGCTTTGCCATCGACAATATTGGCGTAACCGGCATCGAGGAACTGGACAATGAGGCGGAAGAGGAGGTACCCGTGTACGACCTGAACGGCAATGTCCTCACCACCCTACCCAAGAGCAGTCTATATATCAAAAACAACCAGAAAACTATCAGTCGATGAAAAAATATATCACTTGGTGCATGTGCAGCCTGATGGCTGGCACACTCAGCCTGACAGGCTGTAAGGACGACGACACCCAGTCGCCGTCCGACCCTGACGACAACAGTAACAGAACCCCTATGTCATTCACTGCCGACGTAGAGGCGACCCGTACGGGCACGCATATCAATGCACACGACGCAATCAATGGCACAATATGGATGTACGTCTGGACCGAGACCGATACGCTATTCTTCGGCTGCGCCACATACACAGACGATGTATTGGCATTAGATGGAGAGTGCCTGTGGCCCGATGACATCGAGGATACAGTATATGTCACAGCCTTCTACGACAGCATACGAACGGCAGACGATCCGAGTCCGTTTACAATAGAGGGAGCATGCGGCTGGTCAGATTATTTTGAATTCAACGATACAACCTCTTGCAGAATTGTTGTACCAGGATACACTCCTATATATTTATGGTATCAATACGACAAAACCGGAACTTATTCAGACGACATCTTAATAGCGCACAACAAGTTGACACGAGACAAGAGCGACCTGGGAACTGTTCAGCTCACATTCCGACATATTATGGCCAATGTCCAGTTCAACGCGATGGCGCTGGACGATACCTACGATTACTACATAACAAATATAGTAATAAAAGCCTTAGAATATCAAGCATACTCCACAGTAGGAACAACAGGAGAATATGGATCATGGGCATCTTATTCTGAATATATCAACGAACTTGAACAGACCATATTAGCAGGACTTGGCGAACAAGTCTATTACGATTGGTTATCAGGTGGAAATTATTATGGGGCATCTTTCTTGAAATTAGAAGATTATTATTATAATGAAGAATTGTACCACGGGGATAACGCATTGCAATCCGTTCAGATATTCGACGGTAGCGATGACTCTATTCAGGTCTCCACTACGATGACACAGCTCACCGACACGATAGACAATGCATTGCAGCCTCTACAGGCTTTTGCCATCCCGGGAGAGTGCCAAGTTTCGGTGGAATACTCTATCTGGTCTAAAGCAGACACTACCGAAGTCGATGGTGTAGAAGTCATTACTCCAGCGGAGCAACTCGAGACCATCACACGCACGGGCACCATCAATCTGACCGGCAATGCCGTGAACCAGGTATTGCTCTACCTCAATGCCTACAATCTATACTTGGGCGGAGAAAACAACGAAAACCTCATACCCGAATAACGTCCTATCGGGCTCTTTCTGCCCAGACATCATGCTACAGCACGCCGTACTATGATCCATATAAACCATCCACCCGCGATACTCCATGTACTGCGGGTGGATGGTTTTAATTCTTTCCTCAAAACTCCGTTTCAATTTCATCGTATAATTAAGTACTTAACTCCAATGGACACAAGCACTCTTTAAAAAAAATTGACAAGTAGAAGAAAACTTTAATAAATACAATTTTCTCTATATGATATTGTTGGTTCTTCTAATCAAAATTTGCTAAATACAAATTACAGATTCGACATGACTTATTGAAATTCTTACTAATTTGCAAAAGAATGCGACTTAAGGCTTCATTATATTTTATGTTTTCATAAATTTGCCATTGACAAATAAATTCGGTATATTACTCAACTCTAGCATTTGGACAATTGCAGTAAATCAATATATTATATGAGGTATTTACATCTTCGAATCAAGAAATATATTTTGCATGCAAGAAAACTTCCTGTGTATATTGATTACACCTA
>JAILKE010000060.1 GCA_024694125.1 Bacteroidales bacterium
AATAATGTCAAGAACAAACTCATCCATATTTTGACTGCAATGGTCAAAAATAAGCAGTTTTTTGACCCAAAGTATAAAATTTCAGCTTAAAACTAAAAAATTTGGTCAAAATGTTTGGATTTTAACATAGAAAGCAGGGCGTCATCACCTAATGTACTGTTACCCAGGGCGTTGCCCTGGGCTGATATATGTTGCCCCTGCGGGGCGCTCCCTTCCGTTGAACCAGTCAAGATACATGGGGCGATATGATTAATGACAATTAATGGAGAATGAACTTCGTTCGAAAACGAAGACGAAAAAACGTTTCGGCTGGCTACAATTGAACCCTATTACTCAACTGACTGAATTAATGTCTATTAATGACAATTAATGGAGAATGAAAAAATAAAAGCGGGAGCATGCGCCCCCGCTAATATTTAGATGGAGATCGTAAAGCCGATTAAATTGACGGACTTACGAACAATCAATAGGCGAAGAGAGGATACTTGGCCATGGTGGCATTAACCTCAGAGCGGACCTTGGCGATGACGGCTTCGTTCTCAGGATCATTGAGCACCTCCTCGATCCAGGCGGCGATCTGAACCATCAGGTCCTCCTTGGCACCACGAGTAGTGATGGCTGGAGTACCGAGGCGGATACCAGAAGTCTGGAAAGCCGAACGAGAGTCGAATGGAACCATATTCTTGTTGGCAGTGATGTCGGCAGCGACGAGAGCCTTCTCGGCAACCTTACCCGTCAATTCAGGATACTTAGTGCGGAGGTCAACCAACATAGAGTGGTTGTCAGTACCGCCAGAGATGATCTTGAAGCCACGCTTGATCAGTTCGTCAGCCAGGACAGCTGCATTCTTCTTGACCTGCTTGGCATACTCCTTGAACTCAGGCTGGAGAATCTCGCCGAAAGCGACAGCCTTAGCAGCGATGACGTGCTCCAGAGGACCGCCCTGGGTACCAGGGAAGACGCTCGAATCGAGGCATGCAGACATCATCTTGACCTCGCCCTTAGGAGTGAGGATACCCTTAGGATTAGGGAAGTCCTTGCCCAACATAATGACGCCGCCGCGTGGACCACGGAGAGACTTGTGGGTAGTAGAGGTGACAATATGAGCGTACTTGACAGGATTCTCGAGCAGACCAGCGGCAATGAGGCCAGCAGGGTGAGCCATATCGACCATGAGGATGGCGCCTACCTCGTCAGCAATCTTGCGCATGCGGGCATAGTCCCACTCGCGGCTGTATGCCGAACCACCACCGATGATGAGTTTTGGTTTGTGCTCCTTGGCAAGAGCCTCCATCTGGTCATAATCTACGCGGCCAGTCTCCTCGTTGATGTTGTAGGCAACTGGACGATAGAGGATACCAGAGCTATTGACCGAAGAGCCGTGTGAGAGGTGTCCACCGTGTGCGAGGTTGAGGCCCATGAAGGTATCGCCTGGGTTGAGCACAGCAGCGAGGACAGCCTCGTTGGCCTGAGCGCCCGAGTGAGGCTGAACATTGGCCCAGCATGCACCGAAGATCTCCTTGAGACGGTCGATAGCGAGCTGCTCTACCTGATCGACAACCTGACAGCCACCGTAGTAACGCTTGCCTGGGTAACCCTCAGCATACTTGTTGGTCAATACAGATCCCATTGCCTCGAGGACCTGATCGCTCACGATATTCTCGGAAGCGATGAGTTCAATACCCTTCATCTGGCGTGCGCGCTCGTCGGCGATCAAACCAAATACCTGTGAATCACGTTTCATTTCAAAGTAAGTATTATATGATTAATAAAGTGAAAAATATCTATAATCAACTCAACATTCGCAAGCTCCAGTTGAGAGTCTTTTAAGGGGAGTAAAAGGGGAGTGAAAGGGGAGTGAAAAGGATGTCAGTTTACTCCGCTGGAGCCTCCTCCTTGACCATACGTTTGAGCGACGTATTGATCAGTTTCTTCAGCTCCAGTGTCTGCTCCTGCGACAAGCGGCGCTTCTCGGGCTTGTAGAGATTGGCGTACTTGCACTTGGTCAACTGGAACGATATATCGTCCGTATGATCCAGATCTCCCGTGATGTCCAGACCCATGTGACCGCCCACCAGCGGACACTTGGTGATGGAGATATGGTAGTTGAACGGCATGGCGCCTGTTATGTTATGATTGCCCGACAGGATGGCCTCATACTTGTCCCAGCCGATCAGCATCGGATAGAGCGTCATCTTCTTGCGGTTCAGGGCCATCTCGACCGACAGAGTGTCGATCTTGTTGGTAGTGCACTCCTTGAAGAGGTACTTCTTGATGGTCTGGAAGGTCTCGCTGTCCAGCACAGTGAGGTCCTTACCCTCTATCGCCGATGTACACTGCAGGGTGGACATCTTGGGCGAATAGTCAGCAAAGAGCGCCGTCTGACCAGCCAGGTGGAACTCGGCCTTGCCGGCGAAGCTGGCGAGCATCGGCACGATGGTATCAATCTCAGGCACCAGTCGAATCATCTCGGCTATGTCGATGTTGAGCAGGTGGAAGTTCCAGCCGACAAAGAGGTTGTTGCGGCGAGGCGACTTATAGAGTGCGGTGAGCTGCATCTGTGCCGCCTTGCTGGTGAATCCCATCTCCTCCAGCACCAGTACACCATCATCGACGGTGAGTTGTCCGCGCACGTTGTCGAAGCTGTTATCGTTGATGCGAGCCTCGGCGATGTCCGTATTGATGACGAACTTCACATCCTTGGGCACCATGAAGGGGTCAGCCTCTGCCATGTCCGTAGTGGTGGCCGATGCCTCGGCTGCATCATCGGCAGCAGCGGTAGCCTCGGGAGTCTCCTCCTCACAACCGATGCCGCTGGTCAGGTCCATCAATTGGCCCACATCGACCAGAGGGCTCTGCAGCGAGAGCTGGCCCTCCAGCATGGCGCGTTCCTTGAGCCAGTCACCGATGTTGCGTACCACACCCTTCAGGTTCAACTGGCTGTTGCCCAGATGCAACTGGCAGTCGCTCAGTGTGGCCTGCTGCTGACTGAAGGTAGCCTTCAGCACCGGCAATTCGACAGGATAGGGTATGCCGTCGATGTCGAAGCGACCGTCGGCCAACGTGAAGTCAGCCACTGGCTGCAGCATGTCGAGGGCATCCTTCTGCCGTTCGTCGTACAGGCATTGCAACGTGAGCTGTGCCGTACCCGTGGCACCCTTCAGTCCCTCGCCCATTCGCAGGGCCAGGCTCTTCAGTCCAGCTTTGGCATCGACCTTGATGCACTGCTTGACGCTGGCCATATCGACATTGGCATTGCCGCGGGGCGCACCTATCTCGACCTGGACCGTATCGTCCATGGCCAACTGCAGGCGCTCCAGGTCGAACTGTACGTCCAGACGTGGGTCACGACCCTGTATGATATCGTCACGCAGCAGCACCAGGGCACTGCCCGCTGGAATCTGCACATGCATATTGGAGGTATCGTCCGCCATCGAGAAGTCCAGTTTGTCCAGTTCTGCATCGATGCTGAACTCCTTGCCACGCTTACCGGCAGGATAGACAACCTTGGCACCGAGACGGTCTATGGCACAACGCATATTGGTATCGTCGCTGTACGAGAGCTGTGTCACGTCCGACTGCACGGAGACCTGCTCCAGTTGCAGCTCCTGGCCGATGTTGGCCTTCGCTACGATGTGCGAGTCCGACAGGCGGGCATCCACCTCCATTCCCTCCAGCGCAGCGCGATAGGCCTGTGGTACCAGCGCGAGCAGGTCAGCCACGGTCGTTGCGCCCAACGTGATGTCCAGTTCGGTACGTATCAAGGTGGTATCGGTCATATCGACGTGTGCCTGTCCGGAGCACTTCTGGCTGCCCACCTCGGTCGTCATGTCGCGGACGAAGAAGTCGTTGAACTGTGTATTGGTCGAAGCGGTGAACCGTGTGTGTATGTCGAGACGGTCAGCCAATGTGCCGTCTGCATCGGTCGAGAGGCTGAGTCGCTCCACGCGTGTGTCCATTGTCGAGGTCCACAGGTCGGCAGTGCTGCTCAATGGCATGTCGATGGCTACGGCGCCGGTGCTGATGTTCATCAGGTCCTCTTTGCCCATGGTAACCATGGACGAATCGAGGCTGGTCAGACTGCGCAACGTGGGACGGCCATTCTGCCAGGCTGCCTCGACGTCATCCAGTTCCATGCCCCAAATCTTGGCCAACAGCGCCAGTTCGCCGGACAGCAGATACTCCTGGTTGCCGACCGACAGGTGTGGCAATCGCAACGAGGCATCGGTCCCGTCGTAGAACACATGCATATTCTTGAGGCGCAGGTCCGCCAACTGGGCATAGTTGAGCGAGTCGCTGTAGAACAGTTCGCCTATCTCCAGGTCGATGTCGCCGCCACCGGTCAGCTTCTGCAGGTCGGCATCGGTATTCAGACTCAGGTTCACGCGTTTGCCTCGAGCCTCCATCTCGTGTGCCCGGTCCAGATAGGTGGCCGAGAGCTGTTCGATATCGATATTGTGCAACGAAATCTGGTCGAGCGAGATTGCCTCGCTGCTCTCTTCTTCCAACTGCGTGGTATCGGCCTCAATCTTGAAGACGTCGTAGTTGGGCACGCTGTCCTCGTTGACGAAGAGGTTGGCCTGTGCCTGCTGCAACGTGAATCCCGAAATATTGATGTCCCCATTGCGCAGATAGGCCATCACGTCTATCTTGGCAAAGAGACGGTGCACATAGAGCACGGTATCGCTCTGTGCACCCTCCATCGGATTGATGACCGACAGGTCGTTGATGCACAACGACACGTCGGGAAAACTACTGAAGAACGTCAGTTCTACCTCTCCCACATCGGTGGGACAAGTCACCATCTCTGCTGCCACATCCTTGACAGTCTTGGTGAGCTGGTCCTTGGAGACGACAAATGTGATGACCAGGAAAATGGCCACCACCAGCAGTCCCACGATGGACCCCAGACTGATTAACGCTACCTTGAGCGGCTTATTCATAGTTTTTGGAGTTTTAGTCGATTCTGGTTTCGAAAGTGTCTGCTTTCAAAACTTTCCAGGAGTTGTCCGTAGTTTTACAATCTTTCCATTGTCTTCTGGATGCCCTCGTTCGACTTCCAGATGAGTTTGGACGATGTCAAAGACAATATGGTGTATGGGCAATCGGTATCGGGATTACCGTACTCACCGTTGTTCTTGATGATGATGTACAGTCCCGAGGTCTTGAAGTACCACTGGAACTGGTAGGTTCCCTCCTCACCCTCGTGTATATCGTCTGCCTCGTCCCAGTTCTCGCCGTATCCGACCATGGTTCCGTTGCCACGCTCGTCGAAGCGCCAGTACTCCTGGGTATCCACGACGTGCCACTTGCCGACTATGTCAAGGCTATATTGCTCGATCTGCTCGGACGTAAGTCCTTCCAATTCGTCTTCCTCCTCCGAGCACGAGGTCAACGTGCTCATGAAGAGCACTGAAAGGAATGCAAACAGGATGCCAGTTAACTTTTTCATTTTTTGACTTTTTTAGGGGGTCTTTCCTTGATGCCCTGTTAATATCAGATTATCGAATTGTTCTTAAAATTCTTACGGAGTTATCATCCCCGACAAACATCTATTTCCTGCAATAAATATTCTATAAATATTCGGGCACAAAGATAATGATTTTCAAGCAAACGAACAAAAAAAGGTACATATTTTTTATACTTTTTACTAAATATACCATAGATATGCAAGAAATGGAGAAAATGAAGAAATTGAAAATTGAAAATTGAAAGTTGAAAAACAAATTGAAAAATGAAAATTGAAAAACAAATTGAAAATTGAAAGTTGAAAAAAACATCCATTGATTACAAGAAATAACTCTGCTATACCTATTCATTATGAATAAAATGTGGCCTCAAATCTATTTTTCAGCGCCAAAAGTTGCTTGATATGAAAACTATTCGTATCTTTGCGGTATGAAAAAGGAAAGAACCATCTCGGCATATAGATCCTACTTCAAGGACTTCATAGACTCTCTTACAGAAGCAGAGGCACGGAAAGTGTTCTACGTTATCGATATGCTAAAGACTCAGGAACGCATAAATGCACACTTTGTCAAGTACTTAAGGGATGAAATATATGAACTCCGTGCAGAACATGGCGGCAACATATACCGAGTTTTCTTCATCTTTGATGATGGAAACGTGGTGATACTTTTTAACGGGTTTCAAAAGAAAACCCAGAAAACTCCAGAAAAGGAAATAAACAAGGCAATACAACTAAAAAAAGAATATTATGCAGGAAAGAAATGACATAATGAGCGTTGATGCTATGATGGACGAACGCTTCGGGAAAGTGGGGACTTCAGAGCGCGAAACTTTCCGCAAGGAGGCCTATGCATATTGTGTAGGTCAAATCATCAGTGAAGCGCGCAAACGTGAGAAAGTCACTCAGCAAGAGCTGGCCCAACGCGTCGGCACCAACAAATCGTATATTTCGCGCATAGAGAACGGCAGTGTCGAACCTGGTGCTGGAATGTTTCTAAGAATTCTCAGCGCACTTGGATTGCGCTTTGAAGTATCTCAACCTATGGTTTTGGGATAACCCTTATATACTATATACGCTTTCAAATCGTGTAATCCCGAATTCCGGACACAGTTCTATACCCCTATTACAAAGGTATTATAAGGGTATTACATCGTAGGCTCAGAAGTAAGTCGAGAGTAAGTGCAGCGTAAGTGGAGAGTAAGACTTTTCACTTACGCTGCACTTACGATGAAGCTTCCCAGACCCTACCCTCCCACTACCTTGAACGATACCATTCCGATAGCACAAAATAGCGTTAATGGCCAAATGTAATAAAAACTCTCGCAGAGGGAAAGGAGTGTAAGAGAGTTTTTCGTTTGGTCGTTGCTTTACCTCACGATTAAGAAAATGGAGTATTGGGAGAGTAATATGGAGCCTTCCTTCCACTGTTTCCAGTTTGCAGCGGGCCGAAGGTCCGCGGGAATACAGGCGGGGGTGTAAGCCCCCGCTTCCACGTAGAGAGCGAGGAGATTGTATCGAGCGCCGAAGGTGCGACAGAACTTGTAGGGGGCGTAAGTCCCCGTAGCGCTGGAATGTTGTTTTGGTTTTGGTTATCGTTTTCGTACAAAGTCTTGCAAGAGTAATATGGAGCCTTTCGTTTGCTTCGTCTCTTTCGTATTCCCTTAAATAAAGCCCCATGAATGATGTCATTTACAGATATTTGCATGGAGGAAACAGGGGGTCGAACACGATTTTTACAAAAAATGTTTGATATATAAAAAAAAATATATAATTTTGCAACGAAATGTTATGGTCGTAAAATTTACAGACATAAAATTCTATGAAGAAGTTCTATGACAGAGTACGCGAAATGGACCAGCTGAGGGAATTGCAGCGTCAGGCGTACGACGATTATTCACGGTTTGTAGTACTCACAGGCAGAAGGCGTGTGGGCAAGACAAGTCTTGTATATAGACTCATGAGCGAGACACAGGGAGATACCCCTGGACTCTATTTCTTCGTGGGCAGAAAGACTGAAACCGTCCTCGTCAGGACCTTTGCGCAGGAGGTTCGAGACAAACTCGGGGAATTCATGCCTGATGGAATGACTTCATTCCGTGAACTATTCCACATGACAATGGAGATTGGGAAACGAAGGAAGTTCACCCTCTTCATCGATGAGTTTCAGGAGTTTGACAATATAAACGCCGGAATCTTCAGCGACATACAGGAACTGTGGGACGAATACAAGGAGCAGACAAACGTATGCCTGATCGTCTCGGGCTCCATATTCCGCATGATGGAGAAGATCTTCAAGGACGAGGAGCAGCCGCTCTTTGGCCGAGATGACTGCACCATCAAACTGAAACCGTTCAATACGGAGACTATTAAGGGAATACTGGGGGACTACAAACCGGACTATACCCCCGAAGACCTACTCGCTCTATGGACCATTACGGGTGGAGTGGCCCGTTACATCGAACTACTCATGAACAACGGATGTACGAACGTGAAAAAGATGATTCACTACGTATGTTCAAGCGGAGACAGCTACTTCGTGGACGAAGGCAAGAAGATTCTGATCCAGGAGTTCGGCAAACAGTATGGCACGTATTTCAGCATCCTCGACCAAATAGCCCATGGCGATGTCACGCAAAGCGAGATTGAGGCATCCCTGGGGATGAAAAGCCTCGGAGGACAATTGAAGATTCTGGAAGAGAAATATGGCATCATCAAGAAGAAACGTCCGATAGGTGCCAAAGAGGGCAGTCAGACGGTGCGCTACGAGATACAGGACAACTTCTTCCGCTTCTGGTTCCGCTATATCAACAGATACTCTGCTCTGATCGAATTACAGAACATGCCAGCATTGGAACGCATCATGACTGACGACTATACCACATTCTCGGGCATAGCCCTGGAACGCTGGTTCCGCCAGAAGATGATGGAAAGCTGCCGATACAAACAGATTGGCGGTTGGTGGCAACCGAATGGCATCAACGCCAAGGGTGACAAGGATGACTTTGAGATTGACATTGTTGCAGAAACGCTCGATGGCAACATTGAAGCGTACGAGGTGAAGCGCAATCCACAGAAGTACTCTCCTGCCCGACTTGAAGAAAAAGTCTCTGAAATGAAGCGACGTATATTCCGCAGCAAGGAAGTCTCCAAGGGCGGCTTATCTATGGAGAACATGTAATACTACGTGTTAAATACTGCGTGTTAATACGTAGTGTTAATAGCCAAGGGCTGTTAATACTCGCTCCGCTCGTGTTAGCCCCTCCTATTGAAAGCCGATTGAGTTTTTAAGGGAACACAGACTGAACGAATAGGAAAGGATTTTGGTTTTGGTTATTGTTTTGGTAAAAAGTTTAGAACGCAGATCGAACGGATTGAACGGATAGGAACGGATTTTTTCGTTTTCGTTTTTGTTTTGGTACAAAGTTTAGAACGCAGATTGAACGGATTGAACGGATAGGAACGGATTTTTCGTTATCGTTTTTGTTTTCGTACAAAGTTTGTTTTTTGTTTTCGTACGAAGTCTTGCAAGAGTAATATGGAGCCTTTCGTCCACTGTTTCCAGTTAGGCAGCGGGCCGAAGGTCCGCGGGAATACAGGCGGGGGTGTAAGCCCCCGCTTCCACGTAGAGAGCGAGGAGATTGTATCGAGCGCCGAAGGTGCGACAGAACTTGTAGGGGGCGTAAGTCCCCGTAGCGTTGGAATGTTTTTTTTTGGTTTTGGTTATCGTTTCCGTACGATGTTTGTTTTCCCTAAAATAAAAAAAGAATAGGGAAGAGTAAAAAAACTATAAATGCTATTGCGCATTAAAAATTAATCACTTAAAAATAATCTCCAATGGAGACTTCTATAAATTGTCTTTTAGTAAATCTTGAAGGATTTTTTGTGGAGGGAGCTATGGGACGGAGTCCGGATGGGACGATAGAGGTCCAACAACTTCGGACCCTCGATCGGCGCATACCTGTCGGGCAAGATCAGCACCTGCATACCGATACGGAGACGTGGACGCAGGACTGCAATATCCTCATTGCGCAGGCGGATGCAGCCCTCGCTGGCACGGAGTCCCATCGAACCGGGAGCATGCGTGCCGTGTATGCCGATACCATTGCCGGCACTGAGGCGGACAAACCACGGTCCATAGGCATGCGGGATGTAGCCCAGACCATCGCCGAAATCATGTCCCCACTGCGAGGCATCGACTATCTGCGTGATGTGGAAGAGTCCCTCGGGAGTGCGGAGATCGCCACGGCGCTGCTTGTCGCCATACCCCCTGCCACATGAGATAGGATAGAGCGCCAGGGTATCGGTGCCCTGCATCAGGGCGAGCGTCATATGCGGCTTGTCAACCACCAGATAGGGACGACTACGGTCCACACCTGCTGCATAGTCTGGCCAAGACTGCGCCCACGACATGGGACACAGACTCAAGACAAAGAGACAGAGGCAGAAAGCCATCGGATAACGGAAAGAAAATGATAAAGACTTCATAAGATGCAAAAGTAATCGTTTTTCGGCATTTATCCAAAAATATATCGTCCAAAATAGCAAAAAACGAAAAAAAAGGGAAGTTGCAGTCCATTGTATTGATAAAATGAGTATATTTGCGCGCTTAACGCATAGAATTTGCACGCATATCGTATAGAAACTAAATAAATATTCAATATATGGAATACAATTTCAAAGACATCGAGGCAGCCTGGCAACAACGCTGGCGCGACGACAAGACCTACAAGGTAGAGATAGACCACAGCAAGCCCAAGTGCTATGTGCTGGATATGTTCCCCTATCCATCGGGAGCAGGTCTGCACGTAGGTCACCCACTCGGCTACATCGCCAGTGACATCTACAGCCGATACAAGCGTCTGCAGGGTTGCAACGTCCTGCACCCAATGGGCTACGATGCATACGGTCTGCCAGCCGAGCAGTATGCCATCCAGACAGGACAGCACCCACACATCACCACCGAACAGAACATAGCCCGCTACCGTGAGCAGCTGGACCGCATCGGATTCTGCTTCGACTGGGACCGCGAGGTGCGCACCTGCGAGCCGGGTTACTACAAGTGGACCCAGTGGGCATTCTGCCAGATGTTCCATTCATACTACGACAACGACCTGCAGCAGGCTCAACCTATAGCCCGACTGGAGCAGCACCTGGCTGCACAGGGCACCGAGGGCCTCAATGTAGCCTGCGGCAAGGAACTGACCATCACTGCCGCCGAGTGGAAAGCCATGAGCACCAAGGAGCAGCAGCAGACCCTGATGAACTACCGCATCGCCTACCTGGGCGAGACCATGGTCAACTGGTGCCCCGAACTGGGCACGGTACTGGCCAATGACGAGGTCATCAACGGTGTATCGGAACGCGGCGGATACCCTGTAGAGCAGCGCATGATGCGCCAGTGGTGCCTGCGCGTATCGGCCTACGCCCAGCGTCTGCGGGACGGACTGGAGACCATCGACTGGCGCGACGCCCTCAAGGAGACCCAGCGCAACTGGATAGGTCGCAGCGAGGGTACCGAAGCCCAGTTCAAGGTGGTACCCAACGACAACCCTGCCACCCAGGAGGGACTGGAGTTCACCATCTTCACCACCCATGCCGACACAATGTTCGGCGTCACCTTCATGGTACTGGCTCCCGAGAGCAAGTACGTGCAGCAGGTAGTCACCGCCGACAAGAAAGCCGAGGTAGAGGCCTACCTGGATGCCTGCAAGCGCAAGACCGAGCGTGACCGCCAGGCAGCACACGAGGTGACGGGCGTCTTCACCGGCGCATACGCCATCAATCCAATCACCGGCGAGAACATCCCTATCTGGGTAGCCGAATACGTACTGGCTGGCTACGGTACCGGTGCCATCATGGCCGTACCTGCCCACGACAGCCGCGACTGGGCCTTCGCCAAGCACTTCAACCTGCCTATCATCCCGCTCATCGAGGGTGACTATGACCTGAACGAGGGATCGTTCGACGCCAAGGAGGGCGTGATGAAGAACTCGGCCAACAGCCAGATCAACCTGAACGGCCTGTGCGTCAAGGACAGCATCGCCGCAATGAAGAAATATGTGACGGAGCATCACCTGGGCCGCGTCAAGGTCAACTACCGTCTGCGCGATGCCATCTTCTCACGCCAGCGCTACTGGGGCGAGCCATTCCCTATCTACTACAAGGATGGCATGCCCTACACCCTGCCGGAGGAGTGCCTGCCACTGCAGTTGCCCGAGGTGAGCGAGTTCAAGCCTACCAAGACGGGCGAACCACCACTGGGCAATGCTCAACTCTGGGCATGGGACGAAGCCAAGAAACAGGTAGTGGACAAGGCGCTCATCGACCAGAAGACCATCTTCCCACTGGAGTTGTGCACGATGCCTGGTTTCGCAGGTTCATCGGCCTACTATACCCGATACACCGACCCACACAACTCGGAGGCGCTCGTTTCGGCCGAAGCCAACCAGTACTGGGACAACGTGGACCTCTACCTGGGCGGTAACGAGCACGCCACCGGACACCTCATCTACAGCCGCTTCTGGAACAAGTTCCTGAAGGACATCAAGGTGGTCAAGAGCGAGGAGCCATTCAAGAAACTCATCAACCAGGGTATGATCCAGGGCAGCAGCCGTTTTGCAGCCCGTGTGAGCGGCACCAACAAGTTCGTATCGGCCGACCTGCTCGATGCCAACGGATGCTACGAGGGGGCATCGACCGATCCTATCCACGTCGATGTCAACTTCGTCAACAATCTGGACATGGACGTGGAGGCCTTCCGCCGCTGGCGTCCTGAATTTGCCGACGCCGAGGTGGTATGCAATGCCGACGGCAAGTTCGTCACCACAGCCGCTGTCGAGAAGATGTCCAAGTCGAAGTACAACGTAGTCAACCCAGACGACATCTGCGAGAAGTACGGTGCTGACACGCTCCGCATCTACGAGATGTTCCTGGGTCCTATCGAACAGTCCAAACCTTGGGACACCGCAGGCATAGACGGCGCATACCGCTTCCTGAAGAAGTTCTGGGCACTGTACAACGATGCCAACACCGAGGGCAACCCATGCTGCAAGGTGAACGACGCCGAACCATCGGCCGACAACCTGAAGAGCCTGCACAAGCTGATCAAGAAGGTCACCGCCGACGTCGAAGTCTTTGCCTACAACACGGCTATCTCGGCCTTCATGGTCGCTGTCAACGAACTGCAGCAGCAGAAGTGCTCGAGCCGTGCCATACTGGAACAGCTCGTCGTGCTGATCGCTCCATTTGCCCCACACATGGCCGAAGAACTGTGGCACCAGTTGGGCCACACCACGACGGTATGTGACGCACAGTGGCCTGCCTGCGAGGAGAAGTACCTGGTGGAGAGCACCATCAAGTACCCTGTCCAGATAGGCGGCAAGATGCGCTTCACCATCGACCTCCCTGCCGATGCCGACGCCGAGGCTGTCAAGACTGCCGTACTGGCCGCCGAAGACGCACAGCGATGGATGGAGGGCAAGCAGATGGTCAAGTTCATCTTCGTGCCCAAGAAGATCGTCAATATTGTGGTAAAATAAGAAACTCTACTCAACAAACACCTGTTGAGAGTAGGAAAAATTCAGATTGTACATCCGCGCTCCCCCATATTGGGGCAGCGCGGATGTGTTTTTATATATGGTACCCATTGACCATCGAGCAAAATTGTCCAAAAAAAAATCTCATTCCGTTTAAACCTCTGCCCAATGCAACCATCTTAAAATCGGAAAAAGAAAATAAAACACCTAAATGGAAACGATAATAAAGATGGAAACGACAGAAAAGTCAGCACACCAGAGCAGGGGCCGCAGATGGACGGCCCTACTCTTTGCCCTTGTCAGCAGCATCACTCTATGTATGGCTCAACCCGGCCGAGGATTCAAGATGACCGCCGAGGGAACAGTCATAGACAGCAAGACTTCCGAACCCCTCTATGCAGCCACCGTCAAGGTGACCAGCGCCGACGGCGGCACAGGCACCTTCGGCATCACCGACTCAATCGGACACTTCACATTCGACGTGGAACGTCCCGGCAAATATACGCTCGAACTGACCTACATGGGCTACAAGGCGCTGACCAAAGAGGTCAACATCTGGCCAGGCCGCGGTGCCAAACTGGGCACCTTCAAGATGGAGGAAGATGCCAACTACCTGAAGGAGGTAGAGACCGTGGCACGCAACCAGCGCGTGAAGCAGAACGGCGATACCATCGTATATAATGCCGATGCATACAAGGTTCAGGACGGCGCCACCGCCGAGGACCTGGTCAAGAAGATGCCTGGCATCGAAGTGACCGACGAGGGCGTCAAGGCCCAGGGCGAGACGGTCGAGAAGGTGCTGGTGGACGGTAAGTCATTCTTCGAGAACGACCCGAAACTGGCGCTCAAGACGTTGCCTGCCGAGGTGGTACAGAGCGTTTCGGTCTTCGACAAGAAATCGGACCAGTCGGAGTTCACCGGCTTCGATGACGGCAACACGGTCAAGGCCATGGACCTGACCACCAAATCATACCGCCGCAACGGCGCCTTCGGCAAAGTATATGGTTCGCTGGGCGACAACTTCGACCTGGACCACCTGTACTGGAACGCCGGATTCAACCTGAACCTATTCTCGGGCAACCGCCGTATCTCCCTGTTGGGCATGTCCAACAACGTGAACCAGCAGAACTTCACCTTCGATGACTTGATGTCGTCCGGCGGTATGGGCGGCGGTTTCGGTGGCCGCATGGGTATGCGTATGGGCAACCAGGCTGGCGTGAGCCGAGCCAATGCCTTCGGCCTCAACTTCAACGACAGTTATCTAGACGAGAAACTGGAGGTGCAGGGTTCATACTTCTTCAACAACCTGCGCACGGTATATGAGAACGAGTCGCAGACCGACAATTACGCCATCCACGACTCCATCACGAACACTGACCGCTACCAGTCGGCCATAGCCAACAGCAACTCATTGAGCCACAACTATAACCACACGGTCAACATGCGCATCAACTACAAGCCGACCGACACGGACCAGTTCATCTTCCGCCCATCCGTAACGATACAGAAGAGCGACAACACGAGCGAATCGACATCGGACATCTGGAGCCTGCCGCTCGACACCGTGCTGAAGTGGGATGACGTGACCCGCGCAGACCGCAGCCAGATGTACAACTACTCCCGCAGCCTGTCATCGACCGACAACACGTCGTGGAACGCCAACGGCCAGTTGACCTGGCGCCACCGATTCAGCACCAACGGACGTACCCTGTCATCGACCATCGAAGGCGGTGCATCGGGCTCCAGCTCATTGACCAACTCCATACGCATGGGCAGCGCCATCGCACAGAGCGAGACGTTCCGCAACAGCGACTCGGACCAAAACAACTGGAGCGCCGGCGGCAACCTGCAGTACACCGAACCACTGGGCGAGCACTCACAACTCTCATTGCGCTACAATGTGAACTACAGTAAGTCGGACCGCGACAACGCCGTGGGATTCGATGACTATGGCAACACGCTGGTCGATTACTATTACAGCACGTTCCACACCGGAATGGACTCGATAGACGGCCGCAACTCCAGCAAGTACATATCGACCAACCTGCGCCACGGTGCCGAACTGGGCTACCGTCTGCACACCGAGACCATCAACATGATGGGCGGACTGAACCTGCAGGCTTCCCGTCTGGAGGGCGAACAGGACTACTACGCCTGGGACGAGACCACGATGGGTCAGAACCCGAACTTCAACACATCGCGCAACTACTTCTCGGTCCTGCCTAACATGCGATTCGAATGGAGCCCCGTACAGGGTACATCGGTCAACGTCGATTACCGCGCCCGGACATCGAACCCCTCTATCAGCAACCTGCAGGAACTGGTCAACACCAGCAACCCAATGAGCTACACCACGGGCAACAAGGACCTGGACCAGAGCACCAGCCACAACGTGAACGTCCGCTTCATCCACTCGAACATGGAGAAGGCTACGAACATCATGCTCTTTGCCAACTACTCGTTCCAGATGGATTACATCGGTACGCAGTATGTCACCAACTACTCGGACGCATCGCTGCCTATGACCGAGATCAGCTGGATCAATGCCCTGAGCGCCGAGCAGCAGAAGCAGTACCAGAACCTCTCACTGGCCAAGGGTGCCACATTCAGCCGTCCTGTCAACATGGATGGATACCGCAACGCATCGGTCGGCCTCTCATACGGCTTCCCATGGGACCTGGTCATGTCCAACGTCAACCTGGGCCTGAATGCCAACTACTCCATCACCCCATCGCAGCAATTGTACTATACCTACGACTCGATCAACAGCAAGTTCCACGCTACGGACTTCACGTCGAAGGTCAAGAACTTCTCGATCTCTCCTCGCCTATTCATCTCCAGCAACATATCGCAGGACCTGGACTTCTCGCTCTCATACAGCCCAACCTACCAGAAGGTGACCGACGAGGTGAACGAAAACAACAACTATGAGTACTTCAACCAATCGGCCAACGCCCGCCTGAACTGGACGTTCTGGAAGAACTTCACCCTGGAGCAGGATCTCTCCTACACCTACTACGGCGGTGCTTCGATGCCAAGCGTCATCGACGAATGGATATGGAACATGTCGGTCGGCAAGAAGTTCGGCAAGAAGAACAGCACCGAGGTCAAACTGCAGATCTACGACCTGCTCAACCAGCGCACAGGCT
Source organism: Bacteroidales bacterium (assembly GCA_024694125.1). Lineage (GTDB taxonomy): Bacteria > Bacteroidota > Bacteroidia > Bacteroidales > UBA3663 > Liminaster. Next base: position 16,155 of record JAILKE010000060.1, read on the forward strand.
ACAGTCGTAACGTGAGCAGCACGGGTATCACCCAGAGCTACACGAACTACATGCCTCGCTACTTCATGCTCACGGTATCGTACAAGATTGCGAACTACAAGAGCAGCTCCGAACTGAAAGAGCGTCGCCGCGGCGCTGGTGGCTTCGGCGGACCTCGATTCTAATCATAGCTACCATCGATTCTAATCATACGCAACACCCCCAAGATACTTAAAAAAGATTTCATTCTGTTAGAAATTAGTTTAATATGTAGATGGAGACCGGTACGCAGATTGATGCGTGCCGGTTTTTTAGCCAAGATTGAAAATTGAAAATTGAAAGTTGAAAGTTGAAAATTGAGAATTGAAAATTGAGAATTGAAAATTGAGAATTGAAAATTGAAAATTGAAAAGTGAAAAGTGATAATTGATAATTGACATCTGCAATGCATAAAATTGCAACAGCTATCCGAAAAACTTTTACTAACAACCAAATATCTTTACGTAATTTGTCTATTCGACAAAAACATCGTATCTTTGCGGCTATGAATCTCGAAGATTTCAAACAGAAAGCGGTCCTGGCCATGGGCTTCGACCACTTGAACATGATGCAGGAAAAAATGCTCGAAACTGCCGTTTCGGGCAAGAACGTTTTGCTCCTATCCCCCACTGGAAGCGGCAAGACAGTGGCTTTCCTATTGCCCCTGCTGTGGGCGAAGGCCAAGACATTGACCATCGTCCCATCGCGCGAACTGGCACAGCAGATAGGCGATGTAGCCAAACGGCTCGGACTGCGCTGCGTACTGTGCTACGGTGGTCACGATGCCCGCATCGAGAACCAGCGACTGGCTACACTGCAGAACGCGGAGTCGTACTTAGTGGTAGGAACCAGCGGCCGCCTCAAGGACCATATCGAACGCCGACACCTGGACCCTGCCACGTTCACGCACCTGGTGCTGGACGAATATGACAAGAGTCTGGAACTGGGTTTCGAGGAGGAGATCAAGTTCATCACATCGCGCCTGGCTGGTCGCCAACAGACATTGCTGACCAGCGCCACGCATGCCGTACCCATTGCTCCATGGCTGAATTGCCGTCCGTACGAACAACTAGACTTCACGGACAGCACGCCCAAAGCCACACCAGCGAGCGACACGCCCAGACCGGACCGTCTGCAAGTGTATCAAGTGACATCGCCCATAGCTGACAAACTGGAGACTCTGCGCGAACTGCTGGGTGCCCTGCCCGACCAACGCCCAGTGATGGTATTCAGCAACTACCGCGAGAGCGCCGAACGCATCGCCCACTACCTGCAGGAGCAGGGCATAGAGTGCGCGCTGTATCACGGCGGTCTGGCACAGGACCTGCGCGACAAGGCATTGATCAGACTACGCTCCAACACGGTACGCGTCATATCATCGACGGACCTGGGTGCCCGCGGACTGGACATTCCCGAGGTAGCTCACATCGTACACTACCACCTGCCTGCCGACATCGAGACATGGACACACCGCAACGGACGTACTGCCCGACAGGGTGCATCGGGAACTGCCTACCTGATAGTCGGCCCCAATGAAAAGATGCCCGAATGGATACAAGGCAAGGTGCCTGTGTGCAACTGTAAGCGTCTGCACTCCCTGCTGCAGAGTTCTGCCCCGACATCGGACAACGCCGATACAACGGAACCCGCTGCCCGAACTCTCGTTTACATCGGTCGCGGTAAGAAGGAGAAGATCTCCAAGGGCGACATCGTGGGATTCTTCACCAAGAACGGCGGCATAACGGGTGACCAGATAGGCCGCATCGACGTGATGGAACACTGCTCCTACTGTGCCATCGACTCCTCCATCGTCCATGATGTCCTCGACCGCGTCAAAGGCCTGAAGATAAAAGGCGAAAAAACGATATACAAGATAGTCAGCACCAACTGATACGTGTGTGAGTTTGAGTACAATCGTAATAAACATAATGGAATAATATGTTACCTATTAACGTAGAAGACTTGCTCAACAAACGCAAGGTAGAATCTAACCGGATTGAATTCAAGACCGGGTGGAATCCCATTTCCATATATCATACGATTTGTGCTTTTGCCAATGACTATGACAACATTGGCGGTGGATATATCATTGTCGGCGTAGAAGAGCGCAATGGCGTAGCTATTCGTCCCGTCCGAGGCATACCCGAGGACAAACTCGACTGCATACAAAAGGAGATTGTTCAATACAACCATTTGATTGAACCATACTATACGCCAAGAATATCTGTCGAAGAAATTGATAATAGGTATGTCTTGGTCTTATGGATTCCATCTGGCGTCAATCGCCCCTACACAGCACCTACTGATGTGACAGCCAAACTCAAGAAACCAGTTTTCTATATAAGATATGGCACATCGAGCATAGAAGCTAAAGGTGACCAATTAGACGAACTCCGCGACATGGCAAATAGAGTTCCTTTTGACGATCGAGGAAATCCGGATATTAAACTATCCGACATCTCTCCACTCTTGCTCAAGGACTACCTTGTAAAAGTTAATAGCAAACTGCAAAATGCAGATTTAGTCAATCACGTGGATGACGTACTCGAGCAAATGGATCTATTGGATGGGCCCAGCGAAAAGAGATATATCAAGAACGTCGCGGCAATGATGTTCTGTGAATATCCTGACAAATTTTTCAAGACCACACAAATAGAAATCGTACATTTTCCACTAGGCAGAGACAACCAGCCTGACAATTTCATCGAAGCACCAATCATCAAAGGGTCCGTTCCTATGATGATAAGAGATGCCATGACCTATCTACGCACGAATGTCGTGAAAGAACGGACTGTGAAACAAGTGGATGATGAACATTCTATACATTTCTTCAACTATCCTTATCAAGCCCTTGAAGAAGCGGTAGTCAACAGCCTATACCACAGAGACTATAAAGAAAGAGAACCTGTCGAGATAACCATTGAACCTGACAGAATATCAATCTTAAGTCATTCCGGACCGGACCGATCTATACCTTTGGAAGTGATACGCAAGGCAGAGACACTGAGATGCAGGAAATATCGCAACCGCAGATTGGGTGAGTTCCTCAAAGAACTGGAATTGACGGAAGGTCGAGCCACTGGAATACCAACAATTCAAAAGAAATTAAAGGAGAACGGTTCATCAACAGCAACTATAGAAACTGATGAAGGACGGTCTTATTTCATGATTGATATCCCGTGTCATCCGGAGTTCCAGGGGGAAGGCTTTGCGAGTGTATCTCAAAGTTCTCAATCTCAAGCAGAAAGCACTGACAATAAACGCATTAAAGAATCATTATCCCAAGTTCTGTCCCAAGTTCTGTCCCAAGTTCTGTCCCAAGATAAAACGATTGATATAGAGTTACTCACTTCGACCCTAATCTCTTTAAGTGAAGAACTCTCGATAAAAGAACTGATGAAAGTTCTGAAACAAAGCAATCGTACACGCTTCAGAAATACGTACCTAAAGATACTCATTCAGTCGGGACTCGCTACATCGACCATCCCTGACACACCGAACTCGCCCAAACAGAAGTATGTACTCACGGAGAAAGGCAAAAAACTGATTGCTGAATGTAAAAACTGAAAAGTTTATATCACTTTCGCCAGTAGCTAAAGGGTACATCCTTTCTCTTTCCATATTTTCACAGATAGAATCATGTCCGAAATAAAAGATCTGGTACTGCAGAAACCTCGCTTCAATGCGTTGGTCAAGAAACTGCGTGCCATTGCTGATAAAAACGATACCCAACAGGTAATACAGCTGAAAGGCCTGAAAGGCTCGGCTGCTGCTACCTTCTTGGCCCCTATCAAGAATGCACTGCCCGGCATATACCTCTTCGTGCTCGATGACGAAGAGACCGCCGGCTATTTCTATCACGACATCTGTCAGATAGCAAGCGAGGCCAACGTATCATTCTTCCCATCGGGCTACAAACGCAGCATCAAGTACGGACAGACAGACTCGGCCAACGAGATTCTACGCACCGAGACCATCAGCACCATAGCAGGCTTCAAGGAGGAAATGGCCGACCAGACATCGACCCTCAGCACGCGGACATTGGCCATAGTCACATACCCCGAAGCCCTCGCCGAGAAGGTGGCCCGCACCGAACAGGTAGCCGAGAATATCTTGATACTGCACAAAGGGGAAAAAGTGGACAGCCAGTTCGTGGTGGACATGCTCAATGATACGGGATTCCAACGCGTGGACTATGTCTATGAACCAGGACAGTTCGCCGTACGTGGCAGCATCATAGACGTCTTCAGTTTCTCGAGCGAATATCCATATCGTATCGACTTCTTCGGCAATGAGATTGAATCTCTGCGTGCCTTTGAAGTAGACAGTCAGTTGAGCCGCGAACAGTTGGACGAGATAACTCTCTCTCCATCATTCTCCAACCAGGAGACACAGGGCATATCCCTGGCGGGGTTTCTCCCCACCAGCACCATGGTAATATGCAATGACCCCCAGTGGATACAGGACCGTGTGACCGACATCTGCGGCCAGCAGCTCTCCGAACAACTCATCAAGAGCGAAGAGGGTGACGTCAATGCCCTGCACAAACTGGTGTGCGCCGAGGCCTTCAGCCAGGCATTGAGCCAGATGTGCCACATCGTAATCAGTGACCACACCCTGACCACTGACAGCAAGGCTACCACCACAATTGAGTTCCACACCACACCTCAACCGGAATGGCACAAGAACTTCGACCTCATCTCGCAGGACTTCCTCCACTATCAGGAGTTGGGCTACACGCTCCATATATTGAGCGACTCGCCCAAGCAATTGGACCGCATCGAAGCTATCTTCGAGGATCGTGGCGAACGGTTCCATCTGGTACGCATACCTCGTGCCATACACTCCGGATTCGTCGATGATGACACCAAGAACTGTTACTTCACCGACCACCAGATTTTTGACCGATATCACCGATACAGCCTACGTAGCGAACGAGCCCGCAGCGGCAAGATTGCATTGAGCATCAAGGAACTGAAGGAGATCATGATAGGCGACTACATCGTGCATGTCGATCATGGTATAGCGCAGTTCGGCGGACTGGTGCAGATGCCTATGGGCAAGGATCCCAACACTGGCGAAGAACGTACCCAGGAGATGGTCAAACTGATATACAAGAACAACGACATGCTCTTCGTCTCCATCCATCAGTTGGACAAACTCTCCAAATACCGCGGCAAGGATGCCGAACCACCGTCATTGTCCCGTCTGGGCAGCGGTGCGTGGGAGAAGATGAAGGAACGCACCAAGGAGAAGATGAAGGACATGGCGCGCGAACTCATCGCCCTCTATGCTCAACGCCGCGAGGAGAAAGGCTATCACTACAGCCCCGACAGCCAGATGCAACACGAACTGGAGGCATCGTTCATGTACGAGGACACGCCCGACCAACTCAAGGCTACACAGGAGGTCAAGAAGGACATGGAGAGCGACAAACCTATGGACCGTCTGGTGTGCGGCGACGTAGGCTTCGGCAAGACAGAGGTGGCCATACGAGCAGCCCTCAAGGCATGCAACGACTGTAAACAGGTAGCGGTGCTGGTGCCCACCACGGTGCTCGCATTCCAGCATTACAAGACTTTTGCATCCCGCCTGCGCGACTTCCCGGTACGTGTTGATTACCTGACCCGTGCCCGTACCGCCCGACAGACAACGCAGATTCTCAAAGACCTGAAGGATGGCCAGATCAATATCATCATCGGCACGCACAAACTGATAGGCAAACAGGTGAAGTTCCAAGACCTGGGCCTGCTCATCATTGACGAGGAACAGAAGTTCGGCGTAAAGACCAAAGAGGCCCTGAAACGCATACGAGTCAATGTCGATACGCTCACGATGACCGCCACTCCTATCCCACGCACGCTCCAGTTCAGTCTGATGGGCGCACGTGACCTATCGGTCATTGCCACCCCTCCTGCCAACCGTTACCCCATCCAGACTGAGGTACACCGTGACGAGGACGACATCATACGCGAAGCTATCAACTTCGAATTGAGCCGCAACGGACAGGCTTTCTTCATCCACAACCGCATCTCGCAATTGCCCGACATCGTAGCTCGTATCAACAAACTGGTACCCGATGCCCGCGTGGTCTTTGCCCACGGACAGATGGAACCGGAAAAGGTCGAACAGTGCATCCTCGACTTCGCCAACTATGAGTTTGACGTACTCGTATGTACCACCATCATCGAAGCTGGATTGGACATCCCCAATGCCAACACCATGATAGTCAGCCAGGCTCAGAACTACGGATTGAGCGAACTGCACCAGTTACGCGGCCGCGTGGGCCGTACCAACCGCAAGGCATTCTGCTACCTGCTCACACCTCCATTCACAGCTATGAGTCAGGATGCACGCCGACGACTGCAGGCCATCGAGAACTTCTCTGGCCTCGGTTCGGGCATACACCTGGCCATGCAGGACCTCGACATACGCGGTGCCGGCAACCTGCTGGGCGGAGAGCAGTCTGGGTTCATCACAGACCTGGGCTACGAAGCCTACCAGAAGATACTCAAGCAGGCGGTCAAGGAACTGAAGACGCAGGAATTCAAGGAGCTATATTCCGAAGAGCGCGAAGAAGCCGAGACTATCGTCGAAGACTGCGCCCTGGAAACCGACCTGGACATCTGCTTCGGCGAAAAGTATGTACCGGAGAGTTCCGAGCGTATTGCATTGTACCAAGAACTCGACAACCTCACCACCGAAAAGGAAGTAGAGGAGTACCGCACCCGATTGATAGACCGTTTTGGCAAGATTCCGAAGTCGGGCGAAGAGTTGATTCGCGTAGTAAAACTGCGCCAGCTGGGTCGCCAGATAGGATTCGAGAAACTCATATTGAAACAGAACAAACTCCGTTGTTACTTCACCTCCACACTGCCGGAGTACTTCCAGAGCGACAAGTTCGGTCGTGTGCTCGACTATTATCAGGCACACACCCGTCGTTGCCGCCTCGAAGAGAAAAATGGCAAACGTTCTATCCAGATCGAAAACGTGGATTCCATCCGCGAAGCAATAAGTATATTGGAAAAGATTTGAACCAGACAGGGCTGAAGTTCTAATTGAACAAGATTAAAGTTCCAATTGGACAGGGTTAAAATTCTAATTGAACAGGATTAAAGTTCTAATTGGACACAGCCTATAATCTCTCTATAAACAACTCACACAACATCATTCAATTCGATAAAAAATGTACCTCGGAGAATTAATCTCTCTCGTTGTAGCTTTCTCCTGGACAGCTACAGCTCTTTTTTCCGAAGTGGCCTCCAAGAGGATGGGCTCACTTCCCCTCAATGTCATCAGGATGGTCCTGTCATTGGCCCTATTGGCACTCACTCTGTGGATTACGTTAGGCTCCCCCTACCCCATCATGGCAGACAGCGAGACCTGGCTATGGCTCAGCCTGTCCGGTCTGGTCGGTTATGCACTGGGAGACTGGTGCCTGTTCCAGAGTTACATCCTGATGGGCTCACGCTTCGGCCAGCTCTTCATGACCCTTGCGTCACCATCGGCTGCCCTGACCGCATGGCTTCTGTTGGGCGAGAGCATGCAACCCCTCGCCATCGCCGGCATGATCATCACCCTGTTGGGCATCAGTATGTCAGTGCTCAATCGTGGTGGTGGAGATGGCCGACGTAAGTTGAGCCTCAAACTACCTCCTCAGGGCATACTGTTAGGCATAGGCGCCGGTATGTGCCAGGGTATCGGCTTGGTATTGAGCAAAGTAGGTATGGAACACTACGAATCGGCCATAGCCATGCAGGGCATCGGCGACCTCTCCCAGTGGTCATCCGAAGGAGCACTCATTCCGTTGCCGCTCAGCTACATGATGCCCTTTGCATCGACCATGATACGCGCTGTGACAGGCTTAGTGGGATTCACCATCGCCCTCTTTGCCTTTTCGCACAATGGCAAGAGCCGTCTGCAGGCCGCCATCAGCAACCGTAAGGGAATGTACTGCGCACTGGGTGCTGCCATCTTCGGCCCGTTCGTCGGAGTCAGTCTGTCGCTCATGGCTACACTCTACACTCATGCCGGTATTGCGCAGACCATCATGTCGCTCACTCCAGTACTCATCATTCTGCCCAGCTGGTTGCTCTTCCGGCAGAAGGTAACAGTATGGGAAGTGGTCGGAGCCTGCATCTGCGTCTTTGGCGTATCGCTCTTCTTCATCTAACGATCTCCTGCCCTAAAAAATAAGTAGTCATTCAGATGTCTTTTGACTTTTTCTGAATGACTACTTTTTTTGTTTCTTTCAGCCTATTTTTCTCTCGGCTTATTCTCCACCGAACTTCTCGCAGGCCTCGTGATAAGTATCGAGACTGCCTATATCGAATCGTCCAGCGGACATTGGCCAGGCATGCACCTCGGTATGATCGACCATATAATGAGCCAGGTTACCAGGAGCATCCTTGCCGCATCCGTTATCGACGCTGCCACGTATCAGGTCCAGATCCTTGCGCAGATAGATGTAGAACGGCGGCACTGCCCAATGGCTCTTAGGCTCAGCGGGCTTCTCCTCCATTCCGAGCACCTTACCCTGGGCATCGAGCTCAACTACGCCGGTGCGTTTCAGTTTCTCGATCGATGGTTGTTCGTGGCACATGATGCACGATGTACCCTTCTGCTTGGCGAAATCAACAAATTCCTGGAATGAGAAAAAGAGTATATTGTCCGCTGCAACGACGAGCAGGTCATCATTGATCGACAGTTTATCGAGCGCAAACAACAAGTCGCACACGGCACCCAGACGTGTCTCGTTGGTCTCCGTTCCATCATCGACGATGGTAATCGGTTTGCTGTACTTGTTCTGGACCGACTCACGCCACTCCTCGAAGTGGTGAGCGAACTTATGATTGGTGATGACTATATGCTCATCAATGTCCGATATTGTATCAATATCATCGAGCATACGCTCCAAGATGGAACGCTTGCCGATCTGGAGCAATGGTTTCGGGAAATTCTTGGTCAATTCACCCAATCGGGTGGCATAACCAGCAGCAATGACTATATTCTTCATACAAAACGTGCGCCGTCATCCGGCTTTACAAAGTAACACTTAAAGGTATTCTCATACTCTGGGAACTGCTCCAGATAGCGTTTGGTCAGTTCTCGTTCGATGTCGGCCTTGTGAGCCGGATCGACCAATGCAATGACAGCGCCCTTGAATCCTGCGCCCGAGAATCGGCCACCGAACACACCTGGCAGCGTGCGCATTATCTCGTAGATAGAGATCAATTCCGGACTACCACATTCGTAGTTGTGGATCGATGACTCGCAACTGTCGAAGGACAACTTTCCGAACAACTTCAGATTGCCTGTCTCCCATGCCGTGACACCCTGACGCACACGGCGATACTCCGAGTAGAAGTGTTCTGCACGACGAGCGAAACGTGCCGGCATGGCAATGCGGGTCTTGTCGTAGGTCGATTTAGGTATATCGCGCAGGAAAGTCTTATCGAACGGTTTGAGCGGCTGGTCCGTATAGGCAAGCATGTTCCATGCTGCCGTCTTACACTCGTACACGCGGAGATTGTAGTCCGAATTGACCAGGTTACGGGTCAGGCCCGAGAAGAATATACCTATCTCGAACAACTTGCTGACATCCTCCACCGAATTTCCTGCGGCCTCTCCGCCGAACTTAATATGACGGTATTCATTACTGTCACAATCCAGGAAGAGCAGTTCATTCTTACGGCCCAGGGCGATACAGGACTGATCGAGCAGACCATTATTCAGCCCAATGTACTCGCGCTCTGCCTCACTGGCAATGAGAACCACTTCAAACGGTTCCAACGTAATACCATTAGCCTTGGCAAAAGCCATGACATAAGCAATCAACACCGCAGCACTCGATGACAAGCCGCCAACAGGAAGCGATCCCTGCAGGTGCCCATCTATACCGTTCTTCAGTTCGAAGCGCTTGCGCAACGCATATTTAGCACCTCGTGCATAGTCTCCCCAATGTTTCTCACGCACTTGAACAGGCTTGGCTATATCGAACGATACGTCACCATCGAACGAGCCCGAGGTCAGGTTGACCATGCTGTCCTCACGCACATTGAACCACAGGTCAACGCCTTTGTCAATGGCAAAGCCCGTCACCAGTCCGTGCTGGTGATCGACATGTGCTCCCAGCGGACACACACGATAGGGCGAAAATATATGATATTGATATGACATAATAACTGATAACTATTATCTGATAACTAATAACTTACAAATTGGGCACAAATGCCCAATTTGTATCAACTATTTTTCCAACGCACGCGCATCTGGTCTCCTATGATGGACTGGACCTCCTTGACCAGTTCCCAGTCAATAGGAGCTTCGGCGTATGCAATATTCTTGCGCACATTATCCGGATTGGCCGAGCTGAATAGCGTAGTAGCGATACGCGGATTACTGATGGCGTACTGAATAGCCAGTTTCTCGATCGGGTATCCCTTGGCATTGGCATGTTCGACGGCACGGCGGCAAGCATCGACCAGAGCCTTGGGTGCAGGATGCCAGTCAGGCACACCACGCGTAGAGAGCAGGCCCATAGAGAGCGGCGAGGCATTGATGATGCCCACCTCATGCTCCTCGAAGAAGTCAAAATAGTCATTGAGCAACTCATCATTGAGCGAATAGTGACAGAAGCAGAGCGTAGCTTCGACCGTACCAGCAGGTACATGTTCGATGACCCAGCGGATATTCTCCGGTTGCAGGTCCGTGATGCCGACGTGGCCCACCACACCCTGTTGTTTCAGTTCGACCAATGCAGGCAACGTTTCATCTGCCACCTTCTGCAGGCCACCTGGCAGGTCAGCCTGAAACTCTATGTCGTGCACATTGATCAGGTCAATATGGTCGATGTGCAGGCGTTCCATACTCTCGGCTACGCTCTCCTTGGCACGCTTGGCCGAGTAGTCCCAGGTGTTGACACCATCCTTGCCGTAACGGCCCACCTTGGTGCTGAGGTAATACTTGTCGCGGGGAATCTGTTGCAGAGCCTTGCCCAACACGGTCTCCGCCTTGTAGTGGCCATAGTAAGGTGATACATCGATAAAGTTCATACCCCCTTCGATGGCTGCAACGACTGCATCAATGGCTTCCTCCTCCCAGATGCTGTGGAAGACTCCTCCCAGCGACGACGCGCCGAACGAGAGAGCCGATACCCGCATACCGGTTTTTCCGATTTCGTGATATTGCATGAAATATTAGTTTTAAGAAAAATCAAACGGATGCAAAGATAACGATTTTTTATTGCAAATAGTTCATTTGGACATACATTTTTATTAAAAACATACAAATTTGGCTAATACTTTGTTTATTTTTTCATATTAAATTCACCAATTATCAAAAAAACAACTATCTTTGCAACAAACATAATAATAATGAAACGATTCCCCTCGTTACTTGTTGCGGTACTCCTTCTTTTGCATACAGGGCTCTCGGCCCGGGTAATAGGCGAACAGGACGCAGTTATTCTATTCGACAACGACGTACACGGACACATGGACGGCTATGCCAAGTTTGCAGACCTACGCAAAGCCACCTTACGCCAGACGCCAAATGTGTGTGTTGTCTCTCTGGGCGACTTTGCTCAGGGTGGACCTTTGTGCTCAGTTTCGCATGGACAATATGCGGTTGACATCATGAACGAAGTAGGCTATGACTACATCGCACTGGGCAACCACGAGTTTGATTATGGCATCGAACAGTTGCACCAGTTGACCGGTTCCTTGCATGCCAAGACTCTCACATTCAACTTTGTAGATATTGCCACCCAGCGTCCGGTGTTCGCGCCCTATGCCATACGCCAGATGGGCAGCCACAAGGTAGCCTTCATCGGCTGCGTCACCCCCATCACACGTCACAGCGATGCTCCGGACAGTTTCGTCGGTCCCGACGGCAAGGATATGTACACCTTCTGCCATGGCACCTTCTGCACCCTATTGCAGCAATATGTGAACGAAGTCCGTGCCATCGGAGCAGACAAGGTAGTGCTGCTCGCGCATCTGGGCGATGTGGACAATGCGTTCGAGACATCCGAGGAGGTCATCCATTCCACCTACGGCATTGATGTCGTACTGGACGGACACGCACATCACGTCATCGAGTCACGCCGTCTGTGCAATGCCAAGGGCGATTCCGTCCTGATGTCCTCGTCTGGAGCACATTTCCAGTACATGGGCCGACTCGTCATTGATGCCGAGGGCAACTGCTCCTCCGACCTGATCGATGTATCGAAATACCAGGGTTCAGACCAGGACATTCCCGTCAAGTTAGCCGCCATGCAGAAGGCCTTCGACAATCTTCCTGTCATTGCCAAGACTCCCTATGACCTGGCAGCCTTCGACTATCAGCACGACACCTACGACCGCAACTGCCAGACCAACCTCGGTTCGCTCTGCGCCGATGCCTTCCGTGTGATGAGCCGTGCCGACATCGGTTGGGTCAATGCGGGTGGCATACGCGCCTCCATCCCGGCAGGCAACATCACCTTCAAGGAGTTGCTCAATGCCTTCCCGTTCGAGAACAAGATCTGCGTCTGCCAGTTCACCGGTCAACAGATCATGGATGCCTTGGAATACGGCATCTCCCGTGCTCCCGAGGACAATGCCAGCTACCCACAGGTATCGGGCATCAGCTACGATGTTGACATGAACGTCAAGCCCAATATCCTCACCGATGCCACCGGCGGATTCATTGCCATAGGCGAAGGTCCCCGACGCGTACACAACATCCGTGTACTCAACCCCCTCACCAATCTCTACGAGCCTATCAACCTTGCCCATCCCTACAAGTTAGCATCCATCGACTTCATCCTGCTCAAGGGCGGATGCAATGGAATGCTCTCCAAGGGTATGCTCATAGCCGATGACCAGATGGTCGATACCCAACTCATCGAGAACTACATCCGCACCCAGCTCAACGGCGTCATCGACGAAGCCTACAAGGATTACAAGCAATAACGTCCCTCCCATCCATACAGACTGGGACGTTCATTCCCGACATACCAAGGTCCAGTGGTCACTCCACTGGACCTTCCCTTTTTAAAGGTTAAGGATTAAAGGTTATGGGTTAAGGGCTCCACCAACTGCATGATATTTAACACAATCTCACATCAAAAATTGCTAAAATCATCCCCTAAATGAACAATTTTGCCACAATATCGACATTTTTTCTACTATTTTTGCTCACTTTTTAATAATAATATGTATTTTTGCCAAGTCTAACAGACGCCAACGAGCGAACTGGCTTGATGGCAGAGGAAGACACATATACATAAATAAGGCGTATCTTTGCGCTTTGGTTTTGACGTGTTGGAACTTCGCAACTTCTATAACGTTAGTCAAAAACAAAGCAACAAGATCGCCCCTTGGGATGTTTTATATTCCCTCATGCGACACCAGCCCATCGAGGCAGGCGCCAGCGGGAGAACATATTTGCATCGGCGTGGGGCTTTCGTTGTTGCTCATTTCGACTAACAGGTAATGCGAAGGCCTCAACACGTGAAATGAGTAGCTACCGATGGCTCCACGTCTTTTTTTATGTCTATGTCAACCTTAACTGAATAACACGATAGACTATCTGAGAGCCAATAGTCAATACCGCGAAGTTTGGGATTTCAAGTAGATTGATTCGAAATAAGGAGGTTATTATCATACACCTTTTGTATATTTACCGACACACAGCACTCCAGCTATCATTTCGTAATATATTACATTTTGCAGTCAATATTATTCTTTAATGCGAACAAACGCACATCCTAACTTCCATCTGCATCCCTAAGATGCTTATATTTGCACACGTTCAACTTATTTACACTTTAAGTTATGCCACTGTATAAAATCACCACCAAGTGCCGTACCAATACCAACGGCGTCTTCATCGAACCGGGAATGACCGTCCAGGTCGTTTCCAAGTCTCTCAGTAATCCTGTTCTCTCCGACGGCGGACGCCTCGTTGCCGAAGCCTTCATGCGCGTCTATGGCGTTGACCTGAAGCGCGCCGGAGCCCTCAACTCCATGTACCTGGATTGCGAACGAATCGGATAAAACCTTAACAAGTATGTTTGAAGGAAAAATAGCCAAGAAATTAGGTGGCAGCCTCTTTCCTGAAGAGGATCTCAAGAAGATGGTACACACCCATGCTTTCTGTGCGGCTTTAGTCATAGGTCTCCCATTATTTGGGTTCGACTGGATTGCTTTTGTTGTCATACTATGGCACATGTACTCCAAACTGGCGGAACGTGCTGGCAAGGAATTTGGATGTGGCAGCATCATACTCGGAATGATCGTCAATATAGTTTTCGTCATCATATACGACAGCTTGACCTCATTTATTCCTGTATTAGGATGGATTACTTCTGCAGGACTCTGTTACCTCCAGTTCTATACATCCGGCAAAGCATACATTGAGACGCTCAAGAGGATGTAAAAAAGCAAGATAGCAACCTTATGAAGCGCTTAAACATTCAAATATAAGTGACTTTCATTTTTAATACATTCAAGCTAAAAACCATAAAAAATGATTACATTTTTCATTCTTTGCATCGTGGCATCTATACTAATAGTTAAGGCTGCCAACAATAAAAAGAGGTCTCCTCAAGAAGAAGAAGAACGCAGGGAAGAAATTGCCAAATTGCCAGATATTTATCTGAATGCGAAGACACTCACATCGGGAGAAAAAGCCCTAAATTTATGGCCAAGGGATGTAGATGTGTTACAAACCCTAGAGTTTAAAAGTGGAACCAACAACATCTACTTAAAAATGAAAGATGGACGATCCATCTTATGCGATATTGATGACCTCGAGATGCATTTTAGCAAAACTAATGGAGTTATTAGATTCGAGGCAAGGTATAATGGAACTGGCTTTTCTTTTTACCAATATGCATATTATTTCTCTGACAAAGAATGGGACATCATCATCAATCTACTGTCTTTAGCAGGGACGACTCATGGCGCTTATGTTTTGGGTTCTGCATTCAAGAATATCAAAAGAGCTCAAACGGCCATGAAAATCATCAAGGCTCTTAACAGTTTCCGTTAATAATTCGAAAGGCGTTTTTCGTAATAATATATAATAACATATAAAAATTAGAGTATGAATACATTTGATGAGATCTTGAAATCTGTTTTGAAGACAGTAGAAGACAATCCGACAGCAAACATAGATGAGCTGTTGGCTGCAAAAATGGCGGAATTCGGTGTTTCTGCCGAGAACCAAAAGTTACAGCAGGAGACCAGTCGTTACATTGATGCCTTTGACGAAATGAACAAGAAACTTCAAGAAGCGAAAGAACAAGGGGCTACTCGCAAGCAATGGATTCAGGACGAAATCATTGCAATTGCGGACAAGCATCAGTTGAACGATGAACAGAAAGAGCAACTTTTCAATTCGCTCGCACAAGGATTCAATGACTCTATTAATAACTCTAATACCGATAAGTAATTATGGATTTCGAAAAAGTAGCAGAAGCCACGTCCTTAATTGAGAACGTAATAGGATACAACGCCAATGAAGATGCAACGCAGGAACTATTTATAGACGACAATATAGAAGCTGGACCCGCAAACAAGACAATCTCAGAATTCCTTGATTCTCCATTGGGAGACGAAAAGGAATCTATCATGAAAAAGATTTTCACCACAGCAATGGTCGTTGCGAAGGATAAGGATATAATTCCAGACATTCCTAATGACGCTCAATCAATAGCCAGTTATGCAGACAACGCACTGACTCGAATAAAAACCGCTTACAAGGTGAAGCTTGGTTTAATATCACCAGAAGAGGCCATCAACACAATGATAGATCATATGGCAGCAAGAGTTACCTGCTCTATTAACTTTCTGGTTGACTCTGGGATAATCGGAAACGGTGCTGCAGAATTATTGGCAAAAGGAGCATATTTAATACCCAAAGTTGGGACTTTTGTTGGACCTTGGGTAGAAAAGTGCAAACCTGCAATTAGTTCGTTCATAAACAATGCCGGACAAAAAGCAAAATCAGTGATTCACTCCGGAATTAAAATGGTTACTGAGACAGCAAAAAGTTGTGTAAATAAAGTCTTCGGGACTATAAGAGAAAAAGTAACGGCTGGTTGGAATAAATTATTTTCATAATGTGATTACCACCTCGTTCGAGGTGGTAATCCTCTTTATCTACCTCACCCTCAAAAGAATAATAATATGAAATTAGAACCCATAGCTAAACCTATTAGAATCAGAATCAAATTAGGGAAAAGCGAATATTCAAGTCTTGATTCTGTAAAATGCAATTTCTCAATGAAAGAAATATATCCACTTTTCAAGGATCACAGATTAGAGAGATGGCTCATACAGAATGGTGAAACAGAATTTGCAGACAAAGTACAAAAGGCAACTTCAATCTTCCCAGAGGGGAGCTTCGAAGATTATATTTTACTAATTTCCCTATTTTTCGAAAATATAAAGGAAACAATGCCGTCACAAGGCAATCTACTCTCATGGTCTTTTAATGACTTTATAAAGACGGCTAATGAAGAAACTTTTACTACCATTTACGACTATACAAAAGGCCTCACTTTTTTGATTCCAGAGAATCCGTCAGCTATCGGTTGGGGGAATATGTTAGCACTAAAGGTAACTGATGAGAATGAATACAAGAGAATATTTTCTCTTTTAACTTCATACTACGTAAAGAATACAGATTCGAAAGAGATTCTAATGGATCTTGAGTCCTATATGCATGAAACCAACAACAATGGATTCAACTGGGAGATAATATACCAAAATGAAATGACGTTAGAAATTGCAAAAGAATGGTATCTAGAGTTTCCTTTTTTAACAAATAGCGTAATCAATTGGAATTCCATTTTTGAAAAATTGATAAAAAATGTCAATGACGTAAAGGACTTAAAAAAAATCATTTCAAAAAAGGATTTCTATGAATGTTTCAATAAACTTTCCCCTCACCTTGGCGATTGGATTTGTTTGGCCAATAGCGAAGAATACAAAAGTGTAAAAAAAGAAATCAAAAAATGGCAAAAAGAAAGGGAATATTATACTTCTGATGACTGGAACGATCGTGATTTAGACAATAATTCTTCAGAATTAGCGAAACAAATAATAAACTTCCTTGAAGGGGCAGCAAAAAGATACCCAGATGAATATTTTTATTGGGTAGACGAAGAGGAAAATACTTGGTATCATTTAAAAGCTGAAAAAAAACTATTATATTATGCCGCCGAATTTTCTTACTGTTTTAGCTCAGAAAAAGATAAACTAAGGCCCAAACTAAAAGCCCTTAAAAATAAAAATTCAAATCTATCGAGTATAATCGACATCGTGCTCAAAAAAGATTATGATTATGAAGACATAGCAAGAAAAGTCGTCGGTCATATTGAGAGCAAATTAGACAAATACGCCAATAAAAAATTGAAATCGTCTATATCTAATAAAAAAAGAAACTAAACAGGAGAAACTTCGAAAATAAAAGGAAATTTTCTTATTAGAATTGTAGATTTATAAAAGAAAAAATGAATAACAACATAATATCATCATTTCAAAAAATGATTGATGTAAACATACCCATCATTTACATCAATGATTATGACTTCGCAAGGGTGGACCAGCTCATATTGCAAGTTGTTGGATCGAAGAAAATTGAAGAATGGAATCCTGCGACTGGCTGCACTGATTTCAGGAATAAAGCATCTATTGGCGATAGTTCTCTTGAGACATTTCTAAGAAGTAGATACACCGTGGAACTACCTCAGAGTGCCCCTGCTCCTAACAATAGTTTTATCGTGCTCAAAGAGATACAGGACTATATTGATGAACCTAAAATCAAAACCCTATTGGCTCTGATGTCTCAAAGAAAGCTCTACGACCGGAGATACGAGAAGACAATTATCATAGTCTCCTCTATGCTCAAAGTTCCTCAGGAAATAGAGAAGTACGTATCATATCTGGAAATCAATCTCCCTGATCAGGCCGAGATAGACGAGCTGATAGACCAGCACATTGAGATCAACAAATACGACAAATCGAAATTCACAGAAGAAGACAGAGACAAGCTGATGCCATCACTCAAGGGTATGACAGCATTCGAGATAGACCGTATGCTGGACATGGCCATGAGCAGCAACGGCTCGCTGAGTGCTGATGACCGAGAAATGATACTGGTACAGAAGAAACAAATGGTCCGCAAGTCTGGCGTGCTCGAACTCATTGACACTCCTGAAAGCATAGACAGCATCGGCGGCATCGAGATTCTCAAAAACTACCTGAAAAAGAAAGCCTCAATTTACGCGAGACTGCCAGAAGCCATCAAGGCTGGTGTATCGGTCCCCAAAGGCGTCTTTCTGGTGGGTATGCCTGGATGCGGCAAGTCCCTGTGTGCCAAAGCAGCCGCTGCACTGTTTAACAAAGTTCCTCTGCTGAAAATGGACATGGGCAGCATGATGAAGAAATACGTAGGTGAAAGTGAAGAGAATCTACGCAAAGCCCTGCGAATAGCCGAAGCCGCAGCACCATGTATTCTGTGGATAGACGAGATTGAGAAAGCATTCTCGGGTGTAGGTGGCAACAATGACATCATGACCAGAATGTTTGGCTATTTTCTATCCTGGATGCAGGAGAAGAAAAGTGCCGTTTACGTTATCGCCACTGCCAACAACGCTGACAAATTGCCTCCTGAATTAAAACGTAAAGGTCGATTTGATGAAATATTCTGCATCAATCTACCGAACCAGGAGGAAAGAGAGGAAATTTTCAAAGTGCACATCAATAAAAAAGACCGTTCCTTGCCGCGAAATGAAGGTATTGGGTGCAAACTTGATAAAAATATTGATTATAAAGAATTGGCAAACTCAACTAAAGGATTCAATGGCGCTGATATCGAATCGGTCATCAACGAAGCTGTTGAAGACTGCTTCCTCTCGGACTCCAATAGCAAATTGTTAACCACTGACATCATATTAAATATAGCCAAAGATACCAAAAGTATCTCCAAATCATGCAGAAGTCAAATTGAGAAAATGGAAACTATCTTCGAGGAAAATGACTTTACCAATGCATCCAATAATCCATATTGGCTACTTCCCGAAGAAAAAAGGAAAAGGGAAGACCAAGATAGATATTAATATTAACCGTTAAATCCCTCCTACCCTATGGAAACAAGCACTCTGAATTTTGATTACAATGCGAAACTCGTTTATCTCGTGACGCGCAATCTATTCGAGAGGAAGAGGACGAGATTCTCGAGCGTGAAGTTCAACGATGAGCTGTACATCATCGAGGCTCGGCGGGGCGCCTGGCTGACCCCATTCTCCGAACAGGTCAAGATCAAGGTGGTAGCAACCAGTACCGACACCAGCAAGGTGGTGCTCGAATCTTCGTCGCGCTCATGGCTCAATCTGCTCAACTTCGGGGCGAACAGCACGAACATCAGCGACCTGAGCGACTACATCAACAACGAGGTCTTCAAGATGCACCGTGTGGTCGAAGTATCGGACGACTCCATGGACGATGCAGAGCAGGATCACAGCGCCATCAGGATAGTCAAACCCCGCATCCGCTTCAAGTAACCCTTCATCCTGTCATTGCCCCGAACAATGACCACATCCCCGTTCCATAGGGAAAGTGACGATAAATGCCCCACCCTCAGCGCTAAGACTGGTGATGGGGCATTATATAGTTATAAGGCTGAGAAGGCTGAATGCGGTGAGGCTGATTGTAGCAATAATCCAGCACGAAGGGAAACGACTTGAAATCCTTACTATTATGCCAACTTTTAAGTAGTCATTCAAAATTATTTTTACATATCAAGTAGTATTGTTCAAGAGACTATCTTTTCCATTCTTGGGCGCATCTTTCAGCTTTTCGCTCGGTCACAATGTAACAGTTCGCAAGTCCCTTGCAGACATTTTCTCGATTCAGCATAAGAACAAGTTCTTCTGCATTCATCTTAACGAAAACGTTGCTCCCTCGCTCAAAACCAAAATCTGCATCCCAATCTCTGAAAAATATAGCTAAATAATTTTGAACAACTACTTACCATAATTCAAGTTCTTTTTCTCCAATAATATGCAGAAGAAATACTAAAGAGAGATTAAATTGAGGGAGAAAATGAATTTTATGGTCAATTTCTTTGTTTATTTTCAAAATGTTCAGTATTTTTGCAGCGTTCAGCAATCAATGAACAATAACACATAAATGAACAACCATGATAGGAAGAGAACAAGAACTCATTGTTACAGCAAGTGCCAATCTGTCTAAGACCTTGGGATGCGACGACGTGACAACAGAATCAGGAGCGAAAGACTGTGATTACATCCTATCTATCGCAGGAACATCGTTCTGCGTAATTACGAAAGGAGTATTGACCAATGCGAACCTCCCCTTTGCTCTGCAACAAGCCAGCAAGGTTCAAGCAGCTACCCGGAACCCAGTTCTTCTTGTGGTAGGATATGCTTCCCCTGCCATTATGCAAACATTGTACGAAAACGGCATAAGTGTCATTGACTATGTAGGGAACTGCATGATCAAACACGGACTGCTGCGCGTGAATGTATCTGGCCGCAAGAACACCTATAGAAACGATACGAAGAGCAATACTCTTTCTGAGTCTGCCATAAAACTGATTTACCTATTTATGGCAGACAAGGAATTGATAGGGAAATCCTATCGAGTTATTTCAAGTATATCAGGTCAGTCTCTTGGCTCTATCAAGAATACCATTGAAGAACTAACCAACAGACAATACGTCTTGCATACAGACAAAGGGCGAAAACTGATAAACGAAGACAAACTTCTGGAAATGTGGACACAGGCATACAATCAAATCTTAAGGCCTAAGATTACGCTACGCAGGATGAGTTTCAGGTATGACGAAATGCGTAGTGAATGGCAGAAAATGCAACTCCCTGCAGGTATGTCTTGGGGTGGAGATTGTGGAGCCAATCTTACAGATGGCTATCTTATCCCTGGCTCTTTCGAGATATACACCTCCCAGCCGAGCGCATTACTCATGACTACTGGAATGGTTACACCTGATGACCATGGTGAAATCACACTCTATCAGAAGTTCTGGAATGATGCATCCGATGGAACTATTGCTCCAAAGCAAATCATATATGCAGACCTAATGAATAATGGAGATAGTCGTCAGATAGAAGCAGCACAAAAGTTAATCAAAGATGGAATATAAATTAGACAAAGCCACACTTGCCAACGCTCCTCTGTTCGATACGTTGTCTGCCCTGCATCAGTCTTTGGTCTCACTACACCTACGATTATATGTTGTTGGAGCATGCGCCAGAGATATTGCCATGAAAATACTTGGTGTCCCAGCTTCCACTCGACGCACTATTGATATAGACGTAGCAATAGCACTGGACAACTGGGAAATGTTTGGCATTGTATCACAACTCCTTCAGCAGAACTATTTTGAAAAAGATACAATAGCTAAGCAGAAGTTCTATTATAAAGGAGCCGACAACAAGAACGATTATGAGGTTGACATAGTACCTTTTGGACCCCTCGCCCACAATGAAGTGATTGGGTGGCCTCCGGAAGGGAATCCCGAAATGTCCGTAAGGTGCTTTGAGGATGTCATGAAAGATGCCGACATGATTATCATTGATGACCTTCAATTCCACATTGCATCCCTCAGCGGTCAATTCTTAATAAAACTCGATGCCTGGATAGACCGACATATGAAGACGGACAAAGATGCCAAAGACATGTTTTATATCATCGACAATTTCTATTGGACTACAATTGTCAACAAGTTTCCACCTCCCAAACAAGTGACTGATTCAGACGACATATCGTTCGATGCATTCATAGCTGGAGCACAATGGATAGCGACAGAACTCCATTCATTACTCACAGAAGGACATCGTGCATACTATATAGACTTCATCAACAATGAACTATCGCTTGAAGAAGACAGCAAACTGGTTCAGCACCTTGTGTCGGCTTCCAACAATAGCCATGCTCAAAACTATTTGAAGATTAGAACAGCGTTGCAAAATATCAAAAACATCCTTTCTGAATGAAAACTGAACTATTTACACATGGATACGACAACCAAAATGAGGATTATTGTATAGTCACAAAGCAAAATGGAGGCACCATTGTCGTAATGGCAGACGGCATGGGAGGATTATCACTTGGAAAAGAGGCAGCCCAATGCGTATGCGATAGTATTCGAGATTATCTGGGGAAAAATATTGATGCTGAAGATATGTGGCAGAAGGCTTTTACCTATGCTGACAAAGAACTTCGCCAGCTCAGTCTTGCCTACCATAGCAATATGGGTGCAGCGGTCACAGCAATGATGCTATTCAACGACCATTTCGAAGTAGCATGGCAAGGAAATGTCCGACTATACATTAGTAGTAACAACGAATTGCTGCAGATAACGACTGACCATGTAATGAATGACGGATATGGACACAAACTGCTGACACGCTGTTTGAAAGGCTGTGGGTTGCGGGACAATGTACCCCACATCATATCACCTCTCCAAGAAGGAGATACCCTTTATCTTTGTACGGATGGATTCTACGATGTTCTCGCGACAGAAACAGCATATGGAAAATTCCCATCCGTACCAGATGAAGGCAGATTCAATGATGATGCCACCTGTTTGACAATAAAATACTAAATGTCACAAATAATACGGCAACTCGACAAATCCGAAACATCACACAACATCGTACAGGAATACATTTAGTTGACAATATTGAATTTTGAGATACAATAATTGACAATGAATAGGGACATAATATAGGAAACTCCGCTATCTTTGCACCAGTATCAACCAACAAAAAAAAAACAACAATATGATGCAAAAATGTACCCCAAAATACTTATTTTGGCACGAAAGATGTACAATGATAGATAAAAATATGTATCTTTGCCAAGCCACTCGGTCACTGACAATGCGACCTGAGATGCAGCGCAGCGAGATGCATATTCAACAGGAGAAAAGGTGTCCCTCTGCGCTTCGTCCAAAGCGTGTTGGTACTTCGCATCTACTTATTGTTGGTTAGGGCGAAGCAATGAGGGCGCCATTTTTACGGCTAACTCCCATGAACACATAGTGATCAACCTTATAACTGTACTATCTCATGACTACATTTTTCGTTGCCCCTATCGTGGGCGGATTGATAGGATATCTCACCAATGACATAGCCATCAGAATGCTGTTCCGGCCCCACAAGCCGAGATACATCTTCGGATGGCACCTGCCGCTCACACCGGGTATCATCCCGCGGGAGAAAGGCCGTATCGCCAAGGCTATGGGCGATGCCATCAGCGGTAATCTGATGAACAAGGAGGTGCTGGAACGTACGCTTATGTCGGACGACATCATCAACAAGATCTATGACAGCATCGACTCGTTCTGCGCCGAGCAGAGCCACAACCCCGAGTCGGTCCGCTCTTTCCTGTCGCACTATATGTCCGATGCCGAGGTGCAGTCTATCGTGGACAGCGCCACTGCTCAACTCGAGACTTTACTCTCGGACAAACTGTCTAACTCGAACTTCGGCGACGACATCGCTCACATGGCCATCGAACATGCCATGCAAAAGGTGGGCGTTGGACTGCTGGGTATGTTCGGCGCCGACAAGCTGCTTCGCCCCATCGCCGAGGCTGCCGAACCAATGCTGGCCCAAGAGGTCAACTCGATGATTCGCTACAACTCGGGCACGGTCATCTCTCACCTGATAGACAACCAGACGAACGAGTTCCTCAATATGCCGATGCTACAACTCTTCGCTGACCGCGAAAAGGAGATTGAACAAGCCAAGAAAACTATCATATCGGTCTATCGCACCATCATCTCGGAGCACCTGCCCAAGATGCTGGCCTCTATCGACATCAGCCACATGATCGAAGAACGGATCAACGAAATGGACATGGAGGAGATAGAACCTATCATACTGGAATTGATGGACAAGGAACTGAAGGCGATTATTTGGTTCGGAGCAGGACTAGGAGCCCTGATTGGATGCGGCAACTGGTTCATCTAACGAACTAGAAACCGTGAATTTAATATATTTAATTTACTAGAATTTGAGAATAAATATTTTTTACTAGAATTCGAGAATTATAAGAATTATTCTTATGGCCGACAAGAATTCGAGATTAACTGGAATTAATTGTTATAGTTCACTAGAATTTGAGAATTATAAGAATTAGTTTATATGGTCAATAGAATTTGAGAATAAATATTTTTTACTAGAATTTGAGAATTATAAGAATTATTTTTTATGGTCAATAGAATTTGGGAATTATAGGAATTAGTTTCTTTAGTTCTACATTCAAAAATTAATAATGTTTGACACAATAACCAACTTAAATATATATAATTATGGAGAACAAAGTACCTGATCAGCAAATGATCATCGCAAGCCAGAAGCACTACTCGGAAGAGGGACTCTGGGACAAAGTGAAGAGTGTGGCCAAGAAGGCCGGCATCAAGGTTATCTACCTCGCACTGCTGCTCTACTACACGGCAACTGCCGAATCAACCCCTACTGCCAAGAAGGGTATCATCTACGGTGCACTGGGATACTTCATCCTGCCCATCGACCTGATTCCCGATGTCATTCCTGTGGCTGGTTTCAGTGACGACCTCGCTGCTCTGCTTGCCTGCGCTGCCGCTGTTGCTTCGTGCATCACACCCGAAATCAAACAACAGGCCAAGGATAAACTCACTGAATGGTTCGGCGAGTTCGACGAGAGCCAATTAGACAAACTGGCATAACCATCATATCTAATATTACTTCATCCCGCCCGTACTTCAATCCGAAGTGCGGGCGGGATGTGTTTATTAACGAAAAAACTGCGTACGAAAACGAAAAAACTGCGTACGAAAACGAAAGAACTTCGTACCAAAACGATAACGAAAACGAAAAAAGCAACGAGAAAACAATAATTATTGCGCGTTAATTGTATAGCAACACACTACTCATTCCATTTTATTCACTTCAGCAGAAATACAGATATCCGATTTATATAGGTCTCATCATCTCTTTTTAACTTTGCATCGACAACAGGAATAGGCCTCTTGTACAACACGCTAAAGACTCTCGATGTCACACAAGTGGGAATCGAACGATGCAATGAAAAAGTATATTACTACATTAGTATGGGCAATGATGATGACGATACAGACGATGGCTGCGGACATGCAGTACTACCTTGCCCAAGACAACCAAGCCGATTGCGTGGTCACATCCATGGCCAACGCACACCTAATCTTCTACGGCGACACGCTCGAGGACGCTGCGCAGATGCGCGAACAGTACAAGTTCATGCACCAATACATCATCGAGGCTGTCGGTGCCAACTTCAGCGGCGTCAAGTACAGCAATATCCGCACGCTGCTCAAGCACGCGGGCTTCAGTCCCGTGTCGGTCGAATGTACTGACACCATGGGCATGACGACATTGCTCAATCAGGGACGTTTCCTGCTGGGTATGCTCTACGATGGTGCAGAGGGCCACGCAGTGCGCATTCTCTCGGTCGATGGGGACCTCATCCAATATATGGATTATCTCGCTATGGCCGAAGCCTCCGCCCCCTGCAAGAAGTTCATGCCTGTAGTGTATGGACTGAAGAAACCGGAATTTTAAAGGAAGTGACAAAGAAGTGACAGGGAAGTGACAAAGTACAAAGTGACAAAGTACAAAGTACAAAGTGACAAAGTTCAAAGAGTGACAAGGACGATAGCATCGACTAATGGAATGCTATCGTCCTCTAATATTCCGATTGGAACTATACTATTTCTATCCTCCTCTATGATTTCTATTGAAACTATATGACCGCGTTTATAGCTCCTCACTTACAGGTTCAATTCGTCCACGGGAATCCTTTCGATATGATAATTTTCGAGGTTTTTCTTGGTGATAGGGATATAGAGCAGGATATCGTCGAAAGCCAGATAAATCTTGTCTTCGACATACAAAAGACCGACTTTGCTCTGCATGTTCATCTGGGCAAAACCATCGTAGCTCGACTTGGGGACCTTGTACATAATCCCCTCTTCATCAGGACCGATATATAGGTGAGTCTGAGTTACAGCATATATAAGCGTATAAAATTCATATCTGAAACTATCCTTGTCATTCACCTCCTTGCAGTCGTTCATCCAATGTTCGTACTGCGCGAGCAGAGCGGGGTCTGTGCATCGGGTCAAGTGCCTCTCCAGTGGCCAATGGGGTGAATTGGAGTCCATGGCACGATCCATGCGCAGTTCATCCGGTCGCAGGTCTGTTGGATCGGAGAAGTACCAGGCACAGTCATTGTCCCCTGCCGGCACCCCACGAACCAGATGCTTGATGAAAATAGGATGCACCCAATAATACCCCCACACATCCTCGTTCTCCTTATAGACAAATAGAGTATAGAAGGTACTGACCAATGTATTGTCGGCCTTCTTACTATAGAAAGTAGCGAAGTAATTACCGGTCAACCCTGGGGCTTCGATTACCCAAAAGTTGGTCGATACCGTATGTCCGTCCCCCTCGACCCATACACCACTGATGTCCAGATCGAACATCTTCTCCTGCATTTCAACAGCCTTGCGACGCATCGACTCTGGGCCAATAAAATCTTGGTAGACGTCCAATACATGTTGGACATAGTCAATCAGCATGAGGCGAGACTTATCTCCATATTCCCTGGCGGCCTTGACAGCCGGCAGCATCTCGAAGATAGCCCCGCCGGACGTAAACTGCTCGAAGAAAGACTGCACACGGAAAAAGTCCCGCTCGATGTCAACTACATCACCTTCCTTCGAGTCATAGCCAGGCAGTACGCGTAGCAACATCAGCACCAGCATAGGCACATTGAGTTCCTTATCGAGGATCAGCTGATAGGTCTCCCGTTTGCGGGCGCTCATCTTGGCACGTGCGCTACGTGGGTAGCAGTAATGCAGCATCTCGGTTACCACCGCCTCGGGATTGGCGCGGCGGTACAGGTGTTCACGGTAGAAAACCCATGTCCGATGGTACTGTCGGAGCAGTTCGTCCAGGTCAATATAGTCCGAGGTCAGTTCAGCCACCTCGCACTTCAGGTCACGGTAGGCCGAGCGCGAACGCGACAGCGCGCCGAAGCAGCGCTTGATGCCGTTGCTGTGTATCGCCTGGGTGCCGAGCATCTGCTCGATTTCAGCCATTGTATTGTATATCAATCGAGTATTGACTATCGTAGTCAGTTTATCCTCGTATAAAGTCTTTTCGTCTTTCATTATCAATCACAATATTGACTATTCAAGTTTCGCAAGTCTTCAACTTACGAAACTTGCTTAAAACAACATCAGCCGCGGCGTCCCTCCGATGGAGAACGGCCAGTGCGCATCTTGTAGAACCGGCTGAAGGTAGCCTGGTCCACGAAGCCCAGCAGTTCCGCCGCCTGCTGTACCGTCATGCCAGGGCGCTCCAGCAGCGTCTTGGCCCGCAGTGCCACATAGTTGCTGATCCAGTCGTGCGCATTGATGCCGGTCAGTTGCTTGATGACAGCGGCAAAGTGCTTGGGCGACATACACAGTAGGTTGGCATAGAAACTCACCTCGCGGCTCTCCCGATAGTGGGTCACGAGAGCCTCGTAGAACCTGTCGAATAGTACTTCGCGTGGCGAGAGTTGCATTTCGCCATTGGCCAACAGACTATAGTCCTTCAGAATCAAGAAAAAAGCCTGCAGCAGGCCGCTCAGAATCAGTTTGTGGTTGGGGCCGCCCTGTCTGCCCAAATTGCGCATCAGCCTCATCTGGTTATAAACATCACCGAACTGGCTGTTGGTCAGTTTCACGTCCGGATGATGCACATAGTGGTTCATCTGGACGAAGAGTGACGGCAACTTACCCTTCATCTCCGCAATGACCTTGGGAGCCACGACAATCATCATGGCGAGGTAATCGTCCGACGACTGGTAGGCGCACAGCGAATGGTCAGGATGGACAATAGCCAGATCGTGCCGTTCGAAGAGGACAGGCCGCATGTCCAGTTCAGCCTTGACCCATCCTTGAATGTTGAGCGCCACGATGAGATAAGGCGAAATGAAAGCCTCGCCATATACGGGCATGCTGCGCACGTCATCCAGCACCATGATACCCTCTCGTTCTATAGCCTCAGCATTGAGCAGCAGTGGATGATTGTTAGTCATAATCGTCTATTTTATAGTATCAGATTTCGGACCGAAGGCGGGGAAAACCGCCCTTTTGACATGCAAAAATAGTCATTTTTTCAATATATTCACTAAAAAAAGGAAAAAATGCAAAATTTTTCGGCTATTTGGCTACAATCACTCTCAAAAAAAGCCCATATCTTTGCACCGTCAACCAGTTAATATACTATTATACAATAATTAAATACCACAATACTCACAATAATTATAAATACCCCAAATTCTATGAAAAGAAATTTACTCATCATTGCTACCTTAGTTATCTCAACGCTCTCCATGCAGGCCCAACCACCTGCTGACACTACACCTTCTTGTCCATCGGGCGCTACCTACACGCTGACAGACGGCAGCACCGTGACCAAGTCGGGCGAGTCCCTCACATCCAGTACCCAGTACTACAACATCGTACAGGTGACCAATGGCACACTCAATTTGACCAATTGCACCATGACCAAAACGGGCGATGGCTCGAGCGGTGACAACTCCAGTTTCTACGGTAACAACTCCAGCATCTATGCCGGCGACGGCACAGGCAGCAGCAGCACCAGCAGTGCCAGCAGCGCCGTGATCAATATCTCGGGCGGCACGATAACCAGTTCGTCGCAGGGCGCCAACGCCGTCTTTGCCACCAACGGAGCCACCATCGTGGTGGATGGCATCACTATAGACAATTCCCTCTCTGTATCACGCGGCCTGCACTGCACCTTCGGCGGCAAGATTGTAGCCACCAATGTCGATATCACCACCCGCAGTGAAACATCATCCACCATCGCTACCGACCGTGGCAGCGGCACTGTCACCGTGACAGGCGGCACCGCCACAGCCAAGGGTTCCAACAGCGCCGTCCTCTATTCGACCGGCACCATCACTGCCACCGACCTGACAGGCACATCGGAGCAGGGCGAGATAGCAGTAGTGGAGGGCGACAACGGCGTCATCATGAAGAACTGCACGATGACCAGTGGATCTTCCAACCGAGGTCTGATGATGTTGCAATCCGGTTCGGGCGATGCCGAGGGCTCGAACGCCTACATTACCGCCACCAGTTCCACCCTCACCGTGACCGGCAGCAGCGTACCGCTGTGCGAGGTTCCTACGCTCAACAACGGCACCCTCACCCTGACCGACGTCACCCTCTCTGTAGCCAGCGGCATATTGATGTATGTCGATTACAACACACAGTGGAGCACCTACGGCGGTTATGGCAACCTGATACTGGCCACGACCCAGGACAGCTGGACCTACACCGGTACTGCCGACGCCGACTCATACAGCAACCTCACAGTCCAGGTAGGTGAGAACGTCACCTGGAACGGCGCAGTCGATACCGACAACAATGCCAAGACTGCCTCCGTGACCATAGCCAGCGGCGCCGTATGGAACCTCACAGCCAATACCTACGTATCGACATTGGTCAATAACGGCACCATCAACAAGAATGGCTTCACCCTCACCGCAGGCTCCACCAGCGGCAGCGGCACGATGAGCGAGACTTCGACCCTCATCAATACCGAGGCTGATGCCACCGACGCTACCCTCTACTCCATCGACGGCACCCAGGCCAAGTCCGATGCCCGCGGCTTAGTTATCCGCAACGGGGTCAAGGTAATGCGCTAACAACTGATCCAACCACACGATTCGCAGCAACTGTGTATGCCCATTTTCAAATCATTTTAGTTCTGCCCCAGGCGGAAGGAGTCAACAACAACAGAGGAGTCAACCGGAGTCCACAACTTCTGCCGATTCTCAGCAGGAAGCGGTCCCTCCTGTTTTCTCCCCATTGACTCCTTTACATACAAAAAAAACTCCCCAATGAGACATTTCCTTACAACACTGTTAGTCCTTGCCACAGCCATCACGGCACAGGCATACGACTACCCATATCTGGCACTGCAGACCACCTCGGGCACAGTGACGCAGGTAGCTACCGAGTCCCTGTCGCTCACCATCAGCGGCACACAGCTCAAGGCCACCAACAGCGAGGGCACTCAGACCTTCACACTCTCGGAGCTGAGTTGCATGTACTTTGTGGCATCTGCCACAGGCATCGACACCATCGACCTCAACCAGGCAGGTCCTGTCGAGGTCAGCACCTTGACGGGCGCATCCGTAGGCCGTTATGAAAGCCTCAGTGCTGCATGCAGCACCCTGCCTGCAGGCGTATATATCGTCCAGACCAAGTCCAACACCCTCAAAATTGCTGTACAATGAAAAAGATACTATTTTCGGCCGCAATGCTCGTCATGTCGGCATCGGCCATAGCACAGACACTCAATGTACAGGTGGGCAACGTCACCTATCAGTTTCCCGCTGCCCAGACAGGACAGATGACCTACACCGACGGCACATCGCTCTCCATCATGGGCAAGACATTCACATTGAGCGAGGTATCGGGTATGACGATCGATGACAGCACGGTCAACGACGACTCGGTCAGCGTAGTGTATAACGGTACATCGGCCACAGTTACCGTGAGCGGCAACATAGCCCAGTACCTGACCATCACGCAGAGCGGCGCCCACGTCAGCATCGTACAGAGCGACGACGTGGCCAGCGAGATCACCTACCAGCTGCAAGGCAACACGACGGACGGCGGCTTCTACACCGAGGGCTCGTACAAGGCAACCGTGGTGCTCAATGGATTGACCCTGACCAACACATCAGCCACCTACAGCGGAGCCGCACTGCACGTGCAGAACGGCAAGCGCATCAAGATCAAGACCGTCGAGGGTACGACCAATACGCTGGTCGATGCAGCCGACGGTTCGCAGAAGGGCTGCATCTATGTCAAGGGCCATGCAGAGTTTGCCCAGAAGGGCACGCTGAACGTGACCGGACAGGTCAAGCACGGTATCAAGACCGGCGAGTACATGTCGCTCAAGAAGACGACACTCAATATCCTGTCAGCTGCCAGCGACGGCATCAACTGCGCCCAGTACCTACTCGTGGAGAGCGGCTCCATCACCATCAGTGAGTCCGGCGATGACGGCATCCAGTGCGACATAGACGATACCGACGTCGGTTCCACCGGCGAGACGACCGACCACGAGGACGAGGACAGTGGCAATATCTACCTCAATGGCGGCACCGTCACCGTATCGACCTCGGCCACGGCTGCCAAGGGCGTCAAGGGCGAGGGCAGCATCTACATCACCGATGAGGCGGTCGTCAATGTCACTACCTCCGGCAACGGCGAGTGGGACAGCGATGACCTGGAGACCAAGGCTGCCTGCGGCGTAAGCAGCGATGCCAACATCTACATCACGGGCGGCACCATCACACTCACCGCCACCGGTTCGGGTGGCAAGGGATTGAAGTGCGACAGCGTGCTCAACATCTCGGGCGGCACCATGACCATAGTCACCTCAGGCGGTCTGTATTACAACAACGGCACCACCGAGAATACCAACTATACCGGCGATACCGACAATGTAGATAGCGACTACTACTCATCGCCCAAGGGTATCAAAGCGGGCACCAAAACCGAAGTGACCTCAACCAGCTACACCTATGCCGGAGCAGTCGTCATCAGCGGCGGTACGATCAATGTCACCACCAGCGGACAGAATGCCGAAGGCATAGAGAGCAAGAATACGTTCGACGTCACAGGCGGATACATCTACGTCGATGCCCACGACGACGCACTCAATTCGGCTCAAGACATGACCATCTCCGGCGGATACATCTATGCACGTGCTTCCAGCAATGACGGAATCGATGCCAACGGCAACTGCTACATCTCGGGCGGTCTGATTTATGCCATCGGCGCCACCTCTCCCGAAGTAGCCATCGACGTCAACAGCGAAGACTCAAAGCAGCTTTACTTCACGGGCGGAACACTCATTGCCCTGGGAGGTCTCGAGTCAGGAGCCTCGCTCTCGCAGGACTGCTACAGTGCTGCATCGTGGAGCGCCAACACATGGTATGCCCTGTCAGCAGGTGACCAGGAGATAGCCTTCCTCACTCCTGCCTCGATAGACGGTGCCACACTGGTTGTTTCAGCAGCCTCCAAACCGACTCTCTACTCGGGTGTAACAGTACAAAGTGGCACAGAAATTTGCAATAGTAAAATTTTTATTGATGTTTCATACAATAAATCTGATTCTGTCACGTTATCTAATTACACGGGTGGAAATAGCGGCCAAACAGGCGGTGACCAAGGCGGTGACCAAGGCGGCGACCAAGGCGGCGACCAACCGGGTGGAGATAACAACAATCAGCCAGGCGGTGGAGGTTCTACTCCTGGAGGAGGATTTTAGTCAGACATACAGCAGTTAGTTCAACTGTCTAACTGACTGATTAAGACATAACAAGTGGCCTCGATATCGGATGTATTGAAATGCTCTATTGCTCGTAATGCCACATAAGAGGCCCAAATAGGATTGTTGTGTATCGATATAAAAAGACATTATTTTGGTGTGTATTGATATAAATAAGTATTTTGGGGGGAGACTGATCGTGAGATTAGTCTCCTCATTTTTTTATTTTAAAAGGATTCAAATTGTTATTTTAAAATAATTCAAGTCTCGCAAGTTCAAGACTTGCGAGACTTGAATTATTTAAGGGGAGCAGGAAAAATGGAAAAAAGTATGCTGAGCAGTTAGTTTGTTTTCTGGCACTGCCACAGCGGCTCCTCCTCCCATCCAAGAGGGAAACCCATCATGGTGGGTTGAACACTGGGATATTTCGTTAGAAGAGATTTGAAGTCCTGAACAAAAGTATTCTGAGGATTGATGCTGTTAAGCCAATAGGCAATACAACATAGTTGAGGATAAAGGCGGTCGATAGGGAAATTGAAGTTTGTTATCCACCGCTGACGCATTCGTGAGGTTATCTTTGGACGCACAGCAAAGTGTGCATTCCAAAGACGTGCATGATGGGCACAATAGTTGCGGACGATAGTGAGACTTTCCAACCAACTGCGCAGATACTCATGTTGGGGCATATCGAAATCGCGAGCCACCCGCTTCATCAGATTGAAGTCGTTCATGTTGTTGTAAAGTTTGGAAAGCGTTCCGAAAGATGCCACTTCAAGTGTTTTCCATGATGGAGGGAACTCGGGTGAATCATATTTCCTGAAGTGTTCCAGAATGAATTCGTCGCGACAACGTCCTAACTCCGTGCGCAAAGATTCCAGATTTTTATTGTAGCGGTATTCATTGGCAGCAAACGTGGAATCCATAAACCAGAAGGATCCATAGGTCATGGCAAAGTGATGGTTTATTTTTGTCCTTGATGCAATCTCAATATGCTGCAGGGCTTTGAATACCAAAGAGCGAAGCTCGCTATCGAAGTTGTAAAGTGTCAGAACTGACGAGAATCTGCTTCCACTACGAAAACGATGTATGCGGCTGTTCTCTTCCATTACACGCCAATAACTGGCAAGTCGAAAGTAACTAATGTGGTTGAGAACGCTCTGTGCTTCGTTCTCATTTTCAATAATAAGCCCTCGCTGTTTCAGTATGTCTATCTGTTCACCGATGGTGATAGGTTGCTTTGTGTATTCCATTTAAAAAGAAACGTCCCACCCTGGTCCACTGGTCATGCGACGAGAAGCGTGGTGGGATTTGTTGTTGCAAAGGTACTGCTTTTATTTGGAATAGCCAATTTTTTTGAAGAGAAAGAGTAAAAGTAGCCTAAGAAATCGTCATTTTGCATCAAAAAACATCCTTTTCATATCTTTTTGAATCAATTTGCACCAAAAATTAAATAGCGGTACAAGAACCTAATTCTACCCAGTTATTCCCTTTCAAGTGGGGGGCAAATTGTCCCCCACTTGAATTTCAGCTCAGGGTCACACCTAAGCATCTTTTTATGTAATCACTTGGATTCACTGAATCTGTTAAGACCTGCACTATATCCTGCTCTATATCCCATGCTCGCTTTATTTCCTCACATAGTCGGCATACTCGGAGGGCATCATGCCGAACTCCTTCTTGAAGCAGGTGCTGAAGTAACGTGGGTCACTGTAGCCGACGGCATACGCCAGTTCGCTGACACGGATGCCCTTCTTGTCATCCAGGATGCGGCAGGCGGCATTCATGCGCACGCCACGGATCAGGGCGGCAAAGCCCATGCCCGTCATGCTCTTGAGTTTGCGGAAACAGGTCGATTTGGAGATACCCATATCGATGATGAACTGCTGCTGGTCATAGTTCGGGTTGTCCAGATTGTGATTGATCAGTTCCAGAGCCTTGCGCAGGAACTCCTCGTCACTGCTGTTGATCTCCACATCCTGAGCCTCGAAGACCAGTTTGGTCTTGTCCGACGCCGTCTGTTGCTCCTGCTTGAACTGCTGCTGCATCTCCTGGCGGGTCTGGGCGATGATGGAAGCCTGTCGCTCCGCCTCACGTTCCTTATCCCTACGCGCACGTTCGAAGACACGCATGCGGAGAATCTGCATCCGGTGCATGCGTTGCCGCATGAGGTAATAGGTCAGGCACAGCAGGGCGATGCCCAGGAAGACATAGATGACATACGCCCACCACGAACGCCAGAAGGGAGGTCGGACATAGACCTGCACACGACGTTCGTACTTGCCGTCGGGGCTGCCCAGCACGAATGTATAGTAACCCGGAGTCAGGTTGCTGTAATAGGCCTTATTGCGCCCTTCCTCGATGTCTATCGGATGGTCGTCGAATCCCTGCATCATATACTGATAGCGGACACGGTCCAGATCGACGTAGTCAAAAGACGAGAATACAAAAGTGATAGAGTTCTGGTCGTAGTCGAGGATGAACGACTCCGTATATTCGGGCGACAGAGCCGAGATGTCATTGCGTTTCTGCTCGGGCATCTTGAACCACGATTCGCCACGGACCAGGAAGTCGGTCAG
Organism: Bacteroidales bacterium; assembly: GCA_024694125.1. GTDB lineage: Bacteria > Bacteroidota > Bacteroidia > Bacteroidales > UBA3663 > Liminaster. Next base: position 51,183 of record JAILKE010000060.1, read on the forward strand.
ATTGACCCGCAGGTCGTGTTTGCGCTCCACCACATACTTGGGGTAGAAGGCATTGTACCCCAGGTTGCCGCCCATATATATACGGCCGTCCGATGCACGGGTGGCTGCATTGCGGTTGAAGATATTGTCCTGCAGACCATCCTCCACCTGATAGCGGCGCACCTCCGCCACATCGGCATCCGAGTTGAGGTTCAGGCTGACGATGCCGGCATTGGTCCCGAGCCAGAACGAACTGGCAGTCTCCTCGACGATGCTGTTGACCGCATCGCCCGGAATCTGCCACTTGCGCTGCAGCGACTCGAAGGTGTCACTGTCCGGCCTGTACAGATGCAGGCCGTAGCTGGAGGTGCCTACCCATACGCGGCCCTTGCGGTCCACGTGGACACACTGGGCATTGTCCGACTGCAGCAGTCCATTATGGAGATTGTACAACTTGGCAGTCCACACACCGTTGGTCTGCGACACCCTTATCACGCCATCGTGCTGCGTAGCCAACCAGATACGGCCGTCGCTGTCCTCCGCCATATTGTATATCACCAAGTCATACAGCGTACGGCTGTCATCGACGTAGATGGTATCGAGCAACAGATGCGTTCCATCCACCCCGCGTCGGCTGAAGTTGCGTTTGCCACCGAACCACAGGTTGCCGTCATGATCCTCCAATATACTGTATATCAGACCGCTGGTGAGCCAGGGGCACTCGCGCGGGCTATGCTTGGTGACACGCTTACCCTCAGGTGCATCGGGGTCAATCTCCACCACATACATAGAGAGGCACGCCATCCAGATGTGTCCGTCGCGGCGGGACTGGACGATGGACTCAATGGTGGACATCGTCGCATCCTGGGCAAACTCGGGGATGTCGCGCCACGAGACGAACTGTCCTGTAGTGGTATCGCGCACGATGAAACCCGTAGTGGACAGACCCTCGACGAGTTTGCCATGATTGTCGGACAACAGACTGCGGCACCCGGTCGTGCCGTGGCGGAACGATACGTCGTACTGCCGATGGACGTCGAACAGATAACCCGAAGGATCGATGGCACACATGCCCTTGCCCTGCATACCTGCCCAGTAGAGGCCGTTCCGTCCCTTGCGGAATGCCACGAGCTGTTCGCCGGGATAGACCATGCCGTTCGGATGAGTGACATTGTACGGACGCAACGTAGTGCCAGCCTCCTGGCGGGAGTCGAACATAGACAACCCCTTGGGCGTACCTGCAAAGACGAGGTGCGCCTGATGGTCGGCATAGAGCGTATAGATGATGTCGTGGTACAGGCCAGAGTTTGCGCGGTCTATCGTGGTATAGCGGCACTGGGCAGGGTCCCATGCCTGTTCCAGCACCTGTATGCCGCACTGCCAGGAGCCTATCCAGATACGGTGCCGGTCATCCTCGCATATAGACGAAACCGAATTGCGCTCATTGACCCGCGGGTACTCCACTATCTGGCCCGTGCTGCGCTCATATCGGAACAATCCCATGTCCCAGGTACCTATCCACACGTCGCCGCGCGAGTCCTGCATCAGGCAGGTGATACCTACCGAGGTCTGACGGTCGGACAGCGCCTGGGTCAGACAGATGTAGGACTGGTCCGCCGGCCGGTAGAGCCACATGCCATACAGACCGCCCAGCCAGACAGAACCGTCGCTGGAGGTGATGATGGCCGATACATGTTGCGGCTGCATGGTGCCGGGACTGGTGATGTGCTCCAGCAGGCCCGTCCTCTTGTCATACCGGTCCAGTCCTGCCGTCGAGGCGAACCGGATGCGGCGGTAGGCATCTTCCGCGACGGACTTTATCTCATTGCCCGATATCATACCCGGGTGATTCAGGTCCGACCGGAACACCTGGTAATGGTAGCCGTCATACTGGTACAGGCCATTCTGCGTAGCTATCCACAGGTAGCCGTCACTGTCCTGGATGAAACCGCTCACATCCTTGTTCGGCAGGTCCTTCAGGAAAGTCAATCGGTTATTGCCGACATCGAAATAGGTTCCTCCTGGCGTCGTGACACGAGGTCCAGCCCCTCCCTGAGACAGGAAGAGGATATGGAACATCAATAAAAGGACCGCGATGCGGGTCCAGGGACTGTTTCTCATTTTCAAGATTAGCTGATGGGTACGTTTTAGCTTGGGCAAAGATAATAAAAAAATCAAATAACCGTAGAAAAAGGCAACAAAAAAGTTGCATTTCAGGCCTCATCTACCCACGGAAGGCCTGCAATGCAGCGATTATGGTGTCAACTTCGGCATCGGTCATGGCCGGATGACAGGGGATGGAGAGTTCACATGCAGCGATACGTTCGGTAATGGGGAACGACAGATGTGACCACTCGCGGTATGCCTCCTGGCGGTGCGGCGGAATGGGGTAATGGGTCAGGGTACGAATATCCTGGCTCAAGAGCCATTGCTGCAGCGCATCCCTATGTTCCGTGATGAGCGGGAAAATGTGCCACACGTGCTGTGCCCTTGCCTGCGGCATCGTATAGAGCGGATGCTGCACCTGGGCACAATAGCGGGCAGCTATGGCACGGCGTCGCTCATTGCACTGCGCCAAGTGGGGCAACTTGATGCGGAGCACGGCAGCCTGAACCTCGTCCATGCGTGAGTTGAGCCCCTTGTATCGATGCACATACTTGCGCACGCTGCCGTAGAAGCCCAGTTGGCGCACCACCGTGAGCAACTCAGCATCGGCCGAGGTCACAGCACCTGCATCGCCCAGCGCGCCCAGATTCTTGCCTGGATAGAAACTCCATGCCTGTGCATCGCCCATATAACGGTCTGTCACACCGTGACACTGCGCACAGTCCTCCAGCACCAACAGACCGTGACGCGTGGCAATCTCCATGATGGACTGCATGTCGCACATCTGTCCGTACAGGTGCACAGGCAATATCACCCGCGTGCGGGCGGTGATGGCATCCTCTATGCGAGTGGGGTCAATGAGATAGGTGACCGGATCGGGTTCGACCGGCACTGGCACCAGTCCGGCATCGGACACAGCCAGTATGGAGGCGATGTAGGTATTGGCAGGCACGATGACCTGATCGCCCTCCTGCAGGCGCCCCATCTCTACCCAGGCGCGCAGCACCATACGCAGGGCATCCAGGCCATTGGCACAAGCCACTGCCCCACCCTGTCCATCGGTCAGTCCGCAATAGGCTGCCCACTCATGCTCGAACGCCTCGACCTCGTGCCCGAACAGATACCAGCCGGACGTGACCACACGCTGCATGGCGGCGGTCATCTCCTGCTCGTAGGGAGCATTGACACGTTTCAAGGGTAGATAATCGATCATAATGCAAGAAAATAGGTCTGATAGACGACGCCCCGTCCTCCGAGGCTCTCCTTGTAGTGGATGAGCGAAGCATTGAGCGTGCGTCCGGCATCCTCGTTGCTGGTTCCGAAGTCGAAGTAGCGCACCTCCTCCTCCATCGCATAGACACGCAACAGCGAACCGTACAGATAGTCCAGCGCGCTGCAGCGCTTGCCCTGTTCCGAGGCACTGCTGTACTGGGTGTGGACCACCTGTCCGGTCTCGTATAGCACCGTGCCGCCCAGCGCCACGCCCTCGGGACTGCGCACCACGCAACACAGAATCTGGTCGGGGAACGCCTTCTGCAGTCGCTGCATCTCGTCCAACGTATGCACAGGGCTGGCGCCATAACGTTGCTGCAGGTTGTCGGTCAAGATGGGCCAGAACTCCGCAAGCGGCACCTCCCAATCGACGGTATAACCCTCGCGCTGCAGACGGCCGAACATGTTGCGGCGGCAGTACTCCGGGCGGTGCAATGCAGGGTCAGCGTGCAGGTCGATGACCGCCGAGAGATTGCACACCTCGACCTGGGCACCCATCCGCCACAGCGCATAGAGGTCGTCCTGTGCCGGGGCACGATGATAGATGTGGGGCATCGGTTTGTAGTGCAATGTCCGGAAGCCGGCCGATCGGGCATAATCGACGATGGCCTGCAGCGCCGTGAGTACATCGGCCGATACCACCTTGGGTGCCACCAGCAGTCCGCCGTAGGTCAGTCCCTGGTGCGACCACAGCGCGCCGTCAGCCTCATTGGCTGGCAGCACAGCCACCAGTGCCCCCTTGTCATTATAGCAGAGCAACGAGTGGTCCGTAAAGCGGTCACTGTGATAGTCCATATAGGCACGCTCGAAGAGGAACGTCGCATTGCGCGCCGTCCGGACAAAGGCGTCCCACACGGGAGCATCAGCGGGCGTATATCTCTTTATACTGATCATAGTCGCGGATATAATCGTTTTCGTCGAAGGCGTGGCTCGCCAATACCAGGCACAGGGCACCCGAGGAGAATGAGTGTTCGTGCGCCCAGATGCCAGGTGGCACGAGCAGTCCGAAGTAGGGACGGTCCAGCGTATATTCGCGCGACTCGTGCCCGTCATCGACCGTCACCTTGAATGCTCCCGATGCTGCGATGATGAACTGCCAGCACTCCCGGTGGGCATGTGCCCCTCGATCCTTTCCTGCCGGCACGTCGTATATATAGAATACTCGCTTTATATCGAATGGCACCTGCACATTGTTGTATATATAGGTGAGGTTGCCACGAGGATCTTCCTCCTGGGGTAGCGACAATATCTTGCAATCCGAAAGGGTCATATCAAAAGGTAGTTTTAAAAGGTATTAAAGGGGAGGATAGAAGCTATAGAAACTATAGAAACTATAGAAACTATAGATGCTATAGAAACTATAGAGACTATAGAAATCCTAATGGGACAGCCATGCCTCGGGGTTCTCGGCCTCGTTACGGCCGAAGATCCAGAACATCAGTTCGGCGCAGTGACCGTCTATGTCCTCCTTGACCCGGCCGATGGACTGGCGCATCTTGACCTTCTGTCCCTCGCTGACGTGGCAAGCCGAGAGGTTGCTGTACACACTCATATACTCACCGTGGCGGATGATGACCGTCCAGTCCTCGGACGACTTGGCGACACGTTGTACCGTACCCTCGAAGATGGCACAGGCATGGGCACCTACACCCGTCGAGAGCGTGATGCTGTAGTTACCGTCCTTGGTATAGTGCGACAGGATAGAGAAGTCCGTATCGACCGGGAAGGGCATGCGGCCCTTGTTCTGGCGGAACGAGCCGGTGAGCTGTACCGATTCCGGCGACGAGTAGTCGAACGCCGGTTTGCTCTTGCCCGACTTACCGCCGGACTTGCCAGCATCGGCCGACTTGCGGCGCTCCTCCTCGATCATCTTGGTGATGAGGCGCTGTATCTGGCGCTGTTTCTTCTGGTCGCGTGCCAGTGCGGCCTTCAGTTCACGCTGCTTGGACTTGAGTTTGCGCAGTGCCGTCTCCTGTCGTGCCTGTTTCTTGGCGAGGATATTCTTCTCCTTCTGCAGGCTCTGCATCACGCGTTCACGTTCCTGGCGTGTCAGGACCAGTTTCTCCTGGACCGACTCGGTGGCCATACGTTGGCGAGCCAGTTGGTGCGCCTCCTGCTGGCGCCACTTGCTGTACTGGCGCAGATAACGCACACGGCGCATGCTCTGCGCCAGGTCCTGGGCGGACAGGACGAAGAGCCACTCGTCGTAGCCGCTGCGCCACTTGAAGATATGCTGCACTGCGGCGGCATACTTATCCTGCTTGCCGCGGTACTCCGAACGCAACTGTGCGATGCGGCGGCTGAGCGAGTCCTCCTCCTGCCGGATGCTCTCTATCTCGTCCTGCATGGATTGGAGCAAAGCCTGTCGCTTGCGTATCTCGTCCTGGCGCAACTTGATGTCACGGCTCTGGCTGAGCACCGACTTGTCGTTGTCCGTTATCATCCGTTCGGTCGCGGCTATCTGGCGTATCAGCTCGTTCTGTTGTTGTTCGTACTCGGCGCGGCTCAATTTACGCTGTGGGGTTGTACTCTTGGATGTAGTAGTTTTTTTGGTCGATGCCTTGCTTGATGTGGTCTTTTTCTTGGCCGATGTCTTGCTCTGGGTCTTGCGGTTGGTCTGCTGGGTACGCCGCGTCTGGGCAGTCTTTTGCTGTGCAGACACGTTGACGGGCACATCCGCCATCGGGCCGACACACAGTAGCATTAGCAGCAGGAAACGTAACAATCTCATAAGCAAGTGTGTTATTAATTCAAGGTCAATGTTTGAGGTTCTTGAGGATTTCCAACAGTTCGGCGAAGGTCACCTCACGATAGGCATCGGTGGCGCGGAATGCCGATCCAGCCTTCTTGCCCAGTGCCGGAGCACTCAGCGTGAGAGTGGCCGACAAGGAGTGGCTGCCCGTTGCCGTGAGCGTATGCTGGGCAGGGACAGAGGTCTGTTCCAACGTCAGGGGCCCGGCGTACTCCCAGACAAAAGTAGATTCACGGTCCGGCACACGCACCTGCGTAGCCACCAACTGATTGGCAGCATCCAGCACATACGACAGTTGGTAGCGCTCGGTCAGATAGTCTGCCTGCATCTCGCCACCATCCATGGGGTACCAGGCGAACTTGGCGAAGTCGCCCTTGGCAGCCTCGCCGGAGCCTGGCAGATACATACGGCCCAACAGCAACGCCTCCAGCGTCTCCAGTCGTGCCTCGTCCTGCAGACCTATGCGTGCTGCAGCCTCGGCGATGGAGGTCCGGGCATAGACCTTGTCCACCTTATCGACCACCAGCACCTGGTCCGGAGTGGCCTCGATGCGTGCTACCTCGATACCGAGCACAGTCACTGTGAGCGTGACTCGCTTGCCATGGTCTATGTAGAGGCGACCGCCCAGGCTCTTGCCCTCCATTCCATACTTGACCTTAGCCTGCATGGTGGTGTAGGTTGTATTGCGTGCCACGACAGCCTCGTAGCGCGTACGGGCGGTACCGAGCTGTTCCTGGGTCAGACCGCCTGTGCTCTGCTTGGAACTGCGGCAGGCTGACAGGGGCAACAGGAGCAGCAATAGGCAGAGGCCCTGCAGCAGGTGCAATGTCGTGTGACGGGATATATTATTCATAAAACAATATTTTAAGGGTTTAAAAGGGTAGGGAAAGGGAGTAAAAAGGATATTAAATGGAGGGAAAAAGATATTAAGGGGAGAGAAAGGGACGTTTGCTGTTCCTGACTGAAGTTCTCAGAGTATTTTTGTATCGTCCTTGTCACTTCTTTGTCAATTCCTTGTCACTTCCTTGTCACTTCCTTTATATTATTCTTTTGTCTCCAACGACTCGGGCAACGGTTCGCCAAGTGCCTCGAGGATAGCCTTGTAGTGCTTGACCAGTTCCTCGCTGGGGTGGCCCTCGGAGCGGTCCATGGCGCGCTGCTGGTAGAATTTGGCCAGCATGTAGTTACCCTGCTTGTAGTATATCCAGGCATAGGTATCGAGGTAGGTCGGCTCGTCGGGGAACTTCTGCACCACTTTCGCCACCATGCTCTCGGCCTTCATCAGGTCGCCGCCCTCCTCGCACAGGAAGTAGGCATAGTTGTTGAGCACCACATAATTGAGGTTGTTGTAGCGCAGAGCCAGGTCATAGTACTCGTAGCACCGCACCGTGTCACCCATCTCGTGGTACAGGTCACCCATCATGCCATAGATGTGCGATTGGAAGTTGGCATCCTTGGCATCGGTTGCGGTGAGGGCTTCGCGGTAAGCCGCCATGGCACTGTCGTTCTGATGGCGCTGCACATAGACGAAGGCGCGGGTCAGGTAGATCTCCTTGAGCTGGGGATGACGTGCCTGCGCCTGGGCTGCCAACTGCATCACGCGGTCCAGGTCTCCAGCCGCTGCAGCATAGCCGAGCGCCTTGCCCCAGTACTTGGTCTCGGATGGTTTGAGATCGACCGCAAAGAGTATCTGCGCCATGGCTGCACTGTCCTGACCGATGGCTGCCAGATATTCGGCATGCAGGTCATAGACCTCGGCGGCGGTAGGGTGCATGGTCGATACGGTCACGAAGAGGCTGTCCACACCCGGCAGTGATATGGCTGTGGAGTCCGATGCTTCGGCCTTCTCCTTCGACACCTTTTCAATCGTATTCTTGAGGTACTCAGTGAGCATCTCGATCTTGGTCGATATGTCGAGGTTGGCATTGACCAGGGCGCAGTGCACGAGCGAGTCAGCCGCCTGCTGATTGCCGGTGATGCTGTAGTAGTTGGAGAGCGCCAACCACACATAGGCGTCATTCGGGTCGAGGGCAGCTGCCTGGTCGTAGGTCTTCTTGGCCTGCGGTATCATGCCCGACTTCATCTGCAGGTCGCCCAGCTGCAGGCGGTACGAGATGTCGTAGGGGTGACGGGCTATCAGCTTGTCGTACTCGGCAAAAGCCTCATCGACCATACCCCGTTCGCGCAACACGTAGAACTTCTGCAATGTCAGGTTCGGGTTGGGACCATCTATCTCCTCGATGTGCTGCAGGGCGTCGAAGCAGTCCCGGAGGCTGTCCATACGCACATAGATGTCCGCCAGACTGTAGTAGGAGTCGCTCTTGGTGGGATGCAGGCGGGTGATGCGGCGGAAACAGTCGATGGCCTTGTCGTACATGTTGCTACGGCGATACAGGTTACCCAGCAGGTCACTGTACCAGAAGTTGGTCGAATCGACCTGCACGGCCACCTCCAGGTCGTGGATGCAGGAGCGCATCCACTCATCGCGGTACTGGCTCAATATCCCTCCCAACGAGGCATACATCAGTCGGCCACGCATATAACGTGCCGGCGCCGAGAGGCTGTCCACCTCCAGTGCCTCGTTCAGACGGTTGACTGCCTCGCCGCCGCGGTCCTGCATGCTGAGCGACACCGCCTCAAAGTAGAGCGAGTCGAACGCCAGGCGCTGCTGGTCAGTCAGCACCAGCGGCTGCATCTCGGTCTGTACCTTCTTATGCCGACGGGCGTACAGCGACTGTGGCTGCAACATCAGCGGGACGAGGGTGAGCAGTATGTAATACAATACACGTGTCATGCTATCGAAATATTAAATCCTTCGGCCACCAGCGGAGCGACCAGTTCGGCCATCTCCTCCTTGCTGACGCGTACCAACAGGCGTTCGGGTGTAGGGCGGTCCAACGAATAGACCATGATCTGATGGGGGCGCACCTCGCGCATCAAGTCGCACCAGGCAGCCACCTCGGCAGGTGTGGTGTTATCGACCTTCTGTCCGTTGTGCTCGCCGCGCACGAACATGGTCTGCACGATGAGCTGGCCCTGGAAGGCCTTCATCCCCTCCACCAACTGACGCACGGAGTAGTGACTATCAGCAGGCTGGTCTATCTGGTGTATGGTGGCGTCGTATGCGCCGTCTATCTTGAGGATATTGTTATCTACGCGCAGCAGAGCCTCACGCACCTGTGGTCGGCCTATCTGTGTGGCATTGCTGAGCACGCTCACCTTGGCCGACGGATAGTACTGGTCACGCAGTTGGATGGTACGGTCTATGACGCGGGGGAAGTCTGGATGCAGGGTCGGTTCGCCATTACCGGCAAAGGTGATCACATCGAGCCCGGCACCCTCGCTCTGCATCTGGCGCAGCTTCTGCTCCAACTGTTCCATCACTCTGTCGGCATCCGGCAGGTGTCCGCCGCGATGATCGGCATTCCAGCCGCACTCACAGTAGAGGCAGTCGAACGAGCACAACTTACCATCGATGGGCAGCAGGTTGACACCCAGCGAGATGCCCAACCGACGACTGTGGATGGGCCCGACGATGTTGCTGTCGAAGATATCTGGATTTGCCATTCTTTATTTATTCCTTATATATAAAACGCCGCAAAGTTAATACAAAAATCGGAAAAAAGCAAAAATATGAGGTATAAAATGCTGTAATGTAGTATAATTTTTTTGCTGTCATTGTCCAAAAATCAACGACTTCGGACAACTGATTGCGAATCTTAGATAACAAAAGAGTGAGAATCGGCTGCATTGCATCAAAAACCGGGAGGAAGATGAAGGTCGGATGAAATAATTTTATTATTTTTGCAGCTATTGCGCCATGGGCGCCAGGACGTTAATAAAGCACTTCCTAATTTAGATGAAAGAATTTATATTAAGCCAAAGTAAAAGCGAAAATGCCATCCTGGTCGGTCTGATCACCAAGACTCAGAACGAGCAGAAGACAACTGAATATCTGGACGAACTGGCCTTCCTGGCCGACACAGCAGGTGCCGTGCCGGTCAAGCGCTTCGTGCAGCGACTGGAGACTCCCAACAATGCAACCTATGTCGGACCTGGCAAACTGGACGAAATCAAGCAGTTCTGCAAGATGCGCGATGACGAGTACGAGGGATATCTGGCCGACTACAAGGAGCAGTTGGCCCAGGCCCGCAACAAGAAAGAGGCACAGGACATCCCCTTGCCTCCCGACCCCCGCATCGGTATGGTCATCTTCGACGACGACCTGGGTCCCAAGCAGTTGCAGATCTTGGAGAGGGAACTGGGATGCAAGATCCTGGACCGTACGTCGCTCATCCTCGACATCTTCGCCAGCCGCGCCCAGACCGACACGGCCAAGACGCAGGTCGAACTGGCTCAGTACCAGTACCTGCTGCCCCGACTGACTGGACTGTGGACGCACCTGGAACGACAGAAAGGTGGTATCGGTATGCGCGGACCTGGTGAGACACAGATTGAGACGGACCGCCGTATCGTGCTGGACCGCATCTCGCTGTGCAAACGCTGGCTGGAACAGATAGACCGCCAGAAGGCCACCCAACGTAAGAACCGCGGCAAACTGGTCCGCGTGGCGCTGGTGGGCTACACCAACGTCGGCAAGTCCACCCTCCTGAACCTGTTGGCCAAGAGCGACGTCTTCGCCGAGAACAAACTCTTCGCCACGCTCGATACGACCGTGCGCAAGGTCATCGTGGACAATCTGCCCTTCCTGATGTCCGATACGGTCGGCTTCATCCGCAAGTTGCCTACCCACCTGGTCGAGTCGTTCAAGAGCACCCTGGACGAGGTGCGCGAGGCGGACCTGCTGGTACACGTGGTCGATATCTCGCACCCTACCTTCGAGGACCAGATCCGCGTCGTGGAGGAGACCCTCAACGACATCTGCCGTGACATGACGGTGCGCGACGAACGTCGTGACGACCGCAACGGATACAACCGCAAGGACAAGCGCCAGTTCGAACGCAACCTGAAGGACCAGGGCCACGACAAACCGATGCTGCTGGTCTTCAACAAGGTCGATAACTACACCTTCACCCCGAAGGACGAAGACGACCTCACTCCTGCCACACGCGAGAACATCTCGCTCGAAGAGATGAAGCAGACCTGGATGGCTCGCATGAGCAACAACTGTATCTTCATCTCAGCCAAGACCGGGCAGGGCATAGACGAACTGAAAAATCGCCTGTACGAGATGGTCAAGGAGATTCACACCAAACGTTTCCCATACAACGACTTCCTCTTCCAGAAGTACGAGGAACTGGACGAAACCGACGCCGAGCAGGAGTAACCTGCCGACGTCGTTTCACTCTCTCCGTACAATATCCCTTTCGATGAGGGTACTTTCATAGTGCGATTGGTGTGCGATTGAAATGCGATCGGTGTGCGATCGGTCATCCCTACCCTATCGTACACGAAGCGCTATCCCATCGCGAAGCGAGTGCACTCGGGAGACGATATGAGAGTCATGAAAGAGTCTTTTAAGGGAAGATAAAGGGTCATTAAAGGGGAGTGAAAAGGTAGTAAAAGGGACGTTTGATACTACCATTGGACTTTTATATCTCGCAGAGAGAAATGAGTGTAAAAGAGTTTTAAATGTGCACTATTTAACGTCCTCATTCCGCTCCTTTTCCTCTGTGAGAGTATTATAAGAGTATTAGATTCATTTATCAATTCAACGCCCTCCTTCCTCTCTTTTTTATATCTCGCAGAGAGAAATGAGTGTAAATGAGTTTTAAATGTGCACTATTTAACGTCCTCATTCCTCTTCTTTCCCTCAGCGAGAGATTATTTTTCAATTTCACTTTTTTTCGTTATCGTTATCGTTTTTGTACGAAGTTTCTTCGTTTTTGTACGAAGTTTTTGTTTTTATGTTCTGGCATATACTTGCATTACTCACAGCATGCATATGGGGCTCGACCTTCGCAGCCAGCAGCCTGCTGATAAGGGCGGGACTCACCCCAGCCGAAATAATGTGTCTGCGATTCATCATCGCCTATCTACTGATGTTGCCCTTCGAACTGCGGGGCATGATACAGCGTGCACGGGCGCACCGATTCAGTGACCGCGCAGCACTGTGGATGACCATCAGGGACGAGGGACTGTTCGTGCTGCTGGGCCTGACAGGTGGCTCGCTCTACTTCCTGAGCGAGAACTACGCCGTGAAGTTGACCAACTTCACATCGACCGTAGCTCTCATCGTGTGCACCTGTCCGATATGGACAGCATTGCTCAACCGCCTGATATGGCGCAGCGAACACATCACCAACCGATTCATATTCGGCTCCGTAACGGCAGTGGCTGGCGTCACGCTGGTGGTGCTGAATGGCGTCTTTGTGCTCGATGACAATCCCTGGGTGATACTGCTCAGCTTCGGCGCTGCCCTGATGTGGGCGATATACAGTCTGATACTCAAAGTCCTGGACCGCCGATATTCCAGCGCCGTCATCACGCGCAAGGTCTTCTGGTGGGGCGTATTGACCATGCTGCCCGTGGTGTGCATCGAGGCTCGCATGGGCGAGAGCCAACTGTGGAACCTGACGGACCACGCTGCTGCATGGGGCGAGAGCCTGTTCAACCTCGACCTGATTACCCAACCCGAGGTGTGGGTGACGCTCCTGTTCCTGTCGCTGATAGCCTCGCTGGGCTGCTTCCTGACCTGGAACATCGTATGCAAGCGCCTCTCCATCGTTACCGCAAGCAACTACCTGTACTTCAACCCCGTAACCTCGCTCTGGATGGGTGCCATCCTGCTGGGCGAACAGGTGACTTGGCCCGCTCTGATAGGCTGCGCCGTCACCATAGCAGGAGTATATTTGTGTAATAGGAAGTGACAAAGTACAAAGTGACAAAGTACAAAGTACAAAGTACAAAGTGACAAAGTACAAAGTGACAAGGACGAATGATGCTACTAAACGAATGTTGCCACTAAACGAATGTTGCTACTATCTGAAATTTTCAACAGGAATTTGTATTGTCCTTCTCTCTCCATTTTCTCTCCTTTTCCCCTCCCCTAAATATCCTTTTCTTTACGATAAATTGAAAGAAAAAATAAAAACCGTTAAAACTGAATAGTTTTTAACGACAAAAAAATACAGGATTCAGAAAATTTCATTATCTTTGCGCACGTCCATTTATAGACGGACCGCTAAACTCTATGGACTTACTCACGATAATACTTCTTTGCCTGATGGCCCTCGGCGCTGCATTGGTACAGCGCATATCGGGGTTCGGATTCGGCATTTTCATAATGACCGCACTGCCCCTGCTGATGCCATCATACGGCGAGGCATTGACCCTGAGCGGAGCATTGGCGCTGGTCACCTCAGCCATCATCGTATGGCACATGCACCGCTACATCGCATGGGGCAAGTTGCTGCCCATATTGATCACCTTCCTGATCGTATCGTGGATAGCAGGTGAGTGCCTCACACTGGCAGGCGACAAACTGCTCAAACACATACTGGGCGTGATGCTGATATTGGCCAGCATCTGGTTCTTCTGCCTGAGCGAACGCATACACATCAACCCGACCATGCCGATGCAGATAGGTCTGGGCACACTGTCGGGCGTCATGGGCGGTCTGTTCGGTATGCAGGGACCACCGGCAGTGCTGTATTTCCTCGCCTCGGCATCGCGCAAGGAGGAATACATGGCGATGGCGCAATGCTACTTCCTGGTCGGCAACCTATGCATGACGGGCCACAGGGCATGGTTGGGTCTGTTCACCCACAACGTGGCACTGGCATGGGCGTGCTGCCTGCCGACCGTGCTGCTGGGTACCTGGATAGGCAGTCTGGTCTATCAGCGCCTGCCCATACGCATCATACGCAAGATAGTCTATGCCTACATGGGCATCAGCGGCGTGATAGCCCTGCTGCAGTGATCGGACATCGGCACACACACTCGACCCACTCGAAACCCTGTTTGTACTATGAGCAATGACACTCCACGCAAACCCGTCGATCTCAACACGATCGAAGAACTGAACTACATCTCGACCCTGGAGGAGGATGCAGTCATCAACGCCTTCATCGACCAACTGCGGTCATGGGGCTATGGCAGCATCAACCAGATGGCGGACCTGCAGGCGCTCCTTTGGACATTGGCCCAGAGGGGCATACCCCTGACCAAACTGAACCGTGTAGCGGTGGTGGAGTGCATTGAGCGCGAACCGTTGTACCTGCCCTTCCTCGCGATGGCGCGGCACTACAACAACTGGTTGCAGGGTCACCACCAACGTCTGCAGTCCGAGGCTGACGCCCTGCGCCAGCAATTGAGCCAGACGCAACAGCAATTGGACCAGGCTAAAAAGGAAACGGAACAGGGCCAACAGCAACTGATGGATGCCCGACTGGAGATGGTCAAGCTGAAGCACGAGATGACGGAACTGAAACTGAAGGCCAAGCCGCAACGCGAGAGTGCCCAGGTGCACCAACTGCGCTACGAACTGAAACGGGAATACAACCTGCAACTCACGGAGTGGCACAACAAACACCGCCCTGCCAAGAGGGTCTATCAGCAGATGATGCACGAACTGGTCAATCCATGCAGCCCGATATGCTGCGCCTACGACCTGACGCAGGAGGAGGACGCCAAGGCATACATCGAGTGGTTCCGCATCGCCCAACGCAAGATCAACAACCCCACCATGAAGGTGCTCCGCTCCCGATACGAGGGACAGGACATCTCGGCCTTCGAACAACTGGTTGAACTGTACAACCAGGAGTGGAACGGAAAGGAAGAAGATGATGAATTTACTATTTGACGATTTACAATTTACTATTTATTTGATTATTTAGTAATTCTATCATTTCACCGCCTGACGAAAGGGACGGCGGGAAACTCGGACCCTCTCAACCATACAACCTCACATCGTATAACCTCACAACCCTATATCAATGAAACAAACGAATTACCACCTCTTCGACTTCCTGGACTTCGACCCGCAGCTGCAGGCCGACGAGTCACTGTGGACCGCCTGCCGCCCTACACGCATTGAGTCCATAGGGGGAACGATAGAGATGGAGGTACCCTTCCAACGACAATTGCTCCAGAACGACATGCAGGCCGACACCGACGCCCCACGCGAAGTGCACCGCCTGCAGTTGCGCCTATACAACAACCAGACATTGCGCCTGACCATCACGTTGGGCCACCCTCAGCTGGCAGCACAGACGGGCGACCTGACCAACGACGAGATGCTCAGCTACGAACCATCGGTCCACACCCTGCCACTGCAGGTGCGCCTGGCAGAACAGGACCTGTACGAGGTGGTGGGCGACGACGGCCGCATCTATGCCCGACTGGACAACCGCGAACCGGTACTGGACCCATGGAGCGACCTGCTGCCCGCACCACAGGAGACATTGGCCCTGACCCTCTACCCCGAGGGCAACGACAAGGCGGTCCACCTGTCGGCCTATGACCACTTCTCGCCCCCTCGCTACGATGCGCTGCCATTGGCCTACGTGCGCCGCAACGGCCGCATAGACAGCACGACGCTGTCGGTGGAGTGCCTGCCGGACGAATGCTTCGTCGGCTCGGGCGAACGGTTCACCAAGATGGACCTGTCGGGCCGCACCTTCCAGCTCAAGAACCAGGATGGACAGGGTGTCAACAACCGCCGCTGCTACAAGAACGTACCGTTCTGCATGAGCAACCGCATGTACGGCCTGTTCTACCACACATCGGCGTACAGCAAACTGTCACTGGCGGACCACTCGACCCGCTCGGTACAGATGTTGAGCGAAGAACCGCAGATGGACCTGTTCGTCATAGGCGGCGAGGTGCCCGAACGCATCCAGTACCACTACCGCCAGTTGACGGGATTCTCGCCGATGCTGCCGCTGTGGAGCTTCGGCATCTGGATGAGCAGGATGAGCTACTTCTCGGCGGACGAGGTGCAGGCTATCTGCGACCGTCTGCGCCGCGAACACTACCCTTGCGACGTGATCCATCTGGACACCGGCTGGTTCAGGACGGACTGGCTGTGTGAGTGGAAGTTCAACGAGGAGCGCTTCCCCGACCCTCGCGGCTTCGTACAGGGGCTGCTGCACGACGGGTTCCGCGTGTCGCTGTGGCAGTTGCCCTACGTGGCCGAGGAGGCGGAGCAGTTGGACGAAGCAGTCGCACACCAGTACATTGCCCCTCGCCCCAACCGCAAGAGCAACGGCTCGGGCTCGAACTTCTCGACATTGGACTACGCCGGTACCATCGACTTCACCAACCCCGAGGCTGTGGAGTGGTACCAGGGTCTGCTGCGCCGATTGCTCGACCTGGGCGTGACCTGTATCAAGACCGACTTCGGCGAGAACATCCACATGGATGCACACTACCACGACGGCCGTACGCCCGAACAGTTGAACAACATCTACTCCATCCTGTACCAACGCTCGGCATGGGAAGTGACGCGCCAGGTGTGTGGCGACGGCATCGTGTGGGGACGCTCTGCCTGGGCTGGCGGCCAACGCTACCCACTGCACTGGGGCGGCGACTCGGCTCACTCGTGGGACGGCATGGCAGGCAGCTTGAAGGGTGGACTGCACTTCGGCCTGTCGGGCTTCTCCTTCTGGAGCCACGACGTACCGGGCTTCCACTCATTGCCCAACTTCATGAACTCGCCTCTGCACGACGACATCTATGTGCGCTGGACCCAGTTCGGGGTCTTCACCTCGCACATGCGCTACCACGGCACCTGCAAACGCGAACCCTGGGAGTACCCTGCCATCGCCCCTATCGTGCGCCGCTGGTGGCAACTGCGCTACCGCCTGATGCCCTACATCGTCCAGCAGGCTGAACAGTGCACGCACTCGGGCTACCCGATGGTGCGCGCCCTGCTCTACCATCACCCGGACGACGTGACGGTATGGCACATCGACGATGAATATTACTTCGGCGACTCGTTCCTGGTCTGCCCTGTGATGAACTCGGACAACCGCCGCGACATCTACCTGCCCGAAGGCGAGTGGGTACATTTCTTCACTGGCCAGAAGTGGCAAGGCGGTCGCTGGTACAAGCAGGTTGAGGTTCCCCTGGAACAGATGCCTGTCTTCGTGCATCCCGGCACTGTGATTCCGGTCTATCCCGACCAGGTGGAGTGCACCGACCAGATGGACCTGTCGCGCCAGACCAGCCTCGTGATCGATGAAGAGTTTCATGGGATGAAAATGGATTAGTTTTGCATATATAGCTTTATTATTGGCCAATCAAGCCCTCTTTTGTCACTTTTTCTACTATAAATCATGCAGATTTAAGTAAAAATATATACCTTTGCAAAAAATATACTGATATGGAAGCAATTACTTTTAACCCAGCTCAAGTGCATGTGCTCAATTTGATGTCACATATCAAGTCACCTGTAGGTTTGGAGCAATTGAAAAAGCAACTTGCTGACTTCTATGCCAAACAGGTAGATGACGAGATGGACGCTCTATGGGAAAGTGGACAATGGGACGAAAAGAAAATGCAGGAATTGCGCGGTTCTCATTTCCGTACCCCCTATAACAAATAAGAGATGAATCCAGTAGTTATCGACACAAATTGTCTGCTGCAGATTATAGCCCGCCAAAGTCCCTATCGTCCGATATGGGACGCTTTCATTGCGGGCCAATATGAACTGTGTGTATCGAATGAGATTCTTGAGGAGTATCAGGAGATTCTGGCGCAACAAATAACGCCCTCCATAGCGGAGAATATCGTTTTGCTTATTTTGAATAAAGAGAACGTAAGATTCGTTGACCCTCATTTCCGCATGATGATTATTACGGCAGACCCGGATGACAACAAGTTCGTCGATTGTGCCTTTGCTGCTGGAGCGGATTATCTGGTAACGGAGGACAACCATTTCAATGTGCTGCACTCCACTCCTTTTCCCCAGTTGAACCTTGTCACTCTGGACGAGTTTATGCGGACAAGAATCATAAATGGCAATTTGTGATTAATTATTAGTAATTTGTAATTAGTATTTATTCTCTCTATACTATGAAGACGTGGAAAGACAACATGGCCGAAACCAAGCAACACTACATTGACTGGTGGAACCATAAAGGCATAGTACTCAACATGTGGGAACACTTCCAGGTGGGAGTGAAACCACACGGCCCATACGCTGGGGAGGAACCTGTGCGCGAGGCTCAATCGACGGGTTTCGGCACGGGCAACGTCATACCCGGCGCCCCTGTACCGAAGGACAATGACCAGAAATGGTTTGACCCGGAGTGGAGAGCCGAATATCTGGACTGGTACGTCGGACACTCCTGCCTCAAGGCCGATATGTTGCCTGTAGCCAACACGCAGCTGGGACCTGGCTCGATGTCGGCCATACTGGGCGCTCAGTTCGAGGGCGGTGACGATACCATCTGGATTCATCCCGACCCGAACTATACGGACGACTTCCAGTTTGACCCCAATCACCCGAACTACCTGCTGCACAAACGTCTGCTGCAGGCGTGCAAGAAGCGCGCCCAGGGACACTACTACGTAGGTATGCCCGACCTGATGGAGGGCATCGACGTACTGGCTGGCATGAAGGGTACTGACCGCGTGATGATGGACATCATGGAACAGCCAGAGGTGCTCGAGGCACAGATGCAACGCATCAACGATGCCTACTTCAAGGTCTTTGACGAACTGTACGACATCATCAAGGAGGAGGACGGCGAGATGGCTTTCTGCTACTTCTCGGCATGGGCGCCGGGCAAGATGTCCAAGCTGCAGTGCGACCTATCGACCATGCTGAGCGACGAGGACTACCGACGCTTCGTGCAGCCGTTCATCCGCGAGCAGTGCCAGCACATCCCATACACAATCTATCATCTGGACGGCGTGGGCGCCATGCACCATCTGCCTGCATTGCTCGAAATCAAGGAACTCAAAGCCATTCAGTGGACTCCCGGCGTAGGCGAACCCCAAGGTGGATCGCCCAAGTGGTATGACCTGTACCGCAAGATACTGGCTGGCGGCAAGAGCGTGCTTATCTCGTGGGTCACTCTGCCGGAACTGCGTCCGCTGCTGGAAGCAATCGGCACCGATGGCGTGCATCTGGAAATGGACTTCCACAACGAGGAGGAGGTGGCCGAGGCACAGCGCATCATCGACGAGGTTCGCGCTGCCCAACTACGCCCCCGCGGCTCGGCACTGGCCATGGGCCAGTTTGCTCCAACATCGGGCTACAAACCTATCGCCGTACAACGCCCGCCCCTGGAGGAGGTGATGCGCCAGCGTATCCTCATCTTCGACGGCGCGATGGGTACCACCATCCATGCCCTGCACCTGACGGGTACCAGCGGCAGCAACGAGTATCTCAGCATCGAACGCCCCGAGGTGATAGGCGAGATCTACCGCCGTTTCCTGGATGCGGGATCGGACATCATCACGACCAATACGTTCAATGCACAACGCTGCTCACTGCCCGCTCAGTTTGCGGACCAGACGCGCGAGATCAACATAGCTGCCACCCGACTGGCACGTCAGATGGCTGACGCCTTCACATTGGCCCATCCCGACAAACCCCGTTACGTCCTGGGCGGTGCAGGTCCAACACGCGAGACAATCTCGATGGAGGGCTCGGCGCTCAACTTCGACCAGTTGGTCCAGATATACCAGGAACAGTGCGAGGCGCAACTGGAAGCCGGCGTGGACGGTCTGTTGAATGAGACTATCTTCGACACGCAGAACTGCGAAGCCTATCTGCACGCCGCCATGGCTGCAATGCAGCGGACTGGCATACGGGTACCGCTCTTACTGAGTTTCACGGTACGCACGGCTGAGGGTTACAATATGGTGGGACAGAACGTCATAGACTTCTGCAAGCAGTTGCACCCGGACTACCACGTGCTGTCGGTGGGCATCAACTGCAACCCCGACATCCCGATGGTGACCGACCTGACACGCCGCCTCGCCACCGAGACGCCTTACTATATCTCGGTCTTCCCCAACGCGGGCATCCCGGATGCAGACGGGGTCTTCCCCACTCAGCCGGACCTGTTCCAGCGCCAGATGTGGCCGATGTTCGACGAACATATCATCAACATCGTGGGCGGTTGCTGTGGTACGCACGACGGTCACATGCGGGCATTGGCCCAACTGGTCGAGCCCGCTCCCGGCTGCTTTGTCTCTCCCCGCATCCCGGGCAAGTGGCCCGCAGTCGGCACATCGGCCCCAACCGCCGCACAAGGTACCCAGTCATCGGCCGAAACTGGTCCTAAAGTCACTCCGCTGCAGCAGGCAGTCCTGTCGGGCAAGGTAGCCGATGCCCAACCATTGGTCCAGACCATGCTCAATGAGGGCACTCCAGGCAGCGACATCATCAACGAGATGATTGGCGCAATGAGCATACTGGGCAGCCGATTCGAGGAGGGCAAGGCCTTCGTGCCGCAACTGCTGATGGCGGGCAAGACGATGAAGGCTGCCATGGCTATCATCAAGGAATACCAGACCTCGCACGGCGGCTCGGACCAAGTAGAGAGCCTCGGCAAGGTTGTGGTCGGCACGGTCAAAGGCGACCTGCACGACATCGGCAAGAACCTGGTCATCTCGATGCTGGAAGGCTCCGGATTCGAGGTCATTGACCTGGGCATCGATGTCCCTGCCGAGAAGTTCGTCGAAGCGGTCAAACGTGAGAAAGCCGACATCCTCAGTATGTCTGCCCTACTCACCACCACCATGACCTATATGCCCGAAGTCCTGAAAGCCCTCTGCGATGCCGGCATCCGCGACCAGGTCAAGGTCATGATAGGTGGCGCTCCCGTCACTCAGGACTTCTGTGACCGCATCGGCGCCGATGCCTACACGGACAATGCCAACCAGGCCGTCGCCTGCGCCAAGGAGTTGATGAAGAAGAAATGACTCATATTGAACAACGTTCGTAAAAAAAACTCATTGAGATACAGCATTTTAACTCAATTACAATCAAAAACAAGGAAAGTCGCTACTTCGGATCTTTCGCGAAAATCCGAAGTAGCACTCCCGATTTTCTCTGAATATCTGAAGTAAAGACCCCCCTTACGTCCGAGAACCGTTCCAACTGTTCCGGACTCTACATCGTGCACAACCTCTGTCCCCCATAAAAATGCTTTCGGTTGTGCGCATTTTCTCACTTTCGTGCAAAGAATTGGTCAAATATCCAACAAATTGGCCCCTACACACAAAAACATTCCCATTTTTTCATTATATTTGCGAGTTGAATTATTGTGGGCGGCACACGCGGCAAGTGGGTCGTCACAATATAAAACTTATACAACCATGACAGAACAGCTACATATCATTGATTGGGTCATATTGGCCACGTATTTCATTGTATTGCTGGCGATAGGCCTGTGGGCATCGCGACAGCAGAAACAGACAGGCAAGGGTGCATTCCTGGCGAGCAAGTCGCTCAGCTGGCATCACATCGGCCTGAGTATGTGGGGAACCAATGTAGGACCTTCGATGCTGATAGCCTCATGTTCGAGCGGCTTTGCTGCTGGCGTGGTATCGGGCAACTATGCATGGTATGCCTTCGTCTTCATCGCCCTGCTGGCATTCGTCTTTGCGCCGCGGTACCTGGGCGAGAACATCTCGACCCTGCCGGAGTTCATGGGCAGGAGGTTTGGTTCTTCGACACGGACCATGCTGGCATGGTACACCATCGTGACGATATTGATCTCGTGGCTGGCATTGACGCTCTTTGCCGGCGGCGTATTGATCAGACAGATATTCGGCATCCCGATGTTCTGGTCAGCGCTGATTCTGTTGGCCATAGCGGCATTCTTCACGATGCTGGGCGGCCTGCGCGCAGTGGCCTACACGAACGTCTATCAGATGACATTGCTCATCGTGGTATCGACCCTGCTCACCGTGGCTGGCATAGTCAAACTGGGCGGCGGCTCGTTCATGGGTGGCATCGATGTATTGAGCAACCCCGACATCGTGCCAGCACATTACTGGAACCTGTTCCAGCCACTCTCAGACCCGGACTTCCCCTGGTTGCCCATCCTGCTGGGCTATCCCGTGATGGGTATCTGGTTCTGGTGCACCGACCAGAGTATGGTCCAACCGGTTCTGGCTGCCCGCTCCCTGCGCGAGGGACAGAAAGGCGCCAACTTCTGCGGCTGGCTCAAAATATTGGACGTAGCCATCTATATCATACCGGGCATCGTGTGCTTCGCATTGTGCAAGACCGGAGTCTTCACCCAGACTCCATCGGCCGATGACTCGTATATGTTCATGGTGACCAATATCTTCCCCGTCGGAATGGTGGGTCTGGTACTGGCCGTACTGACCGCTGCATTGGTATCGACCATCGGATCGGCGCTCAATGCACTGTCAACCGTCTTCACGATGGACATCTATGTGAAGAACTTCCAGCAGGATGCCACCGAGGCACAGATACGCCGCACGGCTCACATCGTCACCGTACTGGGCGCATTGGTCAGCATAGTGATATGCGTGGCAGTGGACCTGATCAAGGACATTCCGTTGTTCAACATCTTCCAGTCTGTACTGTCGTTCATCGCACCGCCTATGGCAGCCGTATTCGTGATGGGCGTATTCTGGAAACGTTGCACACCACTGGCTGCCAACCTGACATTGACCTTCGGCACCGGAGTCTGCCTCCTGGTCGGCATATTGTACTACACGATGCCCGATGGCGTGATTCCGGCCTCGGTAGTGACGTCGGAATTCGGCATAGTGACGGGAGTGCTCAAATGGCCACACTTCATGATGCTGTCGTTCTACCTCTTCGTCATGCTGATATTGGCTATGGTCATCATCAGCCTGTGCGACAAGACTCCGAACAACCGTACCGACATGCGTCGCGTGAGTGAACCAATGTCCCGCAGCGTGTGGATATCGTGGATTGCCTTGGCCGTGGTGATGGTAGGACTGTATATATTCTTCAATTGATTGTATTTAATCATGGTAAGCAGCAATACATCGTGCCTCACATTATGGAATGCCTTGCCTGGGGTTCGGGTCCAATCATGGCGAACATTGGGACGACCAATATGTTTAAAAAACAATACCCACTAACTTGACCTTTCGGCCAGAGGTTAGCGGGATTCATCGGCGCAAAGATACAACGATTTTTGAAAAAATCCAAATTTTGAAGAGAAATATTTATGAATTATAGCGATTTTGAGCATTTTATGTCGCAAAAGCGACTTAGCAGATACCTTTCGGCTTGCCACAACGACAAACGGAAGGCCATGACTCTCTATCGTTTAAATATGAGATTGGCGCAAGAACTGCTGACAATGGTGGCATGCTTCGAAGTCTCGTTGAGAAACGCTATTGACAATATTCTAGTACCTCAATTTGGGGCGGAATGGCTGAAAGATTCAGTTTCACCAGGAGGCATATTCACCAATCCAAAGCTCTGCAAGACATTCAAAACCATAGACAATGCCCTGCGCAAACTCAGTTCCCAAGGCACATATTCTCACTCCAAATTATTAGCCCAAATGGACTTCGGCATGTGGAAATACATGTTCTCGCCAGTTCAGTACACCCTGACCAATCAGTCGTTACTGAAAGCATTTCCTTTCAAGCAGCGTTCTACACCCCAATTGCACATTAACCAATCATACATATTCAACGAACTGGACAAGGTAAACACCTTGCGAAACAGGATTGCTCACCACGAACCGCTCTGTTTCCCTGTTGGACAAGCTGTGATTGACACAACTTACGTCAGAGTTGAGTACAACAAAATCAAAACTCTATATGCTTGGATGGGCATCGACAGCAGTTCCATGCTCTACGGCCTGGACCACGTACTGCAGGTGTGTGACAAAATAGACAAATTACAATAAACTATATATATGACAACCATCATTCTGAAACATCATAAGGAGGAGAGCTTGAAGCGCTTTCATCCATGGGTATTCTCGGGCGCCATCTACAGGATGGAGGACGAATTCGGCAACGAAGTACAACCCACTGAAGGCGACTGGGTTCGCGTGGTGAGCAGCGCAGGCGAGTTCCTGGCATTGGGCCAATATCAGATTGGTTCGATTGCTGTGCGCGTATTCACGTTCGAGGAGGACGAGATGGACGACACGTTCTTCCTGCGCCGCCTGCAGTCGGCCTATGACCTGCGCCGCACCTTGGGCCTGATCCGTCCGGACAACAATGCCTTCCGTCTGGTACACGGCGAGGGCGACGGTCTGCCGGGACTGATCATCGATGTATATGACGGTACTGCCGTGATGCAGGCACACACGCCGGGCATACACGACATACGCGAGGCACTCGCCGAAGACCTGATACGTGTGGCAGGGGCCGATATCCGCAATGTCTATTACAAGTCCGAGACCACATTGGGCTACAAGACCGAAGCCCGCCAGACCGCCGAGGCCGAAGGTGAGTCGGTCAACGGTTACCTCATCATCGACGGCAAGAAGGTGCAGTCGGCCGAAGAGGGCCGCGCGCTGGAGGCATCCATCAGCGACGTGGCACTGGAGAATGGACTGAAGTTCCACGTTGATTGGCTCAAGGGCCAGAAGACGGGCTTCTTCGTGGACCAACGTGAGAACCGCGCCCTGGTCGAGAAGTACGCCGCTGGACGCAAGGTGCTGAATATGTTCTGCTACACAGGCGGATTCTCGTTCTACGCCATGCGCAGCAATGCCGTGTTGGTTCATTCGGTCGATGTCTCGAAGCAGGCTATCTCGTTCACCGAAGCCAATGTAACGCTCAATTTCCCGGGTGACAAACGGCACAGCGCCTTTGCAGCCGATGCGTTCGATTATTTGGACAATCCGCAACGCTTCGGTGCCGACATTGAGCCCGATGCCGACGGATACCTGCCCTACGACCTGGTGATACTCGACCCACCGGCCTTTGCCAAGCACCGCAACGTACTGCGCAATGCCCTGCGTGGCTATCAGCGGCTCAATGCCAAAGCCCTGGAGAAGATGCGCCCCGGCAGCATACTCTTCACCTTCTCCTGCAGTCAGGTGGTCACCAAGGACGACTTCCGCTGTGCCGTTTTCTCGGCCGCAGCCCAGACTGGCCGCCGCGTGCGCATCCTGCACCAGTTGCACCAGCCAGCCGACCACCCCATCAATATCTATCACCCCGAGGGTGAATACCTGAAGGGACTGGTACTGTACGTCGAATAACCTGAACCGGGAGTCAGCTCCCACTAAACCATCACCCACTACCCAATGAACATCATCGTCGCAGCCTCCGAGAACAACGTCATCGGCAACAAAGGAGGGATGCCCTGGCACCTGTCGGGCGACCTCAAGTACTTCAAGCAGACCACCATGGGTCACGCCATCATCATGGGGCGCAAGAACTTCGAGTCGATAGGCAGGGCACTGCCTGGCCGACGCAACATCGTCATTTCACGCCAGGCGGACCTGGTTCTGCCCGAAGGCGTCGAACTCTTTCCGACGCTCGATGCAGCCCTTGCCGCTGCCGGCGACGATGCCTTCGTCATAGGCGGCGGACAGATCTACGCCCAGGCATGGGACAAGGCGGACCGCTACTACATCACCCGCGTGCACGCCATCATTGACGAGTACGATACCGTCATTCCTCCATTGCCCGAGGGCGTGCGTCTGGTATCGAGCCAGGACCAACCTGCCGACGAGAAGAACGACTACGCCGTCTCTTTCCAGGTGTGGGAGCGGGTGTAACGAGCAACCCGGAACCAGCCTACAAATGAGTACCCCGATTGTAAAGCACCTGACCACAATGAAGCCCATCCTCCTTCCACTGACCCTCGCCCTGCTGTCGGCCTGCGCACCCAAAGCCGAGCCGACGCCAGCCGAACCCGTCCCCGAACCGCAACCACTGCTATCGGGCATAGCCGACAGCATCTATGTGGCAGGTTCGATGGCCGATGTCCGCCCCTGGCAGACGGCGGCGGACTCCGACTTCGTGCGACTGGCGGACGTGGTGCCCGACATCGTGCAGGAGATCCGCTACTACACGACCTACAACTTCGTGGGCCGACGCATCCCCGGATACGAGGCCCCCGTGGCACTGCTGACCCGCCGCGCAGCGGACAGTCTCGCACTGGTCAGCCGCGACGTGATGGAGCAGGGTTACAGACTCAAGGTATTCGATGCCTACCGCCCGCAGCGCGCGGTGCTCTACTTCATCGGTTGGGCACGACAAGAGGCCGACACGCTGATGAAGCCCTACTTCTATCCCGGCACAGACAAGGCTGACTGCTTCCGCCTGGGCTACCTGGCGCACAGGTCAGGGCACACGCGAGGTTCGACCATCGACTTGACTCTGTTCGACATGCAGACTGGCAAGGAGGTCGATATGGGTGGACCGTACGATTACTTCGACTCCATCTCGCACTACTGGCACCGTGAGGGTGTGACTGCCCAACAGTTCCGCCACCGCCGTCTGTTGCGCGAGAGCATGATGCGCCACGGTTTCAAACCGATAGGCACGGAATGGTGGCACTTCACATTGATCAATGAACCCTACCCCACCCGCACGTTCGACTTTCCCATCACGGACATCGAGCACACTACTGTAGCGTATCGTTGAGCGTATTTTTAAAGTAAGACCAGCCATAGTGCAGCGTAAGACCAGCGTAAGTGAAAAGTCTTACTCTTGTCTTACGCTGAACTTATGCAGACCCATCCCATCGCCCCCGTTGTCCGATACCCCAAGGTACCCCGATGCAAGGGATTCGTCTCCTTATTTTGGGGGCCGATAGCCAGGGCAGCCCCTTGTACCATCATTGTTATTTTGTTCAATAGATACGTCCTTGGTCCCTTTGTACTTTGTACCTTGTCACTTTGTACTTGGTCCTCTGTCCCTTTGTCACTTACCATCATGTTGATTCTCATCCCCGATTCATGCACAGGGCCCGACATAACGGCGGGCATCAATTACGCCAACGCCGTGATGCGCGCTGGCCACACCCCCATGGTATTGCCCCACACCGATGACCCCGAAACGATATGCCGGGCGATGACCCAGGCGGACGGACTGCTGCTGCCAGGCGGCGAAGATGATGTCGCGCCCTGGCACTATGGCGAGAGTCCATTGCCCGAGATTGGTCCCGTCAACGAACGGCGCGACGCCTTCGAGATGGCACTGCTGCGCCAGGCAGCCGCACAGCGCAAACCCGTACTGGGCATATGTCGCGGCATTCAGGTCATCAATGCCTGCTTCGGCGGCAGCCTGTGGCAAGACCTGCCTACCCAGATGCCCCACAGCGACATCGAGCACAACCGCCCCGATGCCAAGTGGAGCGGCGTGCACGACATCGACATCGAACCACAATCGCGCCTGGCCCACATACTGGGCGTCACCCATGCGTCGGTCAACAGCACGCACCACCAGGCGGTACATTGTCCCGCTCCCGGCTTCGTCACATCGGCCCACAGCGCCGACGGAGTAGTCGAGGCAATCGAGCACACCGAGCTGCCCATCATCGGCGTACAGTTCCACCCCGAGCGTTTAGCTACCGGCGACGACACGGTATTCACCCGTCTGTTCCAGATGAATTTCGGCCAACATTGAGCACTGTCACACCGAACGACGACGGACCCACATCGGTCATAAATGCTCAATGCAGTTTACAATTGAGCAAAATAAAGCACAAAAACGCCCCAATTCCCGAAGAATTAAGGGACATGCGGCACCTATATGATTGAAAAAATGTATCTTTGCAAGCCGATTTGCGAAGAAGGTATCAGCCGACGACGCTCAAAACGGTGGCATTCCCCGACAAGCTTGTCCGTAAGCCGGGGCTCTGCACAGGTAATACATTTATTAATTATTAAATCCAAAATCAACAGTGGATACTTTATCTTACAAGACCATTTCTGTCAACAAAGCAACTGCGCAGAAAGAATGGGTTGTAGTGGACGCTACTGATCAGGTAATGGGTCGTCTCTGCGCTAAGGTCGCAAAGATCCTCCGTGGTAAGTACAAGCCAAGCTACACCCCTAATGTTGATTGTGGTGACAACGTCATCATCATCAACGCTGAGAAAGTGACTATGACCGGCAACAAGTGGACTGAGCGCGAGTGGCTCACCTTCACTGGTTATCCAAGCGGCCAGCGTGTACACACCGCAGCCAGCGTAACCGCCAAGAACGGCTATGCAGCTCTCTTCCAAATCGTGCTCAAGGGCATGCTCCCAAAGAACAAACTGGGTGCTCAGCTTCTGAAGAACGTTCGTGTTTACGAGGGTTCAGAATACAAAGAGGTAGCTCAGCAGCCTAAGGTAATTGACATTAACACTCTTAAGTAATAGACAAGTATGGCAGAAGTAATCAATGCAATCGGTCGTCGTAAAGCAGCCGTTGCCCGCGTTTATGTTGCTGCTGGTGCCGGTAACATCACCATCAACAAGAAGGATCTCCAGGCCTACTTCCCATCGTCTATCCTTCAGTTCATCGTTAAGCAGCCTCTCAACGAAGTAGGCGTTGCTGAGCAGTATGACGTAAAGGTTACCCTTCAGGGTGGTGGCTACAAAGGCCAGGCTGAGGCTCTTCGCCTCGCCATCGCACGTGCACTCGTCAAGATTGATGCCGAGAACAAGGCAGCTCTCCGCAAGGCAGGCTTCCTCACTCGTGATGCACGTATCGTTGAACGTAAGAAGCCAGGTCAGCCAAAGGCTCGTCGTCGCTTCCAGTTCAGCAAGCGTTAATATCCCCAGCCGCGTGAAGCGTGCTGAGATATTTACGCGTTTAGTATCTAAATCCGACAGGACCCTGCCCACAGCAGACTACCTGCGGGTTGCATAACAAGAATGTAAACAAAAAAAATCATTGACAAATATGTCACGTACAAATTTTGATCAACTTTTGGAGGCCGGCGTTCACTTCGGACACCTCAAGAGCAAGTGGAACCCAGCAATGGCTCCTTACATCTTCATGGAGCGTAACGGCATCCATATCATAGACCTGAATAAGACAGTTGCTAAAATCGACGAGGCAGCTGAGCAGCTCAAGGCTATCGCCAAGAGCGGCAAGAAGGTGCTTTTCGTCGCTACTAAGAAGCAGGCCAAGGAGGTCGTAGCCGAGAAGGCTCAGGCCGTTGGCATGCCATACGTGATCGAGCGCTGGCCAGGCGGTATGCTCACCAACTTCACCACCATCCGCAAGGCTGTGAAGAAGATGGCCAACATCGACAAGCTCACCAAGGACGGTACTTTCAATAACCTCTCTAAGCGCGAGCGTCTGCAGATCAGCCGCCAGCGTGAGAAGTTGGAGAAGAACCTCGGTTCTATCGCCGACCTGAACCGTCTCCCATCGGCTCTCTTCGTAGTCGATGTAATGAAGGAGCACATCGCCGTTGCTGAGGCTGTTCGTCTGGGCATCCCAGTATTCGGTATGGTCGATACCAACTCGAACCCACGTGATATCGATTATGTAATCCCTGCTAACGATGACGCTACCAAGTCTATCGACGCTGTCATGACTGCTATCTGCCAGGCTATCGCCGAGGGTCTCGAGGAGCGCAAAGTAGAGAAGGCCGACAGCGATGCTGCTGAGGCATCGGGCAAGGCTCCACGCAAGAGCAAGAAGGCCGAGGCTGCTGCAGAGGCTGAGACCGAGCAGGTTGCTGAGGCTGCTGCTGAGGAGGCAGAGGAGGCTGAGGCTTAATACATAACCCCTTAATTACTGAATACAATTATGGCAGTTTCAATTGCAGATATCAAGAAACTTCGTGAACTCACCCAGGCTGGTATGGGCGACTGCAAAAAGGCGCTCGAGGAGTCAAACGGCGACTTCGATGCAGCTGTAAAGTGGATTCGCGAGAAGTTTACCAAAATCGCAGCCAAGCGTGAAGCTCGCGACGCTGCTCAGGGTGTAGTCATCGCTCGTACTGAAGGCGACTTCGGTGCTATCATGGCTCTCAAGTGCGAAACCGAGTCGGTTGCCAACAACGACCGCTTCCAGGATCTTGCCAAGGCTATCATGGACCTCATCATGGCCAACAAGCCAGCCGACCAGGCTGCCCTGCTCGCTCTCCCTCTCGAGGGCAGCAACGTACAGGACGTCATCACCGAGCGCAGTGGTGCTTGCGGTGAGAAGATGGAGGTAGTCTATGACTTCGTCAAGGGTGCCGGTGTAGTAGCATACAACCACTTCAACCACATGCTCTCTTCAGTAGTAGCTTTCAACGCTAATGCTTCGGAGGAGGCTCTCAAGGCCGTTGCATGCCAGGTAGTTGCTATGAACCCAGTAGCTGTAAACGCTGACGAGATTCCACAGGAGAAGAAGGACGAGGAGCTCAACATCGCTATCATCAAGACCAAGGAGGAGCAGATTCAGAAGGCAGTCGAGGCTGCACTGAAGAAGGCTGGTCTCAATCCTAACCACTTCGACAGCGAGGATCACATCGAGAGCAACATGTCTAAGGGCTGGATTACTGCCGAGCAGGCAGAGCAGGGTCGCAAGATCATGAAGGAAGCTGCTGAGCAGAAGGCTGCCAACTTGCCTGAGGCCATGATTCAGAACATCGCCAAGGGTCGTCTGAACAAGTTCTTCAAGGAGAATTGCCTTGTTGAGCAGGAGTTCATCAACGACGCTAAGATGAATGTACAGCAGTACATGGATTCTGTACAGAAGGGCCTGACGGTTACCGCTTTCAAGCGTATCAACCTCAATCAGGATTAAACAATAAATATTTTCTTTCCATCGCCCTGTGTGCGATGGAAAGAAAATTACCACGGGGTGTGGCGCAGTTGGTAGCGCGCTACGTTCGGGACGTAGAGGCCGCCCGTTCGAGTCGGGTCACCCCGACAGATGTTCAGTTCACAGTTTACGGAAGTCCGTCTTTGGTTACTCATTTCCATTGCTGATCACTGAATGAAGTCGGAACAACATACCGTTTACTTTAATAAACAGAACAGTAGCCGCAGATTGTCGAAATCTGTGGCTATTTTTATGTTGTACAACATCTAAAGGCATTGAAAAACAACTATTTTCGGGTAAAAGTGAAAATTTATTAGAATAAAGTTTGTGCAATAAAATAAAATTTCTATATTTGCAGTACGGAAAATTATTTAATACTTAAGGCCATGAAGTTTTATAGAATTACACTAATTTGCACATTGATAGTGTGTAGTATCGTAGGCCTTTATTCATGCGGTCATAACGAGGAATTGGAGGATGATATTCCACACGCAATGAAGAGCCTAAACAGCAAAGCAGACTTTATGGCTCTGCTACAGGACGGTTCTGTAATGTTCTTCAAGAAGACATCAGAGAACACCTGCGCTGTAGTTTCTAACCCCAACGGCATCATGGGAGATGTCGAAATACCTACTTCTGTTTACTTTGAGAGTGTCAGGTATCAAGTGACGAGCATCAACGCCGGTGCGTTCAGCGGCTGCGTAGGACTCACTTCCCTCTCCATTCCTAATACTGTGAGCAGTATTGGAGAGCGAGCCTTTGCTGGTTGCGAGCACATGGCTACGGTACTGATACCGGAGCAGCTCAAGGAGATACCATACCGTACATTCTACAAGTGCAAGAGGCTCAGCAAGGTCGAGCTGCCTACTTCCATCAAGAGCATTGACAAGGAAGCATTCTCGGGCTGCCAGAACCTGACGAACTTCAACTTGCCGGACAGCTTGATCTTCATTCGCGAAGGAGCATTCAAGAACTGCTCTAACCTGCGTGGACTCAGCCTGCCGAAGACCATCAACGAAATCGAGGCCGACGCCTTTGCCGGATGCTCCAATCTGGAGGCATTACCATTGCCAGGCAATATCCGTCACATCGAGTCGTGGATGTTCAAGGACTGCGAGCAGTTGCGCGAACTTCGCATGACGGACAATGTAGTCTATATCGCCGACTACGCCTTCAAGGGTTGCGTCAGCCTTACCTACATCGAGTTGTCAGCATCGTTGCTCAACATTGGACGCTGGGCGTTCACCGACTGTGACAGCATCCAGACGATTGTATGTCGAGCTGCCGAGCCGCCACATCTGCTCAACAGTTCATTCGACTGCTACGATTACGCCGTCCTATTGGTTCCCGAAGGCAGTCTTGAAGCCTATCGAAATGCTCCATACTGGAGTCAGTTCAAGACCATACGCGAAATCAAGATCGACAAGTAAGGCCCTCACATCGGCCCACTATACCACAGTAAAACTGCTAAACTGCAATCGATACACCATTAACTGCGACAACGACAAGTAACTGTACTACGAGAGATGACAAGACGACTGAATCCCAACAACTGCATTTTACTGTACAACAGCTGAAGCGACTGACCATCAGTTACGGCATTCATCATACCACAAGGTGCACATGGCACCAAAAGGCACACATCGTACCACAAGGTGCACATGGTACCAAAAGGCACACATAGTACCACAACTGAATACAAAATATAACGGCAGGAGTATCGAAAGGTACTCCTGCCGCACTTATTTTATATATACAAGTTTCGCAAGTCTTCAACTTGCGCACTTTACTATCGAAGGGAATTACTGCTTGTTGAACTTAAAACCGACCTTCATGCCCTCGTACTTGCTGGCCAGGCTGGATACAGTGCTAAGCATCGAGAAGCGGCTGCCGAGCGTCTTCATGAAGGTGAGGAACTTGTCACCGTCGAAGGTGAGCAGCATCTGTTCGCCCGATACAGTGACGTAGCAGCGGAACGAGGTGCCGGTCTGAGTGGTGAGGGTGATGGTCTTGGTACTGTTGTCGAAGGTGTAAGTACCGGTGCGCTGTATGCTGCCCACAGAGTAAGTCATGTTACCGTTCGACTCGAAGGTGAAGGTCATACGGCCTGGCTTGATGCTTGCCAATTTATAGAGCGAAGCCAGCTTCTCCTCGAGTTTCTCGGCTATGGCAGTACCGCCAGCCTGAGTGAGGTAATCCTGGCTCTCGAACTGTACGCTTGGAGAGTCGTATGCCCATGTTCCGACCACAGTGGCCGATGTAGTTGTCACGTCACCTGCAACGGATGCAATGAGGTTGGAAAGGAGACTGCCAGTCGATTCCGACACCTCGGAAGTGGTGGTGCTGACTACGCTGTTGAGCACCGAACCGAGCACGTTGGAAGAGGTGGTCGATGAGGTACCCTGCGTACCGGAATTGTCTGTTGTAGTGGTCGCACCTTGAGCAGCGGCATTCGCCATCTGCGAGAGCAAGTTAGACAGGACACTCTGAGCCTGTACAGGTTGAGCAGCCATGCAGAAAGCAGCCAACGCACTTGCAAAGAAAATCTTTTTCATAGTTGTAGTTAATGATATTGAGAGTTTGATTAATTCTTTTGGGGGCATTACTTGTACATGATATTTCAGCGATGCAAAGATAAATCTTTTTATTGATTCAGCCAAATATATGTTCTAAATTTTAGCACTTTAGGAGTTTTTCGGCCAATATCAAGTCCTCGGGATAGGTAATTTTGATATTGGTCGATTCCCCTGGCACGACACATATCGGCACATCGGGCAAGTACTTGTGTACCACGCTGCAGTCATCGGTCGTGACGAAGTTCGGGTCAGCCAATCCGCGGCGGTATGCATCGACCAATACATCCAGGCGGAAAGCCTGCGGCGTCTGCACATTGCGCAGGTGCGAACGTTGCGGCATACGCACGATATGCTCCTGGTCATCCACCTCGATGATGGTGTCCGTACAAGGGATAGCCACATCCACGGCGCGGTATTCATGCAGTGCACGCACACAGTCGGAGATGATACGATCGCTGACCAGACAACGCACACAGTCGTGAATCAAGACATTGATCCGGTCCAGAGGGACATTGGGCACGTCAGCGTCGTTACCTTCATAGACATTCAGGGCAGCGAGGGTCGAGTCATACCGTTCGCGACCGCCGCGCACCACGTGTCGGACCTTGGGGTATGGAGCAACGATGTCCGACACCCTGGACAGATAATCCGGGTGACAGACAATGACAATTTCATCTATGTCTGCATTACGGTCGAAAGCGCGGATGCTGTGTTCGAGCAACGTCCGTCCTGCCACTTCTATGAACTGTTTTGGCTCGGGTCCGCCCATGCGTCGGCCGCTGCCACCAGCCAATAAAACTGCTACATTCATATAGATATATTTGTTGCAAAGATACTCAAATATGCAATATTTGACAAACGAAGTGCAGAAAAACAGCTTTCAAAACATATAAAAAAGTCTAAAATAGACTATATATCAAAAAAAAACACTATTTTTGCAACAATAATTTGCACTATGTCGCCGAAACTTAAAGTACTGATCAATTTCCTGTGGAAGAAACGTACGTTGTACGTCCTGCTTGGTATGCTGATAGCCGTCGGCATCTTCATCCTCATACTTGCCACCACACTCAACGTTTATCTGCCCGGTTACCTGGATGTAGATAAGCGCGCCTTTGTGATGGAGAGTGCCCTGCGCATAGACAGTCTTGAGGTGGAGAACAATCTCCGCATGGCCTACCTGAACAATATGCTCGACATACTGCACGACAGGGTCAAGACAGACAATCTCCTGCCCTACGACTCGACCGTACCCCGCATCCAGGACACCCTCCTGCCAGCATCCGAACGCGAACAGGCCTTCGTCGCCAAGTACGAGAACCGAGAGCGGTTCGGTCTCAATGCCTTGGACCAGCTCAATCCGACCACGCCGACCATCGTCTTCCTGGCTCCGGTACGCGGCCGCATCATACACTATGACGACGATGCCACGCCGACCGAGACACACATCGAACTGGATGGCAACGTCACCGTATTGGCGCCCACCGAGGGCACTGTTGTCTCCGTGTCCTACCTGATGAACATAGGAGGCTATCAGCTCGTCCTACAGCACGCACAGGACTACTTGACCATATACAACAACCTCACTTCCGTGATGGTCGAGCCCGGCCAGAAGGTCAAGTCCGGACAGGTGATGGGCCACGCCGGCAATGTCGAGGACCCCTCGGACAGTTGGATGGGCCTCTCTGCCTGGCACAAGGGCGAGTACATCGACCCCGAGACCATCATGCCCATCGAGTGACGGCGGCAGCGTGACATAACGATATTATAGAGTAACAATGAGAACAATAGCAATATTAGGCAGCACAGGCAGCATCGGCCGACAGACACTCGAAGTAGTGGCCGAGCACCCGGATGCCTTCGAAGTATATGCCATCACGGCACATCGCAGTGCCGACCTGCTCATCGAGCAGGCACGACAGTTCAAGCCCGAGGTGGTAGTCATCGTCGATGAAACCTATTACGACAAGGTCAAGGATGCCCTTGCCGACCTGCCCATCAAGGTATGGACCGGAGCCGATTCCCTCTGTCAGGTCGTCACGGCTGGACCCATCGACGTAGTGGTGACCGCCATGGTCGGTTTCGCCGGTCTGCGCCCCACCGTAGCCGCAATCAAGGCACAGAAGGCGCTTGCCCTCGCCAACAAGGAGACCCTCGTCGTGGCAGGACAGTACATCGAGTCACTCTGCACCGAGTACCAGGTACCCATCCTGCCGGTGGACAGCGAACATTCCGCCATCTTCCAGTGCCTTCAGGGCGAGGCAGTCGCCCGTGGCTGTTTCCCCTGGTTGGCTCAGGCCAATACCAGCGATGACGCCGAGCAGCAGCGCCCCTATCTGGACAATCCCGTCGAGAAACTCATCATCACGGCATCGGGCGGACCATTCCGCACCTTCACTATGGACCAGATGCGCGATGTCACGGCGGCTCAGGCCTTGAAGCACCCCAACTGGGACATGGGCGCCAAGATCACCATCGACTCCGCCTCGATGATGAACAAGGGCTTCGAGGTGATCGAGGCCAAGTGGCTGTTCGGCATGAACACCGACCAGATCGAGGTTGCAGTCCATCCTCAGAGCATCGTACACAGCATGGTACAGTTCGCCGACGGAGCCATCAAGGCCCAGTTAGGCTGTCCCGACATGAAAGTACCGATTGCCTATGCCCTCAGTTACCCCGAGCGTATGACCTCGCACATCAATGGCAAGCTCCGCATGGAGGACTATGCCTCGCTCACCTTCGAGCGTCCCGACCTGGAGCGGTTCCCCAACCTGCGACTGGCCTTCGACGCACTCGCCGAAGGTGGCGACCGCACCTGTGTGCTCAATGCAGCCAACGAGGTGACCAACGAAGCCTTCCGCCGTGGCGAGTGCCGTTTCCTGCAAATGGCCGAGGTCAATGCAGCGACACTGGCCGCCATGCCCCGTGTGGCACAACCATCGCTCGATGACTACTTCGCCATCGATGCCGAAGCGCGCATCAAGGCTCGCGAGATCCTGCAGGGACACTGATTCCCACACAACAGACGTTTCACACACAATCCATAAGATACAGACACTTTCTACAATATGTTCGATTCAACATTTTGGTTCAAAGCATTGGAGTTGATCCTGAGTCTCTCCATTCTGGTATTCATTCACGAGTTAGGGCACTTCATGTGGGCGCGCATCTTCAAGGTGGGCGTTGACAAGTTCTACCTGTTCTTCGATGCCTACGACTTCGCGTTGGTTCGTTGGAACAAGAAGGGTCTGCACCTGTGCGAACTGATACATTTCCCAACGTTGGTCAACCCCAGCAGCACCGAATACGGTATAGGCTGGATTCCGCTGGGCGGCTATTGTGCCATAGTAGGCATGATCGACGAGACGCACGATGCCGAGCATGCCGACACAGACCGTCCCGACGCCTTTGTGAAGAAAGGTCCGTTCGCCCGTTTCATGATACTCTTTGGCGGTGTGCTCAATAACCTGTTGCTCGCCATCATCATCTACATCGGCATGGCATGGCATTGGGGCAAGGATATCCTCGAGATTCGCAACCTCCCCTACGGCATGGAGTACAACGAGGTAGCGCACAACGTCGGTTTCCAGGACGATGACGTCATCATCCGCCTGGACGGCAACGACGTGAGCGATATGATGTCGCTGCAGAGCGGTCTCCTGTTGGCCAACGATGTCACCGTACTGCGTCAGGGCGCCGAGGTCACCATCACATTGCCCGATACCCTGGGCACCCACTTCCTGACCTACAAGGACATAGCATCCTTCGTCACCATCCGTCAGCCCATGGTAGTTGATTCCGTCATGCCCGGTACCGAGGCAGCCCGCATCGGCTTGCTCCCGGGCGACAGCATCGTGTCGGTGGACAGCATCCCCACCCCCTACATCGCCGGCGTACATGCACAGTTCTCAGCCCATCACGGCGACACCATCCTGCTCAGCTACTACCGTGGCGACTCGCTCCACACTACCCAGGCATTCATGGGTGAGCAGGGCAAGTTGGGCTTCTACTTCCGCAACATGATCACTCCCCAGATGTTCACCCACATCGACTATAGTTTCGCCGAGGCTATCCCTGCTGGCATCACGCGCGGCTGGGACATGCTCTATAATTATGTCCGACAGTTCAAACTCGTCTTCACCAAGGAGGGCGCCAAGGAGTTGGGCGGCTTTGGTTCAATGGGAGCCATCTTCCCCGAGGAGTGGATCTGGAAGGCCTTCTGGGGTCTGACCGCCTTCATCTCCGTCGCCCTGGCCTTCATGAACATCCTGCCTATCCCGATGTTGGATGGTGGTCACATCCTGATACTCCTCATCGAGACCATCATGCGCCGACCACTCAGCGACAAGTT
Organism: Bacteroidales bacterium; assembly: GCA_024694125.1. Taxonomy (GTDB): domain Bacteria; phylum Bacteroidota; class Bacteroidia; order Bacteroidales; family UBA3663; genus Liminaster. Next base: position 88,827 of record JAILKE010000060.1, read on the forward strand.
CAAGGACCGCCTGCAGTACATCGGCTTCGGCTTCATCGTGCTGCTTATGATAGCGGTCAATGCCAACGACATCATCAAGTTCTTCTTCTGATAGATTTCAGCAATAGTTATCGGAGTTACTCAGCAAGATAACTGGAGTTAACGGACGATACACCTTCCTATGTATCGTCCGTTTATTATTGCCTTAATACCACACGCGACATGAAAACTTTCCTTACACCACTCCTCTCACTTTTTACCTTAGTATTATCGTTCAGTTCGCCGATGTATGCCGCCCACGTCACACATCTGCAGGCTGGACCGGACCTGCACGCCACGCTGCGTGAGGCGCGCGAGATGCGCCGCCTGGGTCACCTTGCACCTACCGACACCCTCTGCATCACCTTGCCCGACGGCGAGTACCACCTCACGTCGCCCCTGCTGTTGCGCCCCGAGGACAGCGGCACACCCCAGGGTCCCACCGTTCTGCGCGCAGCCCATCCCGGCCGTGCCATCATAGACGGAGGCGTAGCCCTGCAGGGGTGGCGTCGTCCCACGGCAGTCGAGGCTCGCGATGTACCAGCCGCAGTCCGTCAGCAGTTGTGGGTGTGCGATGCCCCACGCGTGAATGGCCGCATCGTCTATACCCGCCAACTGTGGCAGGACGGACGTCGTCTGCCCCAGGCCTCGCTCGTCCCCACGGACAGTCTGTTGCCCATGCTCGGCTTCGACCGTCAGCGCCGCGAGATAGTCATCCCCACCTCCGTACTGCCTGGTGGCACGGTACTCACGTCTGGTTTCCAGTGCACGATGTTGGTGCACCAGCGTTGGGCCATAGCCCTGCTCCGCATCGCCTCGATGCGCTCAGAGGCCGACGGCACGCACGTCACATTCTTTGAGCCCGAGAGCCAGCGGGAGTTCGACCATCCCTGGCCACAACCCGTCATAGGCGACACCCTGCAAGATGACCGCATCGTCTCGTCGTCGTTCAATCTGGTGGGCGCACCCGCACTCCTGGACCGCCCCGGCGAATGGGTACAGCGTTACCCTGACGGCCTCATCTATATGCTCAGCGACGACCCCGGTGGAGCCGCCCCTGCTGCACCCGTCATCATCCCTGTCACCGAACAGCTGGTACAGGTACAGGGCACCATCAGTCGCCCCGTGCACGACATCCAGTTCGAGGGACTCACCTTCCGCCACACCCAGTGGAACACCCCTACCAGCCAGGGCTGGGTCACCCTGCAGGCAGGACTGCCCATCATCGATGCCTACAAGCTCCATCAGCCCGGCCTGCCGCACAAGGCCTCGCTCGAAAACCAAGCCTGGATAGGCCGTCCCCAGTCAGCCATCACCCTGAGTGGCGTGCAGCGCATCCACTTTGACCGATGCACGGTCACCCATACCGGGGCGTGCGGCATTGACTACACCGAGGCAGCCTCGGCGTGTCACGTCACCCAGTGTTCGTTCACCGACATCGGCAGCACCGCCATCCTGGTGGGCCACTTCCCCGACGGCGGTTACGAGACGCACGTCCCCTTCATGCCCGACAGTCCCGAACAGATCTGCCACGACATCACCCTGAGTCACAATCGCGTCACCGACATCGGCATGGACGATTGGGGCGCCTGTGCCATCAATGCCGGCTACGTGCACCACACCACCATTGCCGACAACGAGGTCTCCGGCTGCAAGTGGAGCGGCATCTGCCTGGGCTGGGGTTGGTTGCCCCGTCCCGCCTCGCGCAGCGTACGCCGGCAGTGGACCATGCACCACAACCACCTGCTCCGCAACTACGTGCACCACTTCGGACAGCAGTTGCACGACTGCGGTGCCCTCTATACCCTCTCCTGGCAGCCCTACTCCACCATCGTCGGCAACCGTCTGGAGCAGATGGGCCGTGCCCCCTATGCCACCAATGACCGCGTCTTCTACATCTATTTCGACGAGGCGACCGATGCCTTCGACGTGCACGACAACCAGATGCCCGAACTCCGCGTGGGCTACAATCAGCCCGGCCCCGACCTGCGCACCGACTTCTGAGCGGGTCTGCCATATCAGCAATATTGTACAATAACCCTATCGCTGGCGTATCGTTCAGAGTGCGATTGGTGTGCGATTGGAATGCGATTGGTGTGCGATTGGTCATCCCTATCGGATCGTACACTAAGCGCACTCCGACCGGGAGCCGACAGGACTTAGTCCGGAATCAGATAATAGGGACACAGAGGTCCGAAAGTCAAACGGGCGAAAACGAATCAGCCAGACCCGCTTGGGCCTGGCTGATCTTGTCTTGTATGGGAGCGGGCTTACCTCACCGCTTCAACTCATCGAGCACATACCGGGATGGGGATTGGCTCAATATATACTTTATATAGTCGAGCGTGACCATGATGTTGCAGGTACGGGACGGACGTGGGTAGTAGATGGCCGAGAGGCTCGATATCTCGCGGTCGAAGTTGAGGCCTATCAGTTCGCCCCGGGCATTGAGCACAGGACTGCCCGACTGGCCCGCGGCAGTCTCGGCTGTCGAGGTGAAGCAACAGGGGACGGGGACGCCAGGTTTGTGGCTCAGTTCGCCCACACGGCCGGCCGAGTAGCGGAGCGTCTTGTTGGCATCAATGACCGGAGTCGATCCCTGCTGATACTCGCTCAGGGCCGTCATATAGAGGGCATAGAGGTCGGAGTTGCGGCGGCGGAACGAGATGGCATCACGGTTGATGCGCGAGACCCGGTTCACATAGAACGAGAGAAGGAAACGGTACAGGGCATCGTCCTGCAACGCCTGTGTGCCCTCCTCGACCACCTTATCGACCCAGGCGTACAGTCGCGCACTGTCCGTCAGCATGGAGTGGGCATAGAGGCTGTCCAGGTTCGATGCCTGGCGCAGGATATCCTCCTCGACATAGGCGGCATTGATCCCTTTCAGATAGTAAGGGACCAGCAGCTTCATCATCGCCAGGTCCAGGTCGTAGTCGAACGCCGCATAGAACTCCTGCATGTTGCGGTGCAGGTCCTTCAGTTCACGTTCCATAGCCCGGACGCGGTTCTTGCGGTTGGCACGGTCTATGGCGATGAGCTTCTCGAACTTGCCGGCGAAGGGGAAGACATTCGGGCCATTGAGCACACACTGCAGGAAGACCTCCTCCATGTGGTTGAACTGCGTCAGGACCTGGTAGTTGCTCTGCATGTCGGCCAGCAACGTAGCGCCGTAACGCTGCGAGCGCACCGAGTCGTCACAGATCCACTGCTGCAACGCCTGGTCATCCAGTCTGCGGCGTTCGATGATATTGTCGCGCAGCGTACCTTCCACTTCGCCCTTGGCGCGCAGATAGGTATTGTTGATGCTGCTGATGCGGGCGGCACAGTCAGCCTGGCGGCGGGCAGGGCCATCGGCCATCATCGCGGCGAGCAGCTCCATCTTGGCACGGCTCACCTCCATGCGGAAGCGGGTATCGTAGTTGACGATACGGTCTATGGCGAACCACGGTATGTGCTTGCGCGTCTGGGCTGGATAGCCTGCCACCAGTACCAGTTCGCCTGGACGGACAGAGTCGGTCGCCAGTGGCAGATACGTCTCCGGATGATAGGGGACATTCCCCTTGTGATAGTTCGCCGGCTTGTTCTTGGCGCTGCCATACACACGCAGCACGGCGAAGTCGGCCGACACACGTGGCCATCGCCAGTTGACCGTGTCGCCCCCCTCCATCGCCAGCGACTGCGGCGGTGCAGCCACGATACGCACGTCGTTGAACGACCTGTATTTGGCCACTACATACTGCGTACCGCCCATCATTGAGTATGCACGATACGACTCCTTGGCCGACTTGGGCAGCCGTTTCATCATCTCCTCGGCACGTTGGGAGACCACAGCCTGCCGTTCGCGCACCGTGAGTGTGTCGCTCAGGTCGCAGCACAGGGAGTCGGTCACATCCGTGCACCACAGCAACTGGTTGAGTTGCAGCCCGAAGAGCGGAGCCTCCTCCTCGCGGCTCTGGGCATAACAGCCGTAGCGCAGGTATTCGGGCCCGCGGTCAGAGAGCCGTTCTATGTAGCGGCGCACCGAATGGAAATTGGTCAGTACCAGACCATCGGCCGAGATAAATGCTGCCGATGACGTGGGCGAGAAGGTGCCGCCGTCCTGGCTCACCGAGAGTATCGCCTGGTTCACACACGCCTCGTTGATGCTGTTGATCTGCTGCGCACTGAGGGCCAGTCCCTCGTTGTGCAACATAGCCATTACCGTGTCCGACGTCAGCTGGTGGGGCAACAGCAACCCCGGCAGTGCCTGCGGACGGGCTGCCGGACGCGACATCACAGCCAGCATCTTGCTGCGCGCTGCCTCCACCTGGGCATTGGCACGGCGGGCAGCAGCTGCCACGGCAGTATCGGCCGCCGCCTCGGGTTGCAGCAGGAAGCGGTACCCATCGGTCAGTTCGCGTTGCAGCATGGCCTGCTGGGCAGGAGCATCACGTCCTGGCAGCAGGTGACCCAGCAGTTCGAAGTAATACTGTTGCAACTCGCTCCTCGATGCCGGCATACCCTCATACGGGTCTGCATGACCGGGGTTCCACTGGGCGATATGTCCGTCGATGTAGCGCAGGTTCCTGATACCATATTCGGTCGATGCCAGCGCATCATTGCCCAGGTCCGAAGCCTGCACGTCGATGGCATCGGCATCGGACTGAGAGCGGCGCATCAGTCGCTTGTAGAGGCAGACCGATTGGCTCTGGTGTGCATCGACATAGGCGCGGTACTCGGCATCGGTCCCGAACTGTCCATATCCTGCCTGGATGGCGTAGATGTCGTAGTCGCCCAGATAGGGTGGACAGACCTGCGTCACGCCGTCACCCGGCTGCGCCACATAGTTGAAGCGGGCATAGTCCATGATGCTGGGCGTGGTGCCGCAGCGGGCACAGAACGATGGGTCACGCAGCGAGTCGGTCGCATAGGCGAACGATGCACGGAAATTGTGTTCCAGTCCCAGGCAGTGTCCCACCTCGTGTGCAGCGGCATACCGGATGATGCGCCGCAGCGTGCTGTCCGGGAGAACCTGCCGCGCCTCGGGATTGTAGGCAGCCGTCTGCAGGAAGTACCACGACCGCAGGCGCTCTATCACGTTGGAGTAGAACAGCACACTGGCGGTCAATATCTCGCCGCTGCGCGGGTCACAGTAGTGCTTGCCCTCGGCATTGGCGAACTCACTGTCCACACACCAGAACATGTTGGTACCGAAGGCGAACGGGTCGAAACGGCGTCCCGCCCGGCTCATGGGCACAGCCTGTATCAGGTCGGGACGACCCAGGGCAGCAAAGGCGCGGTTCCAGTCCTCGATGCCCTGGCAGATAGCCTCCTGCCACAGTGGGGAGAAGGCACTGTCCACATAGAATGTCACATGCTCCCTCCTGTCGATGTCGAAGCGACTGATGCAGTCGCGCACCTCACACCGATACCCCACGCGCGGGTCGTAGTTGCGGCGCGCCATGGGCTGCTCCGCCAGACGGACCAGCGCCTTGCGCACCGAGATGCAGTATGGGACCGAGTCGGTCCGGTAGGTGTAATCGACCCTCGCCTCGAGGTGCTCGGCATCGTCCTGCAGCACATTGACCTGTACATCGGTGAGTGTGCCGGGCTGGTACCTGCCGCTTATCACATCGACCCCCTTCATCACCTGGGCAAAGTAGGGACGCATATCGACATAGAGCGACTGGCCACGCTGCTTGGCTACCGGCAACGTACAGGTGGAGGACTTGCGGCGGTCATCGGTCATAACGATGCACAGGCTGTCACCCCGCAGACTGAGCCGGGTGAGACGGGGCTGATACAGACGCAGACCTCGGCACACACGCATCTTGCCCTGGCTCCAGGGACTGCTCACCTGCTCTACCTGAGCCGAGACCACATAATCCTGGTCCAGGACTCGCTTGGGTATTTTGGTCAATGACTGGGCCTGCGACAGGCAGACGCTGGAAAGGAGGATGCATAGGAGACGGAGACGCATAGGAATATAGGAGGGAGTTTACAGAAGGTATAAAGGAGTTATAAGGGAGTCAGTTGGAATTGACTCCCTTCAACTCCTTATTGATTAGTTTCGCAAGTCTTCAACTTGCTCACTTTCAGTAAAGAAGGGGAGTGAAAGGGGAGTGAAAAGGGAGTGAAAGGGACGTTTACTGTTACCAGCGGGAGCCTTCAGGGATTGATTGTATCGTCCCTTTCTCTCCCCTTTTACTACTTTTTTTAGCCTTTCCCTACTCTCAACTGAAGCTTGCGAAAGTTGAGTTATTGATTAGTTCCGCACGGGCGAAACCATTATTTCTTGACTATTGCTTTCTTGCCATTGACGATGACGAAGCCCTTGTAATCGGCCCCTACTGGCATACCTGCCAGATTGACGGCGACCGATGTGGCAGCGTCGGCATTGACCTGCTCGATAGCGGTGGTCTCGGCTACCGGACCTGTCCATGGGATGAAGGAGAGAGCCTCCTGCGTGGTGCCCAGTGTCGTAGCGATGTTGCCGACGGCAGTGGTGTTGAGAGGCAGGTAGAGGTGCTGGCCCTCGCCCAGTGCGCACGATGTGTAGTTGTCGGCGGCATAGGTCTCATCACGCACGAAGCCTACGCTGTCTGCATTGTTGACAAAGCGGTAGAGCATACGGTTCTTCCTGTAGGCGACGCCTGGAGTCTGGTCCAACCAATATACGACGGTCGAGTTGAACTTGGCCTGGATGGAATCGGTGGTGAAGTGCAACGTATATTCGCCTGGCTGGGCAGTCAGGATGACCGACCCATACATGAATACGCTGTCGCCCTGATGATTCAGGTAGTTGAGGGCAGTCGATTTGGCTGTAGCATTGATGCTCGATACCATGACGTCGGCCGATGTGCGGAAGTTGGAGCTGACATTGATAGCCAGGTGACCAGTGGCTGGGATGACTACGGTCGAATCGATTTCCGACACATACTCGCGTGGACGGATTGTGGTCGATACGGCGAGGTCGTTGGTCGAGTTGTCGGTATCGGCCAGTACGATGCGGTTGGTGAGCAGGCGGGCACTCTTGCGGTAGTAGGTCTCGCCGCTGTAGCTGGCGCATATCTGGTAGCCGGCATCGATGGTATCATACAGATGCTTGTACTCGGCATCGCTGTAGTTCTTGTTCATCAGCTCGATGCCATCTATCACGTACTTGGCAGGCACGCGCTTATAGACATTGCCCGTCTCCTTGCCGTACGCATAGGTATCCTGCAGTGCGGCAATCTCGTCGTCTGTAGCCGAGAAGAGGCTCAGGTGCAATGGACCGGCCTGTGACAGCAGCATATAGGTGACGGTTGAATAGGCGGTGTAGGTGAGCTGGAGCGAATCGACGTCGGCATGATTGGTCTTTTTGCCCTTGATGTCGCGCACCTCGAAGTCTGCGCCGGACAGGTCCGACTCGTAGCTGCTGATGGCTGTATGGTCCATGGCGCTGTTGCATATCACGATGCTGGCACCCGGAGCGAGGATGCTCTTGCTGCACGATGGAATCCGGAAGATCTGCTTCATCGTGATGGTCGAATCGTTGTAGGCCTCCTTGATACGAGAGATGTTCCACATCAAGGTATTGCTGTCTGCCTCGCCGTTGCCGATGTAGAGGCCACCCAGGTCGAGGGTATCCGAACTCTGGTTGTAGATCTCGATGTACTGGCCATCCAGGTAGTTCTTGCCAGTGGAGCTTTCTGCTTTGGGCGTACCGCCATAATAGATTTTGCTGATTACGACCTTGCCCTTCTCGGGAGCATAGATCTTAGCACTTGCCTCGGTTGCGACACAAGCCATACCGAGAACTGCGATGGCCGAAACACAGGCCGAAAGAGTAGAAGTTTTGATCATAAAAAAATATTTAATTGTTAAAGGGAATTTAAAGGAAGTGACAGGGAAGTGACAAGGAAGTGACAGGGACGATAGAATCGGCTATTGAGCTCTATTGCTTCTATAGCGTCTATAGCAACTATAGCGTCTATAGCTTCTATTGACCTATAGCCTCCTTCTTTGTCAGTTCATTATTCCTATGGACAGCCCCACTGCCTGGGAACTGAGGTCGTGTTGCGCCTGCCACGTCTGGGCTTGGACTCGGACAAAGCCGACGAAACGGTAGCCCTTCAGTTGCAGCGGATGCTGGTAGAGCAGGTCCAATCCGGCGTTGAGGCAGTTGGACCGATAGTAGGTCATATCGGGTAGGAGCACGCTCTGGGCATAGGGCGTCGTGGCATCGGCCAGATCCATATCTGCACGGGCGGACACGAGGTAACCCACACGGGCAGTGAGCCACAGTCGGCGGGATGGGAACAACGTCTGCCCATACTCTGCACCCAGACGGACGGTACTCCAGTCGAAGGTCGAGGTGGGCAGCAGATGTTTCTGGCTGATGCTGCTCCAGTCACATTCGGCCTGCAGGTAGCGCTGCACCGCTGCTGCCCGCACTGCGGCGAGGCGGTATGACAGGTGCGCGGACAGGGACTGCATCTGGTAGCGCTTGCGGTAGGTGAGCAGGTTATCGTAGCGATAGGAGCTGTAGCCATTGTCGGCATCGAGCGTCACGACCAACTGCGGGCGGTACTCGTCGGCATAGGCCTGTGCGGCATCCATCGTCCAGTCTATCTGATGCACCCGGGTGCCTCGCGTGACGCGGTGACGGCTCTGCAATTGTGACTGGTAGGTATAGTAGTGCCCCGGCTCACGTTCGTACTGCTCGAACATTGACTCTGTTCCATAGGTGATGTTTGCCGCATAGACAGCAGCATAGTCTCGGCGCCGCATGGCATATTGGACCTCTCCCCCACACTCGTGGTTGACATACTCGCGACTGTAGCCGCTGTAGCCGCCCACGGTACCCGTCACAGCCTCCATGCCCGACATCTGGTAGTAGTAGAGATTGGGGTTGTTCTGCACGGTGATGATACCGGGCAACTTCTCCTTGTACCGGCGATACCATGCCGACACTCCGACGGAATGGATGCCGAACGTGCGGCACACTGCAGGTGCCAGCCGAAAGTCCAGCATCCGCGAACGGGAACGGGGGTCTCGCAGACGGCTCAGGTCTCCCACCCGATAATCGAGCCTGATGCCGTAACGCCATCCTGCCAGGTCCACCGTACCGACACTGGCGACGAAGTCCAGGTTCTGCTCATCGTATGCTCCCGCTACGGACGAACCCGACAGGAAAGGATTGCTCCCATAGGTGCGCATCACGTCACTCCAGGCACGACCCTTGGTCCTGCCCTGCTCGAAGGCGAACGAGCCGTAGCCATACAGGTAGCGGCCTATGGACTGATACCGTTCGGAGTAGAATCCCACGCTGTTCGTCTGCCGTCCCTCCTGCACGCGGTGATAGTCGCCCGACTGGTGGTTCACACCGATGGACGAGTATCCTCGCTGGGTCAACGAGTCGAGTGTCAGTCCCGCTGCACTCACCGTATGTCGCCACAGTGCCATGGCATCGGCATACATATATTCGCTCACGCCGGGCAGGGCATCCTGCGCCGACGTACATCCGCAGCCCATAGCCAGCATGGCTGCGCACAGGGATAGTTTACTCTTGGCAGTCATCATATTGGCGCGGTTTAATGGTTGTAGAGGTCTGGCAGTCATTGCTGCTGTTGTTGGTATCGACCAGTACCTTGTGGCCGGACTGCATGCAGCGGGTACGTCTATATACCACCTCGGCATTCCAGCCCGACACGGCATTGATGCTCGTATATCCGGCATCGATACAGTCTGGCAGGCGTTTGGTCGTCACGTCTATGCCGGACGTCTTGCGGCGCAGGGCCTCCATCCCGTCCAGTATGCACGATGTCGGACACACCACATACTGCAGACCGGACGTAGCACCGTACTTATAGACCTTGGTCCAGGCGGTCACATCCTGGTCCGTGCGGAATATCACCACACCGGTCGGACCGCTCTGCACCAGGTTCATCACACTGGTACCGGCATATATCTGATATATCATCTGCATGGCAGGCACCGCCGGATTGTTCTGGTAGTTGCCCTGGGTGTCCTTGACCTCGAAGTCTGCCCCCGTCAGGTCGCTCTCCCGGTCATTGCCGTCAGTATGGTCTATGGCGCTGTTGCATATCACTACCGTGCCGCCCGGAGCCACCATATAACTGTCATCCGTCGGGATGCGATATATCTGTTTGAGCAGTATCGCTGCCCCACTGCCGTAGGTCTGGTCCAGGTCTGACCGGGTCCATGCCTGGGTGCTCTCACTCTCAGTCAGCCCGATGTAGAGGCCACTCACATCGACCGTATCATCGCTCTGGTTGTAGAGTTCGATGTACTTTCCTGCCATGTAATTGCGGTTGTTGTTGTCCTTGGAACCGGCGTAGTACACCTTGCCTATCACGATGTCGCGCTGTGCCGAGGCCAACAACTGCATATACAGCACCTCGGCACCTGCGATGAGCTGCGAATTGAGCGAGGCTGATACGGTCGTCGCCACAGCCTCCCCTCCTCCTGCTGCCATATATTCATCGGCAGTGATGGTCCACGACACCGAGAGATCGTACACATCGGGCACCACATTGCTGAACACAGCCGCACCCTCGCTGTCCGTCTGGACCGTGGTGGTCTGTCCTCCCAGTTGCAAGGTCACCGTCTTGTCACCCAGGTCCAATGTCAGTCCTTCGGGCGCCTGCAGTTGTACAGTGACCGATGTAGCCTGCGTCGCATCGTCGAAATCGACACAAGCCGAGGCCCACAGCACGATAGCCGCCATCAATATAGTATATATGAATCGTTTCATTGTCTTCAAAAAAAGTTCAGGAAGGGGAGTGAAAGGGTTTCGAAGGGTAGTAAAAAGGTAGTAAAAGGGACGTTTGTATCGTCCTTGTCACTTCTCTGTCACTTCCTTGTCAATTCCTTGTCAATTCTCTTAATTACTCAATAGTCGTTTGTATCGTCCTTGTCACTTCCCTGTCACTTCTTTGTCAATTCCTTGTCACTTCCTTTCCGTTTCGCCATTGCGAAACACTCCCTCACAACCTTATATACAATTCGCACCCGAACTGGAAACTGCCCGTATTGCGCTGAGTGCGGGTCGAGGTATTGCTGCTACTGCGGAAAGGTTCATAGTAGAGACAGTTATTGACGAAGCACGAGAATCCGCCGAACTTACCCAGTTCCTTGGTCAGGCGAGCCTGGACGTTCCAGGTAACGGGATTGTCCACAGGATCCGAGTCCGAGTATGTCAAGTCCAGGTCCGAGATACGGATGCCCGTAGCATCGGAGGCAGAATAGTCTCCACTATAAGTGATATAGCCATCGCGCATATCGTCCGTGATGGCACGATATACCGTGGAGCCCGTACCCGTGCCATCGGCCATGATCCAACCGATGGCATGCTTATCGGCCGTATAACTGCGGTTCCAGTCGTGCCATACCACCTGAGCCGTGAACGAGGCCACCATCTTGAGCAACGGGATGTGGGTCACTACCCTCAGCGTATTGAGCATACGGCGATACTCGCTGTAGTCCAGCCCCGAGGGATAGACCACCTTGAAGGGCGTCAGTCCGTAGGCGGTATATTCGGACGTGAGCAATGCCGTGCGCACACTCTGCGCGTTCAGGTCGGTGCTCCAGGTCTTGGTCTCGGAGTAGGCACCGCTCAGATAGAAATGGGTGTGCAGGGCACGGACCTCACCCAGGTCGAAGTCCATCTCCACGCCGCGGTTGCGCGTGGCACTGGTATTGCCCACCAACCCCGTCGTCGTGTAGTAGGTATGTGTCGCCGTGGGGGTGGTCGGAGCGCTCACTGGGATAGATGTGGCCGATGTGGCAGCACTGTAACCTGCCGCTATCAGGGCATCGATCTGCGTCTGGTCATACAGGCTGTTGACGTAAGTGACATACTCCGTCTGCGAGCCGAAGCCGTTGGGCGTCTTGTCCATATAGGCCAATAGGTCGAGCTTGCCACCCCAGGGCAGTTTCACCGAGCAACCCGCCTCGTACTTGGTCGTCGTGGCATTCTTCAGGTTGCGGTTGCGTTCCACCTCATATACGTAGGTCTGGTAGATGAGTATCTGGTCCGATCCATCCTGCGGCATGTAGTTGGCTGCCACGATGTCGGCATACTTGCGGTCGGGATAGAGATAGGCCATACCAGGCGTCTTGCTGTTGCGCCCATAGCCGCCGCGCACCTCCAGCCAGTCGGTCAGGCTGATCGAGGCATTGATGCGCGGAGAGAGCGCCCACGTACCCTCAGCGCGCCCCATCTGCAGTCCCGTACCACGCACACCTGCCTGGGCCTTGAGCGACACGTCTTCACCTATCTGCCAACGGAAATTGTCCTCTATGTAGGCCGATGCCTGGTGCAACGTCGGCTCGTCGCTGTATGGTCGCGGACGTCCGTCGGAATTGGGGCGATAGGGCAAGCGGTCATCGGCGTTGTAGTATCCTCGGCCATCGTTCCAGTCGCTCTTGTACTCCACACCCATCTTGATGTTCTGACGCGTCTTGCCTGCCTTGTAGTAGAAATGGTTCGAGGCCTTGACGAACAGATTGCCTGGACGACTCTCCGTGTACCCCGTAGCGAGGTACGAAGTGGTCTCCCACGGCACGCTGTAGTAGCCGCTCTCCGTGGCGGTCAGTATGGGGAGCAGGCCCGACGAATTGCTCACATACGATGTGTTGCGGCTCGATATATCGGACAGACTCAGTCCCACGGTGTAACGTATGGTACGGGCCCAGGGACGATTGAGGTGCACGTTGCCGTTATGGCTCAGCGACACCACACGGTTGTCACAGCGCGACGAGGTGCCGTCGTCGATGGCGTCCGGGTCGTTGCCGCTCCAGTCCTTGCCCAGGGCGAAACGGACCTTGGTCGTCATGTCCCACACACGTCCCACGTCCAGTCCCCATCCCACCGATGCGGTGTAACGGTCGAAGGAGCGGGTCTTCTGCCTCGGGTCACCCCATGCCTGGGCATAGTCCAAGTTGAAGTTGAGCGTACCGTAGCGATGCAGTTTCAGTCCCTTGCCCACGGAGTAGTTCTGTGTTCCGGGATTGATCTTGGCGCGCACCTGCCAGGGCGTCACGCCCACCTTGGTCTTGACCACCATCATACCGCTGGTCAGGTCACCATATTCGGCCGAGGGGATACCACGCACCACCTCCACCTCGTTGATGTCATCGGCGCTGATCTGGCGCAAGTCGGTCCCGACAAAGGCTGTACTGCTGAAACTGCCCTGCGTCATGGCACCATTGTTCGACATCGGCACACCGTCCATCACCACACTCGAACCGAAGGCACTCGTATGGTTATTGACCAATGTCCGCAACTGCAGGTTACTCTGCGAGGTCAGGTCGCTGTTCGTCATCAGTTGGCCGGGGATGAGCTGCATCACATCGGCCAATGAACTGGCCTGCAGATGGTCTATCGCCTGGCGCCCTATCACGGAGGCTGTCGCCTGTCCCGAGGCGCTCTGCCGTGCCACTACCTCGACGTCCTTCAGTGCCAAGGTCTGCTGGCGCATGGTCAGGGTCAATGTTGTATCGGCCTTCACCCTCAGCGTGCGGGACAGTGGTTCGTACCCCACATAACTCACCTCCAGTTGCCACTCGCCCACTGGGATATTGGCCAATGTGGCGTGTCCATCCACATCGGTCGTGGCGTATGCTCCGAGGGGCTGCAACTGACAGGTCGCCATGATGAGGGGTTGGCTATCGCCCTCATCGAGCAACAGCACCGACACTGCATGACCACCCTGGCGACGCACCTCACGCCGCACCTCCGTCGGAGATACGGCATCCTGCGCTACCAGCCAGCAGCTATCTGACATCAGGAGGGCACAAATGGCGACGAGCCACCTGGACCATTGCATAAATCTATTTTCCATACAAGTAGAGGGCGTCACCGCATAACAATTAAACACCTTATTTTATAACACATTACCGCCAGGCTTGAACCTGGACCTTGTTCGCATACACTATTAATGAGGGCGCAAATATACAAAAAATATTTGTAACCATGAAACTTTTTCCACCAGAATGCCCCAATATACCCGAAAGTAGGTAGCAATCTCCCTCTACTATTGCCACCTACACACTGCAGTCTCCTTACTACTTCACATCAGACAAAAAAGCTACCCCTATCGCCATCGTCGAGTCAATGACCTACTAAACTTAATCTCTTGCAACGAGGATATTTTCACCTACAGCTCGCCATGACATGATGAATGGGGGAAGTAAGATAGAGCGAATAAATGACATTGTGATTACTCGAGAATTTTATCGATTTACCTCCTTTATTAACAATGATTCCGGGTGCTCCAACTCTTCGACCAACTTATCTACCATAGTGCAAGGCTTATGGGCTGCATAGTCGGTGCCAGTATATAATCCACGTAATTGCTTGGCAAATCGCTTGGCAAGTTCCTCGCGGCCGAACTGCCGAAGCAGGCTATATATATTGGGATTCCCTTTCTTGTATTTAAAGCTATTGTCGCCCATCTTCTTCCTAAATGCCATTTCCAGTTTTTTTATGTAATCTGCGCGGCCAATGCCTGTATCCAGGTATTCAAAGTGCAGGTAGTACCATAATTCGAACGCCTCATTGGTCCATGCACTCTCGAAGCCTAACTTATGGGCTTTTTTTATGGCTTCGTTGAAATCATCGAAATCATCCTTGTCAAACACTACCCACACACGGTCGAAAGACATTGCGTTCTTGCGCTCCAATTCCACTTTGATTTCCTGAGTTCTATCCACCAAAGCCACTGTCGCCCGTCCTTCTCCCTCAATCTTCACCTCGCGTACGGCAGAAATGTGGTTATTGATAAGAGCCTCGAAATAATGCGGCTCGGTCTTCGCACCTTCACAGACTATAAGGAAACGCACAAGTTTCTCGCGGACGTTCTCCTTGCGCTTCTTTGCAGCTTTGGCTTCTTTACGTTCCTGCCTCAGCTTTGCGATTTCTTCTTTTCTTGAATATCCCATAGTTGCACTTTATTTCCCGATGAATGGTATAGCACCATAACGTCCACGGATATAGTCGCGCTTGATGTCGCGGTCGTTGCGCACCTTTTTCCCATCTTCATCCTTGAATTCCACAAGCGAGTAGATGTCGGTTGACTCTACCCTGTCCTTCTCTGCAAACCAGATTTGGTCACGACGAATAATCTCCAGATCAAGCAGGTTGGTGTCATGTGTGGCGAAGATCAACTGTGCTCCGTGTCTGTTCTTCTCCGGATTCATGAACAGGAGTACAATGTTGCGCGTCAATAATGGGTGTAGCTTTGCATCAAGCTCATCTATAATCAGCGTCTTGCCCTCGTTCAGTGTATCGAATATTGGACCGGAAATCTCTATCACTTTCTTTGTTCCCTCTGACTCCATCTGATTCTTGTGGAAATTTCGCTCACCAATCACAAATCCATTCTCATCATAGACATTATGAGTAGTTATTGGTTCAACGAAACTTCCCGTAGCTATGTCTTTTTCCAATTGTGACTTTATCGACTTGGGAGCACTTTCCAAGGCCTCTTGGGGAATATCGACCTTCTTGACAGAGAAACGGGTAAAACCAAGTTGTAGGGTCTTGAAGAATTCCTGAGCCTGGTCTGCCCCATTCAAGTGCTCCAAAAACATTCTGAGCGTAAAAGCCTCGTAGTCCTCGCTGTCTATTCCAGAAAGCACATTACATTCTCCAAACCAACCCAATATAGAATTGGACTTCTCCCCCTTCAGCTGAGCCACAAGGGACAGGAAGAGGCGATTCGAGTTAGTCAAATCCTCCTTTCCCTGACCTTCCTTAAATCTTTTTGCCGATACTTCAATGATGTCTCGTGAGCGCACAAAGAGCTCATATTCTTTCTCACCAAACCGCTTCTCATAAAGCCATTCGGAGATAATATCAGTTTTGTTGTACTCAAAACCATAGCGATAAAGCACCTCTCCTTTGATGAACTGAATCTCAAACAACGTTGGTTGTGAATCGGAGTTTTCATCCAATGCGAAAGGATCGTATGGCAGCGAATCTCCATCATTCAGTCTGACTGAACGTCTGACCATACTACGCATGGTAGATATGGCCTGAATCAAGTTACTCTTACCTCCCGAATTGGCACCATAGAAGACAGCCAACGGGAGCAATCTGTATTTACCCTTATTGACGACAGAGTCTTTGTGTTCATTAATAGAACTTGCCTCCATACTAAACGTTCGTTCCTGCTTAAAGGAGCGATAGTTCTTGACTGTAAAATTTGTAAGCATATCTCACTTTTTGGGGCAAATATACAAATTCAAAAGGACATGACCAAGTAATTTTGAGAAATTTTCTCAAAATTGACTTAATTTTGCACATATCATGCAGCAAATATATCCTGCAAACTATTCTCCCCATTGAAAACTCCTTTGGTATAGTCTGTTACCACTCTTGCCTAAAGGTTTTCCGTAATGCACTAATGCATCTATTTTGAACAACGCTTCCCCGATAGTATGAAATACCAAGCATAATTCACCTTGACCATTCCAAATGCAGACTCTCCTTTCTCCTTCACATCGGACAAAAAACAATCCGCAGCACATCTTTCGAGGTACTGCGGACTATGTTTAACGAGAATGAATGGGCTATTAACTCAACACTCCCAGACTCTTGAATGAGGAATTACTTCGTATGGCTAAAAAAAGGAATCAAGATATTCATCTATTACAAATTATTCTAATTCTAGATGATATGTACACCCACAGCGTTTGCATTTAACTTGTCCAAACTTTGTCTTAAAAAGACCCGATCCCAAGTTTTGGGCAGCGACACTTCCCATTGTATTCTTAATAAAAGCACCTCCGATAAACGTAGCACCACCCAAAACTTTTGTAAGTCCATTCTCAAAAAAACCAACTGCTGTTCTTTCATATTCAGAACATCCACATTTAGGACATTGTTTCGCCATAAAATAGATTATTAAAAGGTAAAATACTAAAAACTCTATCTTAAAACTGATACCTGGTTCAAGCTTAGATTTTGAATTTGAATCTCTATTAATTTATACTTAGAACATAGTTCAAGATCTCCTGGTTGTACGCTGAAATACTTTCTATGCATTTCTCTCCATTCATTACGATCTGCCTGACTATCTGTATGAATATAAATTGATTTTTCAAGCGTATCTTCGATTGAGACTCCAGTCTGTTCAATCTGGAGGAAACAATCACTCCGCTTATCGATTGTTGTCATCAGATTTGACATATCAGAAGCCTTTGGCAAATAATCGAACTCACCACGGCCCGAAAGGAAAGAGAACATAGAAAAATCTTGATATTCAGACTGGATTCTGGCAATCAATTCATCTCTGATTTTCAGTTTGAATTCCAATATATCATCATCCGTCATGTGATAAGACTCCACTAAATCGGACAAATGGAAGCCTTTGGTTATTCTGGCTTTGTTTTGCTCAAAGTACTTATCCAAAATGGCATTATCCAACATTTGAATACATGGCGTCTTGGCTGGAGGCTCCATATTGACCAATTTATCTTGTTCTTCATCACACCATTTACTCAATCCTGAAACATAATCAGTTAGCGATTGATACTTTTTAATAAGTTTTAACTTTATATCAGTCAAGTTTGAGATAACACAACCTGCAAGATGCATTCGAAGATGTTTTTCTTGTTTTTCTTGTTCCAAACTTGCTACCTTTTGACTAATCTTGGATGCGTCTTCCGCTAATTCATTTTTCTGCAATTTAATCCGATGCTTTCGAACGAAAACGTAAGCAATAGTCAAAAATAATATCAACACAGAGACAAGCATACTGACGCCTCCAATCTTAAACAATTCCAAATATAGGAAGTATGCAGAAATTGACAAGCTAACGACCGAACTTACTATGAGTACAATTAGATTTTTTAGCGTTTTTGATTTATAATCATCAATAGCTTTAGGTCTGGTTGTCTTAACAAATTCTTCATATTCTTCTTTTGCTGCATCAATTTGCTGATCAATAAGTCTTACTGAATTTGCATAAATCTCATCCCTTTTACTGGGGTTAGACAATGTCTGCAACAATTGTTCATAAGAGAATCGCAACCCAGCATATTCTTTTTCCTCTCTTTTGAGATGGACTTCTTCTTCACCTATAAGGATTCTCAAAATAGACGCACGAATATTATCGTCCGTCAAATTAAATGATACCGCTTTCTTTTTTTCTACACCGACAATCTTGACTTGCTCCGTTACTTCAACATCTGTTATGATGCACGCCTGATTATTGAGTTGCGGATCATCGACATACGAAAATGGAATATAACAATATCCTTTATCTCCGAAATTTACGCCCCACGAATTTCGGACAATATACACTTTGCTATCATCATTGTAACCACATAGAACCATCGCGTGATTACCACCTTCTTCTGAATTAATTTCATCCTCAGAGGGACGGAAAACAAAACCGTTCTTTCCCGGATTAAATGATTCATATATTTTCAAGGAAATTGCTACCGGATAACCTTCAGCAAGAGCCGAGGTTAGAGATTCATGGTTAATCTCAACATTTACAGCCTCCTTTACTAAGCGAGATTTTCCTTCTCCATACGCTTCTTCGGATGGTTTCTCAATTGTTTCTTTATAAGGGCATAATGATTCGGAGCACAATCCATCCTCAGTCAAAGCTGAAACCACATCATAAAAAGAAGAACCAACATCCTCAATCTCATCCTCAGATGCACCTGCCTTTCTCAATGCATTATAATAAGCATAACGTTCACTCAAATCAGGATTTGAGGGATTGGCCTTCTTCATTATCTGCTCAAAGATAGAGACAAGGGCAAATGCAGAACACGCTCCCAATTCGCCTTGATTCTTAATAGCAGTAAAATGATTTCTTAGATCTACATCTTTTTCGGAATTAACTTTAGGAGCATAATAATGTTCAAAGAGTCGGATCTCTTTATCTTTGGGCATCAATTTATAAACCGTACCGTCAAAAGAGAATCCTCCTTCCTCAAATTGAGTCTTTCTTTTTACCTCATCTTTCAGTTGTTCTTGTATTGATTGCAATTCCTCCGTTTTTTTCCTAATATAAGAGGTTCTCTGCCTGATTTGCGCTCTCAGCAATTTCATTGATTCAAGAGGCAGGTAAACACGTTCTGAAGCATCGACTGGAGCCGTAAGCACTCCTCGTATTACCTTTCTGGGAGTAGATTCAGTTGCCTCTATTACTTGAACTTGTTTATTGTCTTCATTAATATAGTATTCCAGTGTTTCCTTATCGCAATCATCAATCGTCAACTGATTTTTCCGATAAAGTTCACCTTCGAGCAAAGCGTCATCCTCTCCCAACAGCAATGCCATAATAGCCTGTTTCTCTGGCAAAGAGCGAGATTCATCATTTATAAAGGATTGCAATTCATTTATAGTCCGTTGAAGAGTCTCTCTCAATTCCGTCTCCAACATTTGAGTATCAGCGACAGACAAATCTCCGGATTTATGCCTTTGATTTAACAACGGGATGACCCTGTTATTCATAAAATCCGAATACAACCGCACATGCTTATCCAATTGCGATGCTGCCCACTCAGACGCTTGATTCACGTTAACATTCTTCTGCGTTACCTTTTCTTTCCCTAAAATATCCAAATATGCTCGATGAAGCAAATACTCGACAAAATATATTTTATCGAAAGCAAGCATTGAAAGTCCGAAAGTTGTAACGTCGATTTCTGATGCGATTTGTGTTATTGGGAACAAACTTGGATAATGCTCTACTGCTAACAGTAGGTACTCCCCCAATATTCTCACCAGACTTTCTGTGTCTATATTTAATGACAGGCCTTTAGAATTATTATCTTCAATGACTATAAGCCTATGAATATTCGGATTCCCAATTATATCCTTTGCAATTTCAGAGGTTCCTTTTTTGGTCGAACTATTCTTCTTTGTTTTTTCTATTTGTGAAGCACCCTCGTTCCTAATATAATGAGACATAGATGGAGCCAATCCCAATACATCAATATTACAAGGCTTCCCTGTATTTACTATTTCCTGAATTATATATTTCGCATCTTCCCATATTTCCACATCAGACAACGGAACGCACAAACAAACATTCAAGGTTCCGGTCTCACCAGGATTCTCTATGACAACAGTTCGATTAAAGAAATCGGTAAAATACTGTTGAACAACTTCTGAATCAGAAACGGTTTCATCATGCGACAGACCTATTCTAAACCTATTTTCTATTCCTGAAGAAAAAATGGTTTCATTTTGAGGTTTATCTAAGACATATTCAGACAATTCATATCCATTGGCGCTATGAACACAAGATAGCACATGTAGATAATCAACTGCGTCACTTGCCCCATACATCAACAAATATTGTTTAAGGCGAGGAGCCAAGACTCTCAGCTCCTCTCCTATAGACAAAAATGCAGTATGTCGCATCAAACTATTCATAAATACTTATAATTCCTTATTTATAAATTCGAGTTCGTCTGTTATCAGTTTTCGGATAGGCTCGAACCCTTTCTTCTTGAGTTCATCCCTATCCATCATAATCTGCGAATATTTAACTAAATAATTCTGTTTCACATCCTGTCTAAGATTTTCGACATATTCTGCACCTCGCTTCTTTCTTTCATTGTCTGTTGCAGATTCGTAATAATCTCTAACAATCTCTAGATGCTTCTTGAATTCGTTGTATGCTTCATCTCGATATTGACTCAGTTCTACCCAATAATCGTCAAGAGCATCACCTTCTTTAGGATTCTTATAGTAATATTTACCTTCTTCATTTTTTATCAAGCCATATACAAATCCTAATATCCAAATAGACAATGAATCCTCGGCTCTTGCCTTCGGCTCCAAAGAATAATCTTCTCTCTGCATACGAGTTCTGAAATTCTGATCAAAATGACAGCTTACATTTGAAAGTTCATACTTTTGTTTATAACTTGCTAAAGATCCAATATGGAAAGCGGGGAAAACACCATACTGACGATAAATAATAACCCTATCGGAATTACCAATATTTGCGAAATCAACAGTTGCCGTTTGTTCTTCAATTTTGTTCTTGAAGAAATCGTCCTTAAATAATCGTGAATTCACCTTATCTGGCACACCTATATAATAAGCATCTGTAGGCGATACACTCGGACGATGACCTCTATCATTATATTGAATCAATGGTTTCGATTTATTGATTGCAACTTTTATCATCTGATTAAAAGCCGTATCATCCATTTTATCTAAAATTTCGTCTATAGTCGTATTTTCCCAAATCCGAGCCTTTTTAAGTTTACCTGCATAATTAGTAAAGAAGTTAAGGATTTCATCACTTCTCCAATTACTTAATGCATAAAACTTGTCACCATCCATTTCTTTCAGCAAGTCCTCAATCAATAAATCCTCATCATCAACAACAACCTGCGGGAAGAAATCCTTCGCTAAATCAATCTGGAAAATCTGGGATTCTTTATTAACTTGATTCTGCAGCCTAGAGATAGCATCTCTACATTCATTATTTACATTACTAAGGATATTCTTAATCGACTGTATTCTTGTCAATTCTGACTCCAACTGGACTCTAAGACTGGTAAAGAATGAAATTGCATTTGAATGTCTCAACTGGTCTCGCTTGCAGCACACTAAGGTTCTCGTACTATTTAGGACCTCCTCTACATACTCCATCAATGTTGAATTCTTCTTAAAGAATCTTCCATTATATTCAGAGAGATCATGCATCGCATTGTCCAACGCAGACTTGTACGTCGGCATTTTATCATTCAGTTCCTTATATTCATTATTCATCTCTTCCAGGAATATATTCACCTGTGACTGAATTGAATATATTACATTTTCTGCGGCACCTACACCACATTCTTGATTGATTGTTTTAATCATCAATTTTGAAAGTTGATCTGATACGCGTTCTTTGAGCTGCTTGAGCCGTTCTTCTATCTGCTCTGCCCCTTTCATGCCACTGCCATTAATATAATCATTAACCTCAGCTGCCGGCGAAGTCTTATCATCAATATCACTTATCTGATATGGAGCCTCTAAAGATAACAGATAATCAATAACGTCGTTATGCTCATCACCTCCATTCTCTCTAATCTTGACTTCGTCAGAGTCAATCCAATCGTTTGCAATCGCTGTAGTATCTACACAACTATTAAACATTCGCTCTATCAAACGTTGGACGGCCTTATAAGAATATAGATTCTTTAATTCGCTCCCTTGGAACAACAATTCACAAACACCCAAACCAGCACACCATGCTCGTTTGCCATCAACATCCATAGAACCAGCAGAAATCATCTTCTCAAGATTATCACTGACAGAAGCTGCAGCGCTGGACAGTTCTCCTGCAGAGGTAACCAAGGCTAAACTGATCATATCTGTCAGTTGATCCACATGATTATATACATCGCCATTTGAATTTTTATTATCGACGAAATAAACAACATTAAAAGGATTCTGATTAGTTTCAATTTCTGGTACTGAAATATAATCGAGGCTAATGGGTTTACTACTCATACTTAAATGCATAAGCCAATCCAAATCTTGAACTGCGCCATACGCATTTGGCTTTACTCTAGCCATAGAAGCATTACCATTACCCATACTTTCAAAAACATCAGGCAAAACAGCATAGCCTGTAAGTTTGCGATTGGGGGCAACACTCCTCACTAGGTAGGCCATATCTAGGAAAGTTCCACAACCTGTACCTCCACAAACAGAGAAAACCATATGGAACTCTATTTCACTCGCTGCTAATTCATATTTCTCCGTTACTGCATATTTTGCATTAGAAATACGATCTATAACATTTCTCAATTGATTTTCCAGTTTCTGGTAGTTATAGGTAATAGCAAATCGTCCATTAGTCCTCACTTGACCTGCGCCGAGCATCATTGATTGCAGGGCAAAAATATTTTTCTCTGGCAACCAACTAAAATGCTCTTTATTTACCTCATAAAAAGAACGAGGATCCTTAACTTGAATAGAGACTTGCTCATAAGGTTCAAGACGAACTTTTCCATACTTGGAATCAATTTCTTTCTTATATGCTCCTCCATCTGTATCAATTCCGACGAAGCCAATTACTGGAGGCACCTCCCCATAAGTCTCAATAAATAGTTTCTTCGCATTCAGCAAAGAACTCATTCCCGTACCACCTAAACCGATATACAGGCAACGCTTAATTTTGGTAGACATAATAATAGATTTAATATGATTAGAATTATTTTTTTACTGTCATGCTTATAATTTTGTTTGTTGACGCACTCTTAAATTGTACTGTTTCCATACATTTTAATGTACTTCCTGGAGGATTCATAGAATAACCAGAAGTCCCAATTGCTTTTACTCTATCTTTCTTAGATGTAGGAAGCATATACCACTGAGAATCCCAGCAATCTTCTTTCGCATACTTGACTTCACCAGTAAATAACCAATTCAAGAAGCTTTGCTTGTGTGATTCATTTGTAAATACTACTTTTCTGCAACCTTTCACCTTGATGGTTTTACAAATAGGCATAGACTCAATTTGAACACTCTTTACTTTAATTGTAGGATACATAAAAGGTCGAATAACCAGGAACCATACAAATAGAGCAGCTACAATGATTATCAACATCCAAATCAGAAATACTTTCAATGGATTCATATTGATATCATAGTCCAATCTAAATGACCCTTCATAATCTAATGGATGTTCATTATTGACACTTTCCAAATTGACTATTGACCTTTCAACTACCTTTATTTCAAAATAATGCTTACCATCCTTTGCTGAAACATTGGGAACTATATTCAAAATTGCAGGAGAGCCAGCACATACATCAATCATACCATTATCACATTTTTTCCCATTGTAAAGCAATTCATATTGTCCCAACTCTTCTGAATCTAAATCTGTAGTTTCTTTTATCTGTAATTTCAATCTTGAATTTGCATTGATAGCAGCGTCATTAAACTTAGGACCAATATCAAATGTCAATGTATCTGGCATTTTAGCATCCACCCATAAGAAAGCATCATAATAACAACATTCTCCTAAATCACATTGATCTGCTGGCAATCGCAAGGAACGTTCTGGCAAATTCTTTACCATCAGATGCATTGTATCGTTCAAAATGTCTATTTCGTCACTAGTAACAACAAATGGAATATCAAAATAGTCTGGCAACAAAGACATATCTCCATTAGGCTTTACTTTCAATGTAGCTTTACCACTTTTAACATCATCGTTTTCTATGCTCAAATCAAAAACATCAGACATAGATTGGACTTTTACCTTATACTCTCCTTCTGCAGAAAACGGCATTGAAATATCCTGTGGCTCTAATGTATTATAGCTATATTGATTTTTTTCGAAGGAACCGAAAGGATTTAGTTTTTTAGATGCATCTGTCCAGTACATATATGGGCATTCATCAACAACTTTCTTTATACGAGGATCAGTTGCTGCTTCTGAAAGCACGACAAAATAACCTCGAGAATTTTTAACTTTATCGCACCACTTTCTTATTCGTTTACAAACATTTTCGGTACCATCTGGTCTTGGATTTTTATTATCTTTACCATCAGTTAGCAAGTATATATAATTATCTTTATTGACATCCACGAATTGCTGTGCTTGATCCCAAGCAGAACAAATATTAGTACCAGTGAGTGTTTCAGGATATTTATAAATGCTCTGCTTATATTTATCCCATTTAAAATCTTTCTTAGTACAATGCACTACAGAGTTTTGATACACTGTCCCTTGAAAAGGCACAATGGTGACCATTGTATTATCCGAGAGTTTATCTATATCCTTTTGAATAAAATCCAACGTCGGTTCCCAAATATGGAAATCACTAACCATTGAATTTGAACAATCTAAAATATAGATATAGTTTCTTTCCCTTTGTGCCCATAATGTCAAAGAGGAAAATGAAAAAATTAGAAGAAAGACAAACCGCTGAATAGTTTGAGTTGTATTATACCTCATATTTTTGATAAATTAAACTATTAACTATGACTATTATATTAATCTAAATCTTTGAAAATAGAAAAACAAACATTGTAAATCATTATTATAGACCAAGCATAAATCTATCCTTATTCTTTCTCCAACAACTCATACATTTCTCGGGGCAAGAAGCC
>JAILKE010000063.1 GCA_024694125.1 Bacteroidales bacterium
GACATTGCCGAGGATGATGTCCTTGAACTGGTTCATACCAGCGTTGGTAAACATCAGGGTAGGGTCACCCTTGAGTACCATAGGTGCAGAGGGCACGATGGTGCATCCTTTGCTTGCAAAGAACTTGAGGAAGCTCTCGCGTATTTCTTTTGCTGTCATCATTGTTATTTTGAGTATTTTAGAATTTGCTGTTAGAGATGGAATCAATAGCCAATGGGTGTTTCTATTGTTCCAATAGATGCAGTTTGCATTTAATTGCGCGCAAAGATAATCAAATAACCGATATGATGGTATATATTCGGATTAAAAAGCGTATATTCCGCCGATTTGTGCCAATTATTGCATTGTTTATTGAGCAAAAACAACAATTTAGCGCAAAATTTGAGAATATGTGCAAAAAGTCGTTTTTTTTCGTCCAACGAGAGCAATCTGTCAAAAATCGGGCGCGCTGACTTGCAATAATCAATCGCAATTTCGGAAACCGTGGAAAATATTTTGCAAAATCTGTGATATTGCAGAAATAAGTTTGCGAAAAGTTTGGTTGTTTAGCAAAAAGTCATTACCTTTGCGCCGATTATTTCCTCTGTGTGGGATGTCTTTAGGTAATTCTTTTTCACAATATTATAGATTTTATGAGCAAACTCAGATTCGATGCGATTGAGCAGGCTTGCAAGAAGCACGCAGTCGAGGTAGATGTGCCCCAGGCACGTCCGTCGGAGTACTTTGGCGAATTGATTTTCAACCGCGAGAAGATGCAGAAGTATCTGGATTCCAAGACCCTCAAGGCACTGCTGGATTGTATAGACAATGGTGCACATCTGGACCGCAACATCGCCGATGGCGTAGCTGCCGGTATGAAGCAGTGGGCCATGGAACATGGCGTGACACACTGCTGCCACTGGTTCCAGCCACTGACCGAGACCACGGCCGAGAAGCATGACTCCTTCATGGAGTATGACTGGAAGGGCGGTATGATCGAGGAGTTCGAGGGCAAGAGCCTGGTTCAGCAGGAGCCTGATGCCTCATCCTTCCCTTCGGGCGGTATCCGTGCTACCTTCGAGGCCCGTGGCTATACAGCCTGGGACCCTACGTCGCCGGTCTTCATCATGGATGACTGTCTCTGCATCCCTACGGTTTTCATCTCCTACACAGGCGAATCGCTCGACTACAAGGCTCCGCTCAAGAAGTCTATCAAGGCGGTTTCCGATGCTGCCGTACCTATCTGCCAGCTCTTCGATCCATCGGTCACCAAGGTACAGGTCAATCTGGGCTGGGAGCAGGAGTACTTCCTGGTCGATGACAATCTCTACGCTGCACGTCCTGACCTGATTGCTACGGGCCGCACCCTGATGGGTCACGCATCGAGCAAGAACCAGCAGATGGACGATCACTACTTCGGACAGATTCCTTCGCGCGTACAGGCATTTATGAAGGATGTCGAGATCCAGGGTCATCGTCTGGGCATACCGATGAAGACGCGCCACAACGAGGTAGCGCCCAATCAGTTCGAGTTTGCGCCCATCTTCGGCGAGTGCAACCTGGCAGCTGACCAGAACATGCTCATCATGGGCGTGATGAAGAAGATAGCCCGCAAACACGGGTTCCGCGTCCTGCTGCACGAGAAGCCATTCGAGGGAATCAACGGTTCGGGCAAGCACAACAACTGGTCGCTCAGCACCAACACCGGTGTCATCCTCTATGCTCCGGGCAAGGACCCAATGGGCAACTTGCAGTTCGTCACCTTCTTCGTCAATACCCTGGAGGCTGTCCGCCGTCACGGTTCGTTGCTCAAGGCCAGCATCGCATCGGCCACCAACGCACATCGTCTGGGAGCCAACGAGGCACCACCCGCCATCATCTCCGCCTTCCTGGGCAAGGCTATGACCGATGTCCTCCACAAGTTGCTCACTGTGCCGGATGATACCGACATCGTCATTGCCGGCAAGCACTCATACAGCCTGGGTCTGATTGAGTTGCCCGAGATCTTCATCGACAATACCGACCGCAACCGTACCTCGCCGTTCGCCTTCACGGGCAATCGCTTCGAGTTCCGTGCCGTAGGTTCGAGGGCCAACTGTTCGCAGTCCATGACTACGCTCAACACGATGGTGGCAGAGCAGTTGCTCGACTTCAAGGTCGATGTCGATAAGGAGATTGCTGCTGGCACTCCACTCAAGCAGGCAGTGATGAAGACCCTCAAGCCTATCATCGCCCGCATCATCGATACCGTCTGCTTCGATGGCAACGGTTATGCGCCCGAGTGGCAGAAGGAGGCTCAGAAGCGTGGTCTGGACATCGAGCGCTGCGTCCCCAAGATGATCCTGGAGAACGTCAAGCCTGCATCGGTCGAGATGTTCGAGCGTCTGGGCGTCTTCACCAAGGCCGAGCTGCATGCCCGCAACGAAGTGAAGTTCGAGACCTATGCCAAGCTCGTCCAGATCGAGGCGCGCGTGCTGGGCGACCTGGCCATCAACCATATCATGCCAGCTGCCACCAACTATCAGTCAACGCTCCTCAAGAACGTCGGTATGATGAAGTCGCTCTTCCCCACTGAGTGGACCGAACTCTCCGCTCCGGAGATTGCCATCATCAAGAAGATTTCCGCCTACAACTCGGAGATCAAGGACAAGGTCGATGCCATGGTTGAGAAGCGCAAGATCGCCAACCGCATCGAGGATCCATACGAGAAGGCGCTCGCCTACTCGGAGATAGCAGACTCATTCTTCGGCATCCGCAAGCCTATCGACAAGCTCGAAGAGATAGTCGATGACAATATCTGGCCTATGCCTAAGTATCGCGAGCTGCTCTGGATACGTTAAGGTCCAGGAGACAGAGATAAGAGATTCGCCCCTCTTCCACAGAGCTGTGGGAGAGGGGCGAATCATTTTTCCGGAGGGGGCAATATAGAAGCTATAGAAACTATAGTAACTATAGAATCTATAGAACCTATTGACCCAGTTCTCCCTTATTTCATTTCGGCTTGGAGCGACGCAATCTGCTCATGGAGCGACGCAATCTCCTGTTTCATTTTGTTGTGCGATGCGAGGGCGCGTTGCTTGATGTCTTCGTATGCGGCCTGCCACTTACGGCATTCGGCGTTCGCTTGGTCCAGTTGTTGCTTGAGTAGGGCGTTGGAGCGTTCCAGTTCTTCCAGATGGGCATCAGCCTGTTGGCGGTAGCCGGTCCGGGCTTGATACATACGCTCCTTGATGCCCCCTTGAGTGACAAACAGTTTTTCCAGGTTCTTGAGGTATTTGTTCATCATGGTGTCAATCTGGAAGCATAGCGTCAGGCCCACGTTCGCCATCTCTTCGGCTGACCATTGTTCGAAGTATGGAGCGTAGTCCTGCAGATGATTGTGTTGCTTGGTAAATTCCTGCATGGCGTTGAACCGGTTATCGCCCACGCCCCAGGTCGGTAGTTTCCGGGTTTTGAGAAAGTCCTCGTAGTCTTGTCTCAATTCTCCTATGCTGGCGCGCGCTATGTTCAGTAGTCTCAATTCCGATTCCGTCGAGGTCTTGCCGTCCTCAGTTCCCTCCACTATATTCTGTTTGCCCGATCGTGCTGCCTGTACCATTTGGTCCACGGTCCTGTCTCCATATTGAGGCAGGAACCGTTCGCAGAAGACGAATGTCATCTGGTAGAGCACCTCCGACTTCTGGTAGAACCATAGGTCCTGCCATTTCGGAACTTGTCTGAAAATGCTTTTAATTGTGTCGGATTTCGGTTTTTGTTGATTGTTTTCCATTGGGGGAGGGAATTAGTTCGTTGATGCTATAAAAACTGAAAATCATGTTTTTTATTGCTTTCAGAGGTGATTTTTTTTTCAAGAGGGGTAATAGAAGCTATAGTTTCTATAGTTACTATAGGAGTAGGTGGGGTCTATAGATGCTATAGTTTCTATAGTTACTATAGTTGCTATAGGGATAGACTGCGGTCTATTTCTCTATTGATTCTATAGTTACTATAGCTTCTATAGCTTCTATTACCCTTCTTTCAGCGACGCTTCAGCGGAGGGGCGGGGATGCTTCAGCGTAAGTGCAGCGTAAGACTTTTCACTTACGCTGCACTTACGGTGGTCTTACGCTGCGGCACTTTTCCGCATGGCTTGATACTACAGCCATACTACCTCTATATTACATTGATTTTATCTTTATCCAGCCTTCAATGAAACAAGCCCCGCTCGTCGTCGCGACGTGCGGGGCTCCACTTATTACTAGCTAAAATTACCTTTATATTACTTTAAACTCATCCATTAAATCAACCTATAATCGAATAAACTAACCACTTTATTTCTTAAAATATGCATATAGAATAATATACTGTTTCGGATTGGCAAGCCATTGATAGCTATGCCATTCAGAATGTAATATAAAGTTTTAGCAGTTTCATTCGCCGTAGGCATACAGACCCATCACGCAGCCGGTGAATGCGCCGGTGTAGTTGTGGGTCAATATGTCGGCATCCTGGGGACGACCCAGGAGTTGCCAGTGTTCGCCGTCGTCCGTCGAGAAACTGAACTGAACCACATGCTGGTCCAGTTCCGCACGCAGGCGGACAGGAGCACAGCAGTAGCGCTTGCAGAGGGGCTGGGCAGCCACCTCCTGCATGGCTTGCTGTTTGTCGGTCTTGAGCAGTACGATCTCGACGTCGTGGCGGGAGTTCATCCGCTTGGCGAGGATGTAGTGGGCCTCCTCGGTCTGGAACAGAGTCAGACCCGACATGCTGTTGGGTTTCTTGGGCGAGAAGAGGAGTGTAGTCTCGGCGGTGAAGGTGCTGTTCTTGACCCAACGCGCCACCATCGAGGGTTGGCCCAGTTCGTTCAGCGTGACGGGACGGCATTGCAGCTTCAGACCCTCCGAATTGAGGCTGTACCAGTTTGCGAATTGATTGTCATGGCCGATGCTATCCGGTGTTCGCAAGGTGAACCAAAGCGGGTGTAGAGAGCCATTGTCGAACGAGTCTGTGTAGGAGCCGTTTCCGGTCAGTAGATTGCACTTATCCGCTTTGCTGCCAATAGATTGCGATGATGGTTGCTGTGTTGCAGAATGAATATTGTCAAATACGTTTATCTGCCATTCGCTCTTTGGATAAACCGACCGGATGGCGGAGTCGGGTGACAGGATGTAGGGTTGTACCCCGTTGCGTGCCCCATTGTTCCTCCAGGAGGAGGGGAGCAGGTAGGTGCTGCGGCCCGTATGACAGAGTTGGTCACCGTCATAGGGCGTACATGCCAGGAAGACGCTCCACCACTCGCCGTTGCGAGCATTGTGATTGAGCGACGAACTGCCCACTTGTACCAGGTCGGCATGACCGGCACAGGATACAGGTGCGGGGCGGTCGTGAGGCAGTTGGCGTTGGGTCAGAATAGGATTGTCCTGGCAGGGCTCGAAGGGACCCATGGGCAGCGTACCGGACAGCACCACCTCTGAGTGGTCCGACTCCGTACCCCCCTCGGCGCACATCAGGTAGTACCGGTCGTAGGTGCGCCCCTCCAGTTCGTTGGCGATGTGGTACAGGTGGGGACCCTCTATCCAGATGGGGTTCGATGCAGGGTCGATGCCCTTGTCCACCAGTAGGATAGGCTCGCCGCACACCTTGTCCGTCTTCAGGTCATACTCGCGTGCCCAGATGGCACGGTGGCCGTCGTACTGGGCTGGACCGGCAGGAGCATCGTTGTTGACGATGTAGCACTTGCCGTCGGTGTCGAAGAGCAGTGAGGGGTCGATGCCGCCCACCTCGGGTACGGGGATAGGCTCGCTCCAGCCCTGGTATGGGTCATTGGTCTTGAATATCACATTGCCCATTCCATCTACCATCGTCACGATGAGGTAGAAGGTCTGATTGGCTTCACAATATTTAATATCGGGCGCGTAGGCACCACCCGTGATGCGGATACCCTCCTTGTAGCAGCACTGCGAGGGGCGCTCCAGCACATATCCGCACAGGTCCCAGTCGATCAGGTCGCGGCTGTGCCATACGGGGATGCCTGGCCAATAGACGAACGAACTGTTGGCCATGAAGAAATCATTGCCCTGGCGGCAGATGGAGGGGTCCGGGTTGGTGCCCGATATGATGGGATTGATATATTCGGTCTTGGGGTCAAAGGCTGTGTCGTACCGCGCATCGTTGCCCGTATAGGAGAATGACTCGAATACAGGTTCGGGGTGCTCTATCACCTCGCTTGCGCAGGCTGTCAGCAGCAGGGCCGATGGTATCAAACGTAGGTATTTCATAGCATTACATTATTTTTTGTTTTGCAAAGGTATTGAATCATTTTGGGCGATGCAATAGCATGTTTCAAATCGAAAAAAGAATGTTTCATTTTTATAAGTTTTTTATGCGACATGCCCTTTTAGCTTGCCAATCAATGCGCTACAGTGTGCCGTATGGGCAAATGGCACGAAACGTTACTTTTGGTTCGTGATTGGTTACATTTGGGGCAATGTTTCAAATTTTATATCTTTTGTATCATTTTAAAATAATTGTTAAAAATAAAATAAATACCTTTGCCGCGTCGTCACTTAACTTACCAAGAAAACAACTCTTCAAACATACCTTGTCAATGAAAACAAACCTAAATCAAAAAGTCCAGTGTCATCTGCGCAGTACCAGTCGTTGGCTCGGCGCCCTTGCTCTGATTTCGATGGCAGGATTCAACACAGCCTGTCAGGAGGAATACGAACTGGATGAGAAACTGCCGCCCAACTTCGGCGCTAACTTAATGACCTATCTGGAGGACAACAACTACACCACCTATGCCAGGATGGCTGATGACCTCGGTTACAAGGACGCTCTCTCCGGCGTGGCGCTCAAGACGCTGCTCGCTGCGGACGACGAGGCTTTCGACCGTTTCTTTGCCGGCAATGAGTGGGGTGTGCACCGCTACGAGGAGCTCTCGTTGGCGCAGAAGAAGATGCTCTTCTACAACTCCATGATCGACAACTCTCTCCAGGTCCTGAACCTGTCCAGCACCAGCGGACAGCAGGAGGCTGCCACCGGCAATGCCATGCGCCGTGTCGGTTCGGGTTCAGTCTATGATACCGTGCCCGTCATCCTCCCGTCCGAGATGCCCGACAACAACATCAACTGGGACTACTACCGCCTGAACGGCAAGAGCATCGTCTGCATGAAGGACATGACCAACCGACCCGTCCTCTTCTTCATCGAGCCCTACCTGCAGGCCAAGCGCATTACCAATCACGACATCAATTTCCTTTATAATAATGAGATAGACCGCCAGACAGGCGATGCTACCGTCGGCAGTACCTACATTGCCGAGGGCAACATCCGTCTGCCTAATGGTTTCATACACCGTACACAGGATGTGCTGATGCCACTGGACAACATGGCCGAGATCATACGCCGCAAGTCCAATACCCGCATCTACAGCCGTCTGCTGGAGCGGTTCAGTGCACCGTTCTATGCCGGCTACGAGGCTACGCAGGCCTACAACCTGGAGTATGGTACCAACATCGACTCGCTCTACGTGAAGCGATACTTCTCCGAGCGTTCCGCCGACGGCGATCCATGCCTGCTCCGTCCTAACGACGGTCCCCAGGTAGATGCCTACCTGCGTTTCGACCCGGGATGGAACAGCTACTACTCCGACCAGAAGGGAGCCGTCTCCTCCACCGTGGCAGTGCAGAGCAACATGGGCGTGATGCTGGTACCCTCCGACCAGGCGATGCAGGAGTACTGGGAGGGTTCCGGTGCGGTGATACGCGACTACTACCACACCTGGGACAGCGTGCCCAACCACATCTGGGCAGAGCTCATCAACAACGGCATGCTCAATTCGTGGGTCAATTCGGTACCGTCGCGCTTCGACGGCATTGTCAACAGCAATCAGGACCGCATGGGCATCAAGGAGAGCGACGTCGATTCCGTATGGTTGGGTTGCAACGGTGCCATCTATCTGACCAACAAGGTCTTTGCGCCGACCAGCTTCGTGAGCGTCAGTTTCCCGTCATTGGTCAACGAGAGCATGAACATCTTCCGTTGGGCGATACAGCGACTGGAGTATCGTTCGTATCTCAATTCGCTCGATTCGTACTACTCATTCTTCATCCCGACCAATGCAGCCCTGCAGGTCTATTATGACCCGGTGACCTATCCCGGTACAGCCAATACGATGTGGCAGTTCCACTACGACGACAAGGCACTCTCCGACAACGAGCGCGTCTGGGCCACCGTCTATGCCTACGACCTGGCGAATGGCGTGAAGGGCGACTCGGTAGGCGTGGTGCGTGACGCCGCCGTGATAGCCGACCGCCTGGAGGACCTGCTGGACAGTCATATCATAGTGGGCAACCGAGCCCTGAACAGCAATGTGGAGAACGGTCACGACTTCTACCGCACCAAGAACGGCGGTGTGATAGCCGTCAAGCAGGAGGGAGGCCAACTCTACGTGCAGGGTACCCTGCAGCGCGACAATGACAAGTGGCTCAAGGTCACACAGATATATGACCAGACCCAGAGTGGCGGCAACGGCAAGGCCTACATCCTGGATGGCGAGCCAGGCGAGGCAGAACCCATCATGACCACCCGTCGCAGTTCCATCGACGTACTGTCGGAGCACAGCGAGTTCTCGACCTTCTTCGAGTTGCTGGACGGATGCAAGACACTGCAGGAGACCAAGCGCAACGGCACCTTCGACGCCGCATCGGATGCCGGCAACATCTCGACCTTCAACAACTTCAATTATACGATCTACGTCCCGACCAACGAGAGCCTCAAGGCTGTGCTGGCTGACAAGGGCACCTACCAGCTCTACACCTGGGAGGAGATAGCCGCCATGGAGGAGCAGTACGAACTGAACCCGTCCACGGCGCAGGAGAAGGTCATAGCCGATGCCAAGGAACGTCTGGAGGCATTTCTGCGCTATCACATACAGGACAACATGCTGATGATAGGTCTGGACTATGCCAACGATGGTGCAGCCGACTACGACGAGCATGGCAACCTCACCGTGGGCGATACCTTCACCCGCAACTACGAGACCGCATCGATGAACGAGCAGACCCAGAAGTTCCGCACCCTGCAGGTGCACTCAGAACCAGGCACACTCACGGTGACCGACCTGAAGGGCAATGAGCGCCACGTGCTCCAGCAGACCGATGCCCAGGGCCGTCAGCTATGGAACCTGTCTGCCCGCGATTATCTCCTGCTCAATGGAGGCACCAGCACAGGCAGCATCTCGGCATCGTCCTTTGCAGCGATACACCTCATTGACGGACCTCTCTTCTATAAATAACTCAACTTCAGCAAGCTTCAGTAGAGAAAAGTAAAGTAGAGAAAAGTTAATAAAAGAAGAGAAAGGGAAGAGAAAGGGACAATAGAAAGTCCCATGGAAGTAATTCCCGCCAGAAATAACAAACGTCCTTTTCCCTCCCTTTTCACTCCCTTTTACTCCCTTTCCTTACTGAAAGCAAGTATATGATAAACAGATAGTTTATGAAAAACAATTATATAACCCAAGGCGTATGCCTGCTCACAATGGCCCTGTTCGCGGGCTCAGCCTGGGCACAGAAGTCTGGTGACGTCATCTCGGGAACCATTTCGGACGAGATCGACGTGCTGGCTGGCGCACACGTCATTGAGATCAACAAGGATGACCGTGTCATGGCATCGGCCATCACCGACATCAACGGAAACTTCTCCTTCGCCATACGCAATCCCCAGGACCGACTTAAGATCACCTACCTGGGCTGCGAGACACTCATCGTGCCCATCAAGGGATTCTCGTACAAACTGATGTTGCGGCAGGCCAGCACACAGTTGGGCGAGGTCATTATCCAGGACCGCCGCCGCACACAGACCTCGGGCCTGGACGTTCCGGTCAACGAGATATCGGGCGCCATGCAGGCCATCAAGGCGAGCGACATCGAGAACCTGGCTACCGTAACATCGATCGACGAGGCGCTGCAGGGCCGTATCTCGGGCCTGGACATCGTCTTCTCCAGCGGTAACCTCGGTGCCGGTACTTCCATGCGTCTGCGTGGTGTATCGACCATCAACGGCAATGCCGAACCACTGGTCGTGGTCGATGGCAATGTGTTCGAGTCGGACTACAAGAAGGACTTCGACTTCAACAACGCTACCGAGGACAAGCTCTCCGAACTCCTGCAGATCAATCCAGAGGATATCGAGGAGGTTTCGGTCCTGAAGGATGCCTCGGCTACAGCCATCTGGGGTTCGCAGGGCGCCAACGGCGTCATCGAGATCAAGACCAAGCGAGGTTCGCGCGGTGCTACGCGCGTCAACTACTCCTATCGTGCCAACGTGACCTATCAGCCCGAGGGCATGAAGCTGCTGCGCGGTGGTGAATATACGATGTTCCTCAAGGAGTCCTACTTCAACCGCAACTTCAGCGACGATGCAGCCGAGATCAAGGAGATACAGTACCTGCACTCCGATGCCGAGTTCCCCGACTGGCGCCAGTTCAACAACAATACCGACTGGAGTGACGCCGTCAAGCAGGTCGGTCTGGAGCAGAAGCATGCCCTCAATGTGACGGGCGGCGGTGAGAAGGCCAACTTCCGCTTCTCATTCGGCTGGGACCATCAGACAGGTTCCATCATCGAGCAGAAACTGGATCGCTTCACCCAGCGTACGGCGCTCGATTACTTCCTCTCACGACGCATCAAGGTTACGACCAACTTCAACTTCACCTACACGAACAACAATAAGAACAACTTCACCTACAATCACAATAATAAGTACATCGGTGACCTGTTGGGTCTGGCCTACAGGAAGATGCCTAACCTGGCCATCTACGAGGAGATAGAGGACGGCGTATCGACCGGCGAGTTCTACCACGTCAAGCCGACTATGAGTGAGGAGTTCAAGGACGATCAGCGCACCTATCCCAATCCGGTTGCCCTGGCCAAGGAGGCTTTCAAACGTGAGAAGACATTCAATATCCAGCCGGAGTTCATACTCCGTTACGACCTGCTCTCGACCGATGGCGAGTCCCACCGCCTGACCTACAACGGCAAGGTCAACTTCTCCATCTTCAATACGCACAACAACAGTTTCTATCCATCATCATTGGTCAGCGGAACGTGGAATGACAAGAGCCGCAATAAGGCCGAGAACTCGTCCAACAAGTCTTTTGCCATCACCACGCAGCACACATTGACCTTCGCGCCGGTGTTTGCCAATCCCGACCACAACCTGATGGCATTGGCCCGCTTCCAGTTGACCAAGGGCTCCTCGCGCAGCCAGAAGAATGGTATCTACAATATGCCTTACGGTACGATCACCTCTTCGTCGGGCGTGGGTCTGATTGATGATAATTTCGGCACGGACGCATCGGAGTGGCGTAACGTCTATCTGACTGGTCAGGTCCACTATTCCTACAAGGAGCGCTACGTCTTCGATTTCACCATCCGTCGTGACGGCAGTACCAAGTTCGGCCGCAATTCCCGTTGGGGTAACTTCCCGGGCGTGTCATTGCGTTGGAACATCTCGGACGAGTCCTGGATGGACTGGTCCGACGGTTGGCTCTCCATGCTCTCCGTCCGTCCGGGTTGGGGTATAGTGGGTAACCAGCCAGTCAAGGAGGGCCTCTTCTATGCCAAGTATGGTGCCGTGACCGGTTACATGGGCCTGAGCGCCATCGCCCCGAGCAACATCGCACTCAATACCCTGCGATGGGAGGAGAAGGAGCAGTACAACCTGGGTGCCAACCTGGGCTTCCTGGACAACCGCATCACTGCCGATATCAACCTCTACAAGTCCATGACCACCAGCCTGATGATGAAAGACTATCCACTGCCTACATCGTCCGGCTACGACAAACTGCCCAACAAGAACACCGGCCGTATGGACAACGTCGGCTGGGAGTTCAATATCAATACCAGCCGCCTTATCAAGTGGGGCAAGGACTGGATGCTGGACCTGAACGTCAACTTTGCCAACAACCAGAACAAGTTGATAGAGATGGACGAGAGCGTGCTGGACAAACTCAATGGCGAGTTTGACTTCAAGAACGGCAGTTATCTGACCCATGTGTGGCCCGATGCACCATTCGGCGCCATCTATGGATTCCGCTACAAGGGCGTATATCAGTACAGCAACTATGCCGAGGTCGAGACTCCCGGCATCAGCGGACCCAATGCTCCTGTAGCACGCAACGCCGCGGGCGAACCTATCCTGGACGAGCTGGGCAAGACCAAGCCGATGTATTTCGCCTTCGGAACCGGTTCTGAGTATGAGTTCAAGGGTGGCGATGCCATCTACGAGGACGTCAATCACGATGGCAACATCAACGAACTGGACATCGTCTATATCGGTTCGTCACTGCCTAAGGTGACCGGCGGCTTCGGCTTCAAGCTCTCGTACGGTCGTTTCTCGTGGAGCAGTCAGTTCAACTTCCGCTACGGAAACAAGATCATCAACGGAGCCCGTATGAACGCCGAGTCCATGTACGGCAACGACAACCAGAGCCGTGCCGTCAACTGGCGCTGGCGTGTGGAGGGTGACGTGACCCAGATACCGCGCGCACTGCACAATGCCGGTTACAACTGGCTCGGTTCGGACCGTTTTGTCGAGGAGGGCTCCTTCCTGCGACTGAACTACTCGAGCATCAACTACACGCTCAGTCCAGAGTTGTGCAAGCGCTTGCACCTGTCGCGTATCTCGGTCTTCCTGCAGGGTAACAACATCTTCTGCCTCACCAAGTACAGCGGTGCTGACCCCGAGGTCAACTACGGCAGTTACGGTATCGTCGTGGACAATGCCCAGACCCCACGTTCCAAGAGCTTCAGTGCCGGTGCCAACATTCAGTTCTGATGACTCGATTATCAATTGCGAAAAATACTATCTATGAAAAATATATCTAATCATATAGGCAAGTGGCTGCTCGGGGCAGTGCTCCCAGTCGGAGCAGCCGGAATGCTGGCATCGTGTGACGACTTCCTCGAACTGAAACCGCTCAGTGAGATTGTCTTTGACAACTACTGGGAGAAGAAGGCCGACGTCGAGAGCACGGTCAACAGCTGCTACTCGGGTATGCTGGAGGGCGACTTCTTGAAGCGAATCTTCATCTGGGGTGACCTCCGGTCCGACGACATCGTTTACACCAAGAGCGGCAACGACATCAACATCCAGCAGATCATCGAGGAGAACATCCTCGAGACCAATCCCTACCTCACGTGGACCAGCCTCTACCAGGTCATCAACCGCTGCAATACGGTCATCAAGTATGCTCCGGTCGTAGCCGAACGTGACCCTAACTACACCGACTCGGACCTGCGCTCCAACATAGCCGAGGTGACCTGGATCCGCTCGCTCTGTTACTTCTACCTGGCACGCACCTTCCGCGACGTGCCTTACGTCACCACTCCATCGGAGTCGGACGATGACATAGAGCGTGACTACTGCATTGCGCCCACACCCTTCAACCAGTTGCTGCAGCAGTTGGTCACTGACCTGGAGGCTGTGCGCTACGACGCCCTGCGCTACTATCCACCCCGCTTGTCGTCGGACTATCGTGCCACCAACGACTACAACACAAGCCGCGTCACGCAGACTGCCTTCGCCGCCCTGCTGGCGGACATCTATCTGTGGACGGGCGACTACCAGTCGTGCCTGGACAATACGAAGCAGGTCATCGACTTCAAGGCCAACCTCTACCACGAGACCAAGGAGGAAATACCCTCCTATGTAGCGGACATCAAGCTGGTCAATGACCAGTATCCTCTGATACAGGAAAACAATACTGGCGGTACCACTGTGGGCCACGCCTATTCGACCATCTTCGGCGAAGGTAATTCGTTCGAGTCTGTCTTCGAACTGTATTGCCAGGGACTGTCGGGCCAGAACCCCATCGTGCAGACCTTCTTCTATGATGTTGACAAGAGTTCGGTCGGCCTGTGTACCTCCTATTCGGATTTGACAACGAGCTCATTCACCGACGCCAATCCCTACTTCAAGTACACCGACTGCCGTTTCTGTGAGTACTTCCCCATTCCTGTACCCGAGACGAGCGTGCGTATCCGTAAGTATGTCAACTATTCGGTCTCATATACCTACCCGACACAGACAGGTACGGCTCCTACGGTAAGCACTGCCATGTTATCGTCCAATAACCTCAACTGGATCATCTATCGCCTGACCGACGTCATGCTGATGCGTGCCGAGGCTCTGGTCGAACTGGGTGGCGAGGCCAATCTGGCCGAGGCGTTCCAACTGGTGTCGGCCGTATATAACCGCGCCAACAACCTCAGCGAGGGCAGTGCCCAGTGCCTCAAGGCGGACAAGTACAGCGACCAGACTGCCATGCGCCAGTTGGTGCGCGATGAGCGTCACCGCGAACTGATGTTCGAGGGCAAGCGCTGGTACGACCTGGTACGCTATGCTCTGCGCGAGGGACGTAACGACCAGCTCATCAGCGTCGTGCTGCCCAAGCAGCAGAAGAATGCCAACCGCATCCGTATCCAGTTGCAGCAGCCTGACGCTCTCTTCTGGCCATACCACGACCGTGAGTTGGATGTGAACTCTAACCTGGTGCAGAACTCTGCATACATAACCAACGAGACCTCTAAAAAATAATCGACTATGAAAAAGTTACTATATGTCTTATTGGGCCTGCTGAGCCTGGGTACGGCGAGCACCGTGACGTCGTGCATCGACGACTCAATCCCACAGGACGCCTACTATACCTTCACCGGTGAGATGGTCACGGACTATCTGCAGAACGACACGGCACAGCGTTTCACCGAGTTCATCGACGTGCTGCACCGTGCCGAACTGTGGGACCTGCTCTCGACCTACGGCACCTTCACCTGCTTCGCGCCGACCAACGATGCCATCAATACATGGTTGCACCAGCGTAACTACGCCGCTGTATCGGACATGTCCGATGCCGAGTGCGACACATTGGCATGGATGCACTTGCTCAAGGTGGCTTACTACACCACCGACCTGGGCGACGGTTCGCTCCCTACCACCAACATGAACAACCGTTACCTCACCCTGACCTGTGATACGGTCGATGGCAATGTCAAGTACCACATCAACTCGTCGGAGATGACCGTGCGCGACGACTCGGTCGAGAATGGTGTGATGCACGTAGTGGACCGCGTCATCTCCTCATCGTCGGTCCTGCTCGCCGAACTGGTCTGCAATGACCCGAACCTCTCTATCTTCGGCGAGGCGCTCCGTATGACCGGACTGGCCGATACCATCGACCGCGGCATCGAGGATGAATCGTACATCATTGAACCGGACTCGACTGTGGCTAACAAGTCGCACGTCAAGTACTTCGGCGGCCACAATGTCTATTACCGCTATCCAGCCAAGCGCGAGTTCAAGTACTCTATCTTCGCCGAGCCGGACTCGGTCTATAAGTTCTACAACATCAACAGCATCGACGACCTCATCGCCCATGCCAAGAAGGTATATGACAAGACCTATCCGCAGGATGCAGGCCTGTACGACGATGACTACACCAACCGCAAGAATCCATTGAACCGCTTTGTGGCTTACCACATTCTGGACCGTTGGTCTTCATACTCGGAACTGACGGTGTCGGAGGCTGGTTTCGATGGTTCGGTACGTACGCAGTTCCTCACCGACAAGCAGGATATCATGGAGTTCTACGAGACGATGGCGCCCTACACCATCCTCAAGGTGAGCGATGCCAACGGACAGAAGTATGTGAACCGCAAGGGTGTAGGTACGCGCTGCAGCAGTCACCTGGTGGGCGCGCGCATCATGACTCCGTCCGAGTCGAACGCCCTCTACGACAACTACAGCGATGCCCGCAACGGTGTCTATTATTACGTGGACCGTCTTATTCAGTACGATACCGACGTGACGATAGGGGAGGTGCTCAATATCCGCATGCGCATCGACGCCACTACGCTGTCGCCGGACTTCATGAACTCGGGCGCCCGCAACATCATCCGCAACTCGGATGACAAGGCCAAGGGTGCCGAGTACCTGATGATAGGTTTCCGTCCCGGTTCTGCCCGCAACTTCATCTTCGGCGAGGATACTTTCTTCGGCGTGCACGAGCGCTTCTGGTGCAACTCGTACGAGGATGACATGTGTGCCTGTCTGGAGAACTTCGACATCAAGTTCAAGTTGCCTCCCGTACCATCGGGCATGACCTACGAAGTGCGTCTGGGTTACCAGGCTGGTTCGGAGCGTACCGTGGTACAGATATACTTCGACGACAACCTGACGGGCGACATCCCCTGCGGTATTCCGGTCGATCTGCGTAAGTTCGGCGATGCCTACGGATGGGAGTTCGACGAGGACCTCGGCGACGAGGATGCCATCGAGGCCAACGACAAGGCTATGCGTAACCAGGGCTACATGAAGGGCCCAGGTTCCTACACGCACCCTCACGGCGAGACTACCATGCGCAACAATACCTACAAGCAGTGTCTGCGCCGCATCCTGACTACCAAGTACTTTGAGGAGGGTCACAGCTACTATATCCGTCTGCGTCAGGTATTGGACAACAATGCCGAGATGTCGCTCGACTATATTGAACTGGTACCTAAGTCTGTTTACAATGGCTCTGTGGCCGAAGACCGTTATTGATAATCTTTATTTTTGACACTTATGAACAACCTTATAAGAACTGGGCTCCTCGCCACCGCACTGTCGGCCTGCCTCACGGCTTGCAACGATGAGTGGGATGAGCACTATGGAAAGACAGCCGATGCCCCCTACGGTACGGCAAGCCTCTACGAGGTGCTGTCGGAGCAGCCCGAACTGTCGGACTTCTGCCGTGTGCTGCAGAAGGCTAAAGTATTCAGCAATTACCGTCAGACGGACGTTACCTATGCCACGCTGCTTGGTACGGATCAGTTTTTCAC
This sequence comes from Bacteroidales bacterium, assembly GCA_024694125.1. GTDB lineage: Bacteria > Bacteroidota > Bacteroidia > Bacteroidales > UBA3663 > Liminaster. The sequence goes on from JAILKE010000063.1 coordinate 16,839, forward strand.
TGTCTGGGCTCCGGTCAACGGTACCTTCAACTGTGACTCGCTCCTGGCTCTGTGCGATACATCGGAGGGCGACTCGCTCGTCGAACTGCATTTCGTCAAGAATCACGTGGCTCGCTACAGCCACTCGATAGACGGCACGGAACAGCAGGTCTATATGCTCAACGGCAAGACTCTGCCACAGGATGCCTCCACCTTCAACGGCATCGACGTGCACCAGAGCAACATCGCCGCGCGCAACGGCCTGGTACATATCATTGACCGGACTTCGCCCTACTATCACAATATCTACGAGGCGCTGGTCGGCCAGTCGCGCTACCAGCACATCGGCCAGTTCCTGCGCTCCTATCAGATAGACAAGCTTGACGAGGCCAGTTCGTTGGCGAAGGAGATAGTCGATGGCAAGACGGTCTATATCGACTCGGTCTTCTATTCGAGCAACATCCTGTTGAGCCGCAACATGTATGGTGTGATCAACAGCGAGGACTCCACCTACTGGATGCTGGTACCGGAAAAGGAGTTGTGGGACTCGCTCTATGCCGAGGCCTACACCTACTTCAACTATGCCGGTGTGGCCAAGCCTGACTCGCTCCGCAATCTCTATGCGCACTATGCACTGATGCAGGACCTGGTATATAACCCCAATGTCCAGTATTATCCAGAACGTATGATGCACAGCACGCCTTGGACCAACAGTGTATCGTCCATCTCTGAACTGGAGGAGATATACGAGCACCACTGTTACTTCGATGCCTACGGCGAGGGTGGTATCTTCAACCCCGCTACCTGGTGCGGTCAGCAGCAATGCTCCAACGGCTATATCTACAACCTGGACCGTTGGCCATTCGAGAAGGAGCACCTCTACTTCTATCCGCTCAAGTATGATGTGGAAACGCAGAACATGACCTACGATGAGGGCGTCAAGAACAAGAAACTCACCGTGGATATAGTCACGGTCAATGACAGCCGTGTCCATGACGCCTATATATCGGTCACCCCTGCCACACAGACGGATCCATACTATGTAGAGTGTGAAGTGCCGGAGGTGCTGTCAGGAACCTACGACGTGTATGTGGTCTTCCTGCCACGCAGCGTCAACAGCGCGCTTCCCTTCACCGACGAGACTACGGCGGGCAAGCGTAACCGTCGTCCTGCCAAGTTCTACGCTGAGATTACCTACAGGGGTACGGACGGAGAGTCCTATACGGTCAACAGCCGTACTCGCTACAAGATAGACGAGACCGATCCTGCCTACTATGTCAAGGGCGGCAGTTCGGACTCTTTCCTCTTCGATTGCAATCTTAATCCCAATACTTCAAGTTGTGCCTTTGTCAATGATCCGTTCGAAGTGGATTCGGTCAAACTGTGTACCTTCACGTTCCCGACCTGCAGTTATGGTCTGGACGAAGCCACTACACGTCTCAAGATCAAGAATGCCATCTCCAACCGTGAGACCAACAAGTACTGGGGCGTATGGTTCATCGACCGTGTAATCCTTATGCCTCACCAGGAGGACTGAACGCTTCCCTAAATCTGTAATTTGATACGACAATGAAAAAAACTATCATATTTGGTATGACTGCATTGCTGGCCACGGCTGCATGGGCCGACACCACTGTGCAGGGTACTATACGCGATGCCTATACGCACGAGCCGCTCGCTGGTGTGTATGTGCAGGCTTACTCCAACAGTACCATCACATCGATGACCGACTCGGCTGGACACTATTCTCTCTCGGTGCCGGACTATGTCAAGAGCCTGCGCGTGAAGCGTGCCGGTTACAATACGCTGCAGATTCCCTTGGGTCGCCGCAGCGATGGGGTCGATGCAGGTCTCTATCCGACTGCCTTCACGCAGTCTGTCGGCCTGGCTGACGATGCCCGGGCTGACCTGTCGGCACAGGTGAGCGAACTGTCCAACGACCTGTCGCTCGACGATCAGCTCTCTGCCCGTCTGGGTGGACAGGTTCGTGCCGTGGGTCGCGGCGGTGCTCCCGGTCTGGGATCGTTCCTGCTGCTGAACGGCATCAATTCGCTCCATGTCAATACGCAGCCGCTCGTGGTCATCGACGGCATCATCCTCGATATGCAGTATGACCGTTCGGCGCTGCACGAAGGATTCTACAACAATCTGTTGGCCAATGTATCTATAGACGACATCGCATCGGTCTCGGTCCTGCGCAACGGTACTGCCCTGTACGGTGCACGCGGCGCCAACGGTGTGATACTGATCGAGACCAAGCGCAGTCACAGTTACGACACGAAGATAGACGTCAATATATCGGGCGCCTTCCAGCAGTTACCCCATCTGCCAGAGGTGATGAATGCCTCGGAGTACCGTACCTATGCCTCGGAGCTGATAGGCAGTACCAATACAGAACTGACTGATTTCAAGTTCCTGCGCGAAGACCCGAACTATTACTTCTACAAGGTCTATCACAACAATACCGACTGGAAGGATCAGGTCTATCGAGAGGCATTCACGCAGCGCTATTCCATCAACGTGCAGGGTGGCGACGATGTGGCTGACTACAACATCTCGCTGGGCTACATCAAGTCCGAGGCTACGCTGAAGGAGAACGACTACTCGCGCTTCAACCTGCGCGTCAACAGTGACCTGAAGTTGACTGATTGGTTCAAGATGCGCATCGATGCATCGTACAGTGACGTGAACCGTGACCTGCGTAACGATGGCGCCCCATCGGACATAGACAATACCGTCGTCACGTCGCCCAGCCTGCTCGCGCTCATCAAGAGTCCATTCCTCTCGCCCTGGCAGTACGACAACCAGGGTAATCTGTCCAATTTCCTTTCGGATGCGGATGACTATCTGAGCCAGGTCTTTGCCGACGGCAAGATAGGAGAGGGCAGTCTCGCCAACCCGACAGCCATATTGCGCGACGGTGAGGCGTTGAACAAGAACTCCTTTGGCAACCGTATGGTCACGTTGGGCATCAGTCCAACGGCACAGCTCCGACACAACATCACGCTGTCGGATGCCTTCAGCTTCGTGCTCTTCAATACGGACGAGGGCAATTATATCCCAGTCTTCGGCGTACCGTCGTACGAACTGCCACATGTCAACAACACTCTGCGTAACGTGCTGCAGAGCAACAGCTCGCACCAGTATCTGATAGCCAATGACCTGCGCATCAGTTGGAAATGGATGCAGGATGGTCACCACCTGGAACTGAACGGCGGTTGGCGCTATAACCTGAACCGCTATGAGGCCAACGGTCTGATAGGTTACAATTCGGGTAATGACAAGACTCCGAACATGCATAAAGGCCTCCTCTACAAGAGTACTCCGGGCGTGAACGAGAAGAACACGATGCTCACCTACTACGCCCAGGGCGCCTACAGTCTGTGGGACAAGTATTACCTGGATGCTGCAGTGAGCCTCGAGACCAGTTCCCGCTTCGGTCCTGATGCTGCCGACGCCATCAAGATGTTCGGTGTGGCATGGGGCGTGTTCCCATCAGTCAGTGCATCGTGGGTAGTAACCAACGAGGACTGGTTCCCTACCGATGGTCTGGTCAATTACCTGCGCCTGCGTGCCGGTTGGGACATGACTGGCAATGACGACATCGTGCTCAATGCCTCGCGCACCTACTTCGATGCTGTCAAGTTCCAGGAGTCGGTAGTCGGCACCAAGTTGGGCGGCATCGGCAATACCCGTCTCAAGTGGGAGACTACCAAGCGCCTCAGCTATGGTGCCGAGGCCAATCTGCTGGACAACCGCCTCTCTGTCGCTCTCCATGCCTACAAGAGCTGGACCTCGGACCTGCTCTCTGTACAGCCGCTTGCCTACATCGTCGGTTTCGACCAGAACTGGGGCAATGACGGCGAACTGGAGAATGTCGGATTCGACATCGACCTGCAGGGCAAGGTCATCAACCGCCGTGACTGGCAGTGGCAGTTGGGGCTCTCCCTCGGTCACTACAAGAATGAACTGGTCAGCATAGCTGGTGGCGACTTCCTTACCGATGTATATGGCGGAACCGTTGCTACACAGGTGGGTCAGCCAGTGGGACTCTTCTACGGCTACCAGACCGACGGTGTCTATGCCTGCAATGCCGATGCACAGGCAGATGGACTCTATGTGGTGGACCGCACTGGAGCACAGGTTCCTTTTGCCGGTGGTGATGTCCGATTCATCGACCGTGAAGGCAATCATGAGATCAACGACAATGACCGCACCGTGATAGGTGACCCCAATCCATCGTTGTACGGACATATATCATCGCACCTGCAGTGGCGCAAGCTCTCGCTCGACGTGCTGTTCAACTACTCGTTGGGCAATGATATCTACAACTACCAGCGCTCGTTGCTCGAGTCGGGTTCGCGTTTCCACAACCAATCGACCGCCCTGCGTGGCCGTTGGTCCAGCGAGGGTCAGCAGACCGATATCCCACGGGCACTGTATGGTGACCCGATGGGCAACAGCCGATTCTCAGACCGCTGGATAGAGGATGGCTCCTACCTGCGTCTCAAGAATGTGACCTTGAGCTATACCCTTGGGTTCAATTCGCGCTACATCCAGGGCATCACCCTGTGGGGTTCGGCTCAGAATTTGTTCACGGTGACTAAGTACCTGGGCAGTGATCCCGAACTGTCGGTTTCGAACAATGTCCTCTATCAGGGTATAGACTGTGGTCAGTTGCCCCAGAGCCGTACTTTCAGCGCTGGCGTGCGCATCAATCTCTAAATCTCACTAATCTGTTATCATTATGAAAAAGATATATTTTGGCGCTCTTGTGGCTACGGTAGCCATGTCGGCAGCTGTCTCGCTGTCGTCGTGTGAGGATATGCTCGAGCCGGAGTCGGACCTGATCATGTATCCCGAGGATAATCAGCTCGACACTCCCTACGATACGCTCTACTCGGTGGTGGGTGTGCTGCACCAGATGCAGGCTGTGCTGGACCGTACCAATCTGCTCGGCGAGGTGCGTGCCGACCTGGTCACACTGACAGGAAGTGCCTCGAAAGACCTGCAGGAACTGGCATCGTCACAGGTCAGTACGGCAAATGCCTACAACAATCCACAGGATTACTACGCCATCATCAACAACTGTAATTACTATATCGACAATGCCGACTCAACCTACGTCAAGCAGGGCGTGCGTGTCTTCGAGCGTGAATTGGCATTGATTCATACCTATCGTGCATGGACCTACCTGCAGTTGGCACTCAACTATGGCGAGATCCCTTTCTACACGCACTTCCTGGGTACGCAGTCCGAGGCTGACGAGGTACTGAAGCAACCTCGGCTCTCCATCGCGCAGGTCTGTGCCGAGTTGATCGATGACCTGTTGCCTTGGGCCTATACCAAGCGACTGAGTTATCAGTCTTCGTTCGGTTCCTACAATATCTCGAATATGTACATGTCTCCCAAACTGATTCTGGGCGAACTGTACCTGTGGAGCGGTCAGTACGAAGAGGCCGCCTTCTGGTACCACGAGTACCTGACGGACAAGGATGACCCACTGCCAGTGGGAGGCAGTCCTGCCAAGAGGACTTATGCCAATGGAGTTTACAGCTCTTCAACGTCGTATCGAGCCAGTACCGGCATCTATCTGCCCTACGAGTCCGACGCCATGTACGGCACTGTCTCGTATCTGCTCGATATGTACGAGTCGAATGCGGACAATAACCTCTACTACGAGATTACCTACTCGCAGTCTGCCCTGGAACGCAGCATGTCGCAGCGGGCAGTCCTCGTGGTGGTCAATGAGAAGATGGAACGCGACACACTCGAGTTCCCAGCTTTCAGTACGGATGCATTCTTCACCGGAGACTTGCGTCTGGGCAGTGTGGTCAGCGTCCGAGCTATCAACAACGGCAAGAACTGGAACACGTCATACCAGACCATCTCCAAGTTGTCATCGAGTTCCTACCTGCTGTACCGTGTGAACATGGTCTATCTGCGCTATGCCGAGGCGCTCAACCGAGCAGGTTATCCCACTGCCGCCTTTGCCGTACTCAAGTATGGCCTGTGCGAGGACAATATCGAGAAAAGAGCCTCGGGCAGTCCTATCAATGCGGACGAGGCTGCCCGTGCCGGTCAGTTGATATACTTTGACCCTAACTACTTCATCGGTACCGATTATTCCTCGGGAATGAACGGAACCGCCACGTCGGGCAATACGATTGGCATACATGCCATGGGCGGTACTGCAGTGGATGCCGATACCACCTATGTCATACCACAGTTGGCATCTATGGCCGATACGGTACAGTGGGTCGAGGAAAAGATTGTCGAGGAGATGGCACTGGAGTCTATCTTCGACGGAACGCGGTTCTATGACCTGATGCGCGTGGCCATGCGCCGTGACGACAACAGTTTCCTGGCCAACACCATTGCTGCCCGCGACGGCAGCGGTGCGGTCAATAAGGAATTGCAGTCGCGGCTGATGGACAGGACCAATTGGTTCCTTCCGTTCCAAAAATAATGCAAATTTGTACCATGTTTCAAATTCAAAAGTTTATGTTACAAATTTATTAGGTCTATTTATAAATTGAAACTAACTTTGCGCCGTGTATCTTGTATCGCAGGACGCGGCGCAACTCATAATTTCGGGCTACTGCTGTTCCATCAGGATGCACGTACAAACCAAAATTTGGAACACACACAAATCTATCAATCTCTAATTCTAACAGTCATGAAAAAAGTTCTACTTTCACTGGCCGCCGTTGGTATGACGATGTCTGCCAATGCGCAACTGCTGAATTACGGCTTCGAGACGACTGACCTTTTGCCCGGTGCACTTGTTACCGAGAATTGGTCTGACATCGATGCTGAGACTTCAGTAAACAAATTCGAGAACTGTCAGTTCGACTTGAAAAACGCCGGTACCGGTATCGATGGCAGTACCTCACTCTGGGCTACAACTGATGTGACCTGTGGTACATGGCAACGCGTTGTCGCCTTTACCAATGTCGGACTCCAGGAAAACAAATCTTATCGTATTTCTCTCTGGGTCAAGGGCGAGGGCGATTTCAACCTGGCTCTGCTCAAGGGTTGTTTCAATCACGATCAAGCTCTGGTGGGTGGTAATGGTACTACCTATGTGGACCAGACCAAGACCTACACGGCAGCCGATGCATCGGACTACGTGCGTTACTCTTATGTAGTATGGTCACCATCGCGCGAAGTGATGTCGGCCAAGAAAGAGGACCTCGCACAGGACGAATACTGGAACCAGGACTTCCTGCGTCTCAGCTTCAATGGCAAGGGTACCTATTATGTAGATGATATCAAGATTGAGGAATCGAGCGTACAGGCGCTCACCTTCAATGGCAATGCCATTTATGTCGATTTCGGTTACGAGACCAATGGTGCAGCCCTCGTAGAGGCTGCCCAGGCTGCTGTCCTGCTCGACAAGTCGTGCGTCACTGTCAAGGTGGACGGCGAGGAGGCTGAGGTCGCATCGGTCGAAATCAAGGATGGAGGCAAGTTCTATATCTTCATGAACAATGACATCGCCGGCGAGAACGTCACTGTCAGCTTCACCAACCCAGGCGACTTGAAGTATTCGACCAATGTTGCTCCTAAGAGCTTCGACGAGCCTAACTGCGCAGTGCTCGACTTCGAGAACGAGGCCGCTCTCTATGATGCTAATCTCGTAGCTGTTTCGACTGAGTGGGAGGAGGCTGCATTGGTTACCTCTGTACCACAGGACAATTCGTTCGAGTGGGGCAATGACATCAACAGCTTCTCATTCACGTTCAATAAGCCTGTATCGACCAATGACCCGGAGAACGGTGCTCCTGTAGCCCTCCTCTTCGGTCAGGGTCTGCCTGATGAGGGCGAGGCTCTGCAGGTCGTAGCCAGCGAAGAACTGAACGCTACACTGACCTTCCAGCGCACAGGCACTACAGCCCTGGTCGATGGTGTCTATACCGTCACCGTGGACAATGTGAGCAACTCTCACAGTGTAGCCACGACTACTCCATTCTCTGCCTCGTTCGAGGTAGGCAAGGTAGAGGTTGCCGTAACTGAATACACCAAGGTGGCTGAGGGTCATGTCGCATCCGAGGCCTATCCTGCTGCAGGTTGGACTATATACAATGAGGGTGAGGTGCGCAATGCTGCCGAGTCCTATGGTTCTGGTCCTCGTCAGTTCAACTTTACCAACTCTACTGTCGAACATGCTCTCTATTTCCGTACCAAGTTCGCTGATAATGGTGACTCGGGTGTAGGTTATGTTTGCTATGGTGACCTGGAGGGCTACGGACTCACACTCCCAGAGGGTGACATCGAGTTCCGTCCTATCGTTGCTGCCTGGAAGAACGCTGGCTTCAAGCTCATCGCTTCAGTTCTGGACGCTTCGACCAAGGAGGTCATTGCTTCGCAGGAGATTACCACTTCTGCCAATGCTAATGGCGCTACCGATAAGATCGAGTTCCAGGCAGACGGTATCCGCTTCACATCCACTGGTCAGAACGTGATCTTCAAGGTCGAGATTGCTGACAAGGAGAACCAGCATGAGGCTCTCTGTGGTGGCTTCGAGGTATATACCTATCAGGAGGGTACCAATCTCACCAACGAGACTCTGCTCGCCGAGACATTCTCCGACGTGAACGACAGCTATATCCCTGCAGCCGGCAGTGGTTGGCGCATACATCGTGACGGCAACATCCGTACTCCTGGTGCCAATGGCGGCTGGGGCGGCAACTGTGCTACTGGCGGTGGCGGTCCACGTATGTTCCAATTGTCCTACAAGAATTTGGGTGGCAAGGGCGTATATCTGGCCAGCACCACCAATGTCCTGACCTACGGCGAGTTCCTCACCTACGAGGCTACCGAGGGTGAAGGCGAAGAAGCCAAGACTGTCACCAAGGACGAGAAGACCCTCACCCTGCCTGCAGGTCGCGTAGAGATTACCTTCTACACCGCACTCTGGAAGGCTACAGGCGTCAAGTATTACTTCGAGATCATTCCTCAGGAGGAGGGCTTCAGCGGTACACCAATCTTCTCCAAGAGTGAGGTGATCAACACCGAATCTCCTAATGGCGACAAGAATGCCGAAATCGAGGCAATGAAGACTCAGTTCTTCTTCACCGCTCCAGCTGAGGGCAAGTACCTGCTCCGCTTCTATACCGATGGTGAGGCCTTCGTAGGCAACATCTCGATCGTGACCGTTGCATCTGTTTCACTGCAGTACAAGCTCGCTCTCGCCGAGGCTCTCGTGCCTGCCAAGGAGGAACTGACTACTGCTCAGGCCAATGAACTCTATGCCGGTACTACACTCAACAAGTTGAGCAGCGCTATCACCGCGTACGAGAATCCAGACTTCCACACCGCTGTTGAGTACAAGGATGCTATTGCCGACCTTGAGGCTCTCATCAAGGCTATGGCTACCCGCCGCACCAATATCGATGAGTTCGCAGGCAAGGTCGATGCTCTCAAGGCTCAGGTCGAGTCTGCTGCTGAGAAGTATTCTACCCTACAGGCTTATATCGATGCTACAGAACTGGTCAACGAACTGGCTACCGTGGCTCCAGAGAAACTGGAGGACGATGTGCTCTCGAACTATGTAGCTCGTATCAGCAAGTGTTCAGCCGAACTGAAGAACCAGATCGAGAACGTCATTCCTCTCGTCACCAAGCAGCTCACTACTCTGGCAGCAGCTCTGGTTGAGTACGACGAGGCTACCTATGCCAACAACGATGTAGTCGTTCTGGCTGGTAAGGCCCTGACCGATGATCAGGTTCTGGCCGAGGCACTCAAGATGTACAATACTGCCCGTATCTACCAGCAGATTGCCGATGGTTACAACTTCACCACCTTCGATACATTGACCCAGACCACTCAGCCTGACAGCATCGATGTCACTGCATGGATTCAGAACGGAGGCTTCTACTGCGACTTCTTCGCCGGTTCGCAGTTGAGTGAGCGCTTCCCAGGTTGGAACATCGTAACAGAACTGTCCGATGGTGGTTACATCAGGGAGGCATACAGTTGGGAGACTACCATCAATGTGACGGCCGAGAATCCTATCCAGGACCGTGGTGTATATGCCGGTGGTAATGACAAGGATTATATCACTGTTGACGTTTCTCAGCAGCTCACCAATCTCCCTGCAGGTGTCTTCACCTACTACATCGAGACCTGCGACCGTACTGGCCGTAACTGGAACAACGGTACTCCTACCGTCGATGACCCAGACCCAATGAAGTCGTATGTATATTACGAGGTAAGCGAGGACAACAAGGCTCAGCAGCAGTTCGCTCACGTTGAGGTTGACAAGAATCAGTGGTACCCATTGGACAAGAACTATATGTATGGTGTCACTGTCCCAACCGCTGACGTCTTCGCTACTGTCAAGATTGGTGCTAACCTGATGCCGTTCAAGTCTTCTAACCACGGCGAGATCGATAATGCCAAGCTCTATATGACGGGCAAGATCGACGGCTTCGACTACGCTGCCGCTGCTACCAAGGCTCTCAATGCCGCTGTCAGTGACTTGCGTCAGGTTGAGGTTCGCGACGATGCTCCTGTTCAGGTTACTTACTTCAATATGGCTGGTCAGCAGTCTGTAGCTCCTCAGGGCGTCAGCCTCAAGGTAGAGCGCTACAGCGATGGCTATGTCGTAGTCAAGAAAGTCCTGGTAAAGTGATTTTAAGGGACAAAGGGACTAAGTACTAAGTACAAAGGGACTAAGTACCAAGGACCAAGTAACTAAGTACTAAGTACCAAGTACCAAGGACCTTCCCAATTACTACTCCAAGTTAAGCAATTGCTAAACTTGTATCAATATGAAGTGACCCGGTCGGCAATAGGACCGGCCGGGTCCTTTCTTTTTCGTCATCGTATTTTTTCTTTTTCGATAACGTTCTCGTTAGTTCTTTTCGTTTTCGTTATCGTCTTCGTACGAAGTTTCTTCGTCTTCGTTATCGTTTTCGTTTTTTTGCAATGAATCGTTTTCTCACACTACTCGTTCTCTCCGCTACTTGCATCACGGGACTCCGTGCTGCTGACTCGTTTGTATCATTCAGCCGACAGCCAGGTGTGGCTTTGGCCCCAGTGGGCAGTGTCCACGTCGATGAAGAAGAGTATCCAGGTGTGAAGCGTGCCGTTGCCAATCTCATTTCAGATATGCAGGCGGCCTGTGGCCGTCAGTTGCAGGTCACGGTCGGATCCATCGACCGCAGTACCACGGTTCAGCGTCTGATGCGAAACAAGGTCATAGACCGCAAGTCGCTCCAGGGCAAGACCGAGAAATACATCATCCGCGTAGCCGACGACCAGATCATCATCGCCGGTAGTGACAAGCGCGGTACCATATACGGCATATACGAATTGAGCCGCCAGCTGGGCGTTTCGCCCTGGGCTTGGTGGGCCGATATGCCTGTTACCAGACATGACTCTGTTTTCCTGACTCCAGGACAATATACAGATGGCGAACCAGTGGTGCGCTATCGTGGCATCTTCCTCAACGACGAGGCTCCCTGCCTGAGCGGCTGGGTGCGCGAGAAGTTCCCGGACAGTGCCTGCCCATCCGCCGACCCGAAGTTGGCGCGAGGCTTCAATCACCACTTCTACGAGCGGGTCTTCGAGTTGCTCCAACGTCTGCGCGCCAACTATATGTGGCCTGCCATGTGGAGCAATGCATTCTATGCCGACGACCCTGAGAACTCCCGCTTGGCGGACGAGATGGGCATCATCATGGGTACCTCTCACCACGAACCCATGGCACGCAACCACCAGGAGTGGGCGCGTCACCGTCGTGAGAACGGCGCGTGGGACTATGTGACCAATCAGGAGGTCATCGACCAGTTCTTCCGCGAGGGAGTACGCCGCTCCAAGGATAATGAGGACATCATCACCATCGGTATGCGCGGTGACGGTGATACAGCCATGGGCGGCAAGGAGGGTCACGACGAGGACTTCGTGCCCAATGATGAGTTCTACATCAAGTTGTACGAGAAGATCTTCCGCAACCAACGCCAGATCATCAAGGAGGAGACTGGCCGTGCTGCCAACAAGCGTGTCCAGCTCTGGGCGCTCTACAAGGAGGTGCAGCGCTACTATGACCTGGGTCTGACCGTACCCGAGGATGTCATCATCATGCTGTGCGACGACAACTGGGGCAACATACGCCGTGTGCCTGCTGTGCTGGATGCCAACGGCCAGACGGTCCGCAAACCTCACGCCGGCGGCTACGGTATGTACTATCACGTCGATTATGTGGGTGCACCACGCAATACCAAGTGGGCCAATGTCACTCCTGCCACTCACATGTGGGAGCAGATGCAGCTGTGCTGCCAGTATGGCATCGACAAGTTGTGGATACTCAACGTGGGTGACCTCAAACCGATGGAGTACCCGATTCAACTCTTCCTCGACATGGCGTGGAATCCAGCAGAGTTCGATGACCCACAGAGCGTACAGGCTCATACTGAGGCATTCTGCAACGGAATCTTCGGCTACGATGCCGATATGCTCGCCCAGGGATATGGTCGTGAGGCTGCACGGCTGCTGACTGCCTACACTACATACAACGGCCGCGTCACGCCCGAGATGCTCACCGCCCGCACCTACAACCTCGCTACTGGCGAATGGGCTCAGGTGGTGCGCGACTACCGACTGCTGGAGGCCGATGCGCTGCGTCTGTACCAGTCGCTGCCGCAGGATGCCCTCACGGCTACGGGCAGTGCTGCCTCGTTCGCCCAACTGCTGCTCTATCCTATACAGTCCATGGCCAATCTGTACGAGATGTACTATGCCCAGGCACGTGGTTGCCAGGCGGAGGTGGACCGCTGTTTCGCCCGTGACGCCGAACTGACCCGTTTCTACCACAGCATCAACGGGGGCAAGTGGAACCACCTGATGGACCAGATTCACATTGGCTACCACTCGTGGAATGAGCCACGGCAGAACATCCGCCCACAGGCACTGGACCGTCCATCGGCCCCATCTGCTCCTGCTGTATATGGCGGCGATGCCGGTTACGTGAGCATCGAGGCGGAGCACTATGCCCAGGCTACTGCTACGCAGGGCAAGTGGCTCACCATCCCCAACTATGGTCGTACCCTGAGCGGTGTGGCTCACTGGCCCTACACGGCGCAGTTGGATGGCGCTGCCTTGACCTACCGCTTCGACCTGCCTGCCGGCACCGACTCTGTGCGTGTGCATGTGGTGACCAATTCGACCTTGCCGTTCCTGCGCAAGGAGGGTCACCGTTATGCGGTCTCGATCGATGGCGGTGCCGAGGTGGTGGTCAACTACAACGGTGACCTGACCGAGGAGAATCAATGGCACACCTTCGATGTAGTGGCTACCCGCATCATCGAACGTATCGTGCCTATGGCGGTCACAGGTCAGCAACGTACCCATACGCTCACTGTCCGTCCCATCGACCCCGGTATGGTGCTGGAGAAGTTGGTCATCGACTATGGCGGATACCAGGCGCAGCACTTGTTCGGAACGGAGCGAAGTATTAAGTGACAAAGTGACTAAGTACAAAGTTACAAAGTGACAAAGTACAAAGTGACAAAGTACAAAGTGACAAAGTACAAAGTTACTAAGTACAAAGTTACAATGGATACCTATTTTCCCTTATTATAAAACTAAAATCCTTTTAATCTAAAATGTCTTCTACACAAGAATCCAAAGGCTTCTATAAGCTCTCTTGGTTACAACGCATCGGTTTCGGTTCGGGCGACCTGGCCCAGAACCTGATTTACCAGACCATCTGCATGTATCTGCTGTTCTTCTATACAGATATCTACGGTCTGGATGCAGGAGATGCCGCTGTCATGTTCCTCATTGTTCGTCTGGTCGATGTAGCGTGGGACCCATTGGTGGGCACCTTCGTGGACAAGCATACACCCAAGTTGGGCAAGTATCGTTCCTACTTGGTACTGGCGGGTATTCCGTTGTCGGGTCTCGCCATCCTCTGTTTCTGGAACGGAATGGCCGATCAGGATTATCTGACCAAACTCATTTATGCCTATGTGACCTACGTCGGTCTGTCGATGCTCTATACATTGATCAATGTGCCCTATGGCGCACTCAACAGTTCATTGACCCGCGACACAGACGAGATCACCATCCTCACTTCGACCCGTATGTTCATGGCCAACTGCGGCGGTCTGGCTGTCGGTTCAGGTCTGCCACTGCTGGTCAAGGCGCTGTCCCGCAGCGAGTTCGTGAGCGAGAATGTAGCTATGTCCAAGGACCCCGAGGCATGGTTCATGACCATGACGCTCTATGCCCTGATCGGTCTGTTCCTGCTCTTCTTCTGTTTCTCGCAGTGCAAGGAGCGTGTCGTGATGGATGCCAAGGATACAGAGAATGTCAAGGTAAGTGACCTGTGGATGGAGTTCACCACCAATAGGCCGCTCCGTGTCATCGCCTATTTCTTCATCACCGCCTTCGCCATGATGAGTGTGGGCAATGCAGCAGGCTCCTACTTCATGCAGAGCAACCTGCACGGCACGCCCGAGGAGATGTCCATCTTCATGGGCCTGGGCTCCATTCCGTCGTTCATCTTCATGCCATTGGTCCCTGCCATCAAGCGTGCCATCGGCAAGAAGAACATGTTCTATGCCTTCCTGACCTGTGCCATCGTCGGTATGGCTATCCTCTATTTTGTCGCCAAACTGGATCATCCCAGCATGGGTCTGGTCTATGTCGCCCAGTTCATCAAGTCCACCGGTGTCATCGTGGCAACGGGTTACATGTGGGCTCTGGTGCCCGAGGTCATCTCCTATGGCGAATATACCAGTGGCAAGCGCATAGCCGGTATCGTCAATGCCCTGACTGGAATCTTCTTCAAGGCGGGTATGGCACTGGGCGGCGTCGTGCCTGGTTTCGTTCTCGCCTATGTGGGCTACAACAGCGAGGTGACAGAACAGACTCCCATGGCGGAGGAGGGTATCCTCTGGCTGGTGTGCGTCATCCCCGCCATGCTCTTGGGCCTGGCTATGTGGATCATCTCCAAGTATGAGTTGACCGACGAGAAGATAGATGAGATTAACCGTGAAATAGAGAAGAGAAATGCGTAATATACTTCCCCTACTGGCCTTGGGACTGCTCACAGCCTGTGCAGCACCCGAGCCGCAGACCAAGACGCTGCGCGAGGCGTTCGACGGCCAGTTCCTGATGGGCTGTGCCATCAACGTCGATCAGTCGTCCGGCCGCGACGTAGTGGGCGACAGCCTGATCGTACGCCACTTCAACAGCATCGTGGCGGAGAACTGCATGAAGTGTGAACTGATCCATCCGGAACCGGACCGATACAACTGGGAGGATGCAGACCGCTTCGTCGAGTTCGGCGAGAAACACGGCATGACCATCATCGGCCACTGTCTGATATGGCACAGCCAGTGTGCGCCCTGGTTCTTCGTCGATGAAAAGGGTGACACCGTATCGGCCGAAGTGCTCCAGCAGCGCATCAAGGACCATATCCAGACCATCGTGGGCCGTTACAAGGGCCGTATCCGTGGGTGGGACGTGGTCAATGAGGCCATCCTGGACGATGGCACCTACCGTCAGTCGCCCTTCTATCGGATCATGGGTGACAGTTTCATCCCCTGGGCACTGGCATGTGCACACGAGGCTGACCCCGATGCCGAACTCTATCTGAATGATTACAGCATGGCCAAGCCAGCCAAGCGTCAGGCCTATGTCGATCTGGTGGCTACCGTGCAGGCGAGTGGCTTGCGCCTGGACGCCATCGGCATGCAGGCTCACGCCGGAATGGACTACCCCGACATGACCGAGATGGAGCGCTCCATGCAGGCCTTCATCGGCCAGGGCGTCGATGTGCAGTTCACCGAGCTGGACGTCAATGCACTGCCCAATGTCTTCGCCGCCGGCAATGAGAATGCTGCCGTCGAGAACAACTTCGAGTACAACCAGCGCATGAACCCTTACCCCGACGGACTGCCCGACTCGGTGCAGACCGCCTGGAACGGACGCGTGCAGGCTCTCTTCGACCTGGCACTCAAGTACAGTGCCCACGTGCGCCGCGTCACCGTGTGGGGTGTATATGACCAACAGTCGTGGCTCAATGACTGGCCCATGCACGGCAGGACCAACTACCCGCTGCTCTTCGACCGTCAGTACCGCCTCAAACCTGTCATGGACAAGTATCTCACGGCCTCTGCCCAGTGATGCCAGCACGTGGCATGGGCCAATGCGGGTGCCCATCGTGAGCCTGCAGTATCGTATCGCTCAGGTATCGCAAGGGTATCGGAGAGCCGAGCGCCAGGACCCCGTCAGCGTAAGTGCTGCGTAAGTGGAGCGTAAGTGATTTGACTTACTCTGGTCTTACACTGCACCTCCATTGGACCACCCCTCCATTGACCCTGAACGATACGGTTCCGTACCGAGTAAAGAGCGATTGCAAGGGACGATATATTGGCCCAGATTCAATATCCGACCGTCGATTGCATCGTCCGTTGACTCACCTCAACTCCATGTAGAAGCAATAATTTCCTTATATATTCCTTTAATTCCTAACAAAAAATATGAAACGCTATCTATTCCCCGCCGACTATATGGCCGATCCATCGGTCCATATCTTCAATGGCAAGATCTATATTTATCCCAGCCACGACTGGGAGGCATCGAACGTCGAGAATGACAATGGTGACCAGTACATCATGAAGGACTACCACGTCCTCTCCATCGACGGCGACCCCATGAACGGTACCGTCACTGACCATGGTTGCGTGCTCCGCCTGGAGGACATCCCCTGGCACGGCCGCCAGTTGTGGGACTGCGACGTACAGGAGTACGAGCAGGAGGTGCCCACCAATGCCGAGGAACAGGCAGCCGGTATGGGCTACAGCAAGCGCGTCAAGCGCTACGTGATGTACTTCCCGATGAAGGACCGCACCGACGTCTTCCACTGGGGCACGGCTGTCGCTGACCGCCCCGAGGGTCCCTTCATCCCGCAGCCAGCACCTGTGCCGGGCAGTTACAGCATCGATATGTGTGCCTTCCGCGACGATGCCGACGGCGAGGTGTATGTCTATTTCGGTGGTCTGTGGGGCGGTCAGTTGCAGCGCTACAAGGACAATATCCACCTGGAGACTCCCTATCTGCCCGAGGGCAAGGAGGATGCTCTGCCCAGCCGTTGCGTGCGCCTGACCAAGGACGGTATGAACTTTGCCGAGTCGCCACGCCCTATTGTGGTAGTTGATGCTGACGGCAAGCCGCTCAAGGCCGATGACCCGCACCGATTCTTCGAGGCTTCGTGGATGCACAAGTATCAGGGACGGTATTACTTCAGTTACTCGACCGGCGACAGTCACCTGCTCTGCTATGCCGTGGGTGACAATCCCTACGGCCCATTCACCTATCAGGGCGTGATCCTCACTCCCGTAGTGGGTTGGACCACACACCACGCCATCATCGAGTATCAGGGCAAGTGGTACCTGTTCCATCACGACAGCGTGCCTTCGGGCGGCAAGTCGTGGTTGCGTAGCCTGAAGGTCTGCGAGATTCAATATGATGCCCAGGGTCGCATCCAGACTATCGAGGGCATTGACCAGTAGTCTAATCGTCGCCCTCGTCGCAAGGAGGGTAAACTATTATAGCCTTATGAAAAAAACTTTATCATTGCTCCTCACTCTCTGCCTGCTGGCAGGATGCAGCGAGCAGACGGTCAACTTCCCACGTGAGTTCTCGAGCGAACCGTTGCGCCTGCTCAATCATTGGGACAATCCCGACGGCAGTGTCGAACGTGGCTACGCCGGTCGCAGCATCTTCTGGAACCGCGGCAAGATCGACACGCTCGGCATTCAGGAATATGGACGCCGCAATCAGGAGTATGGCATCAATGGCACTGTCATCAACAATGTCAATGCATCGCCTGTGATGCTCACAGATGCCTATCTCGATACTGCACAGATGTATGCCGACCTGCTGCGTCCCTACGGCGTCAAGGTCTATCTGGCAGTCAATTTCGCCACTCCACTGGTGCTGGGCCAGACCTCGACGGCCGATCCGCTCGATACCACGGTGGTGCGCTGGTGGACGAACCGTGCCAACGATATCTATCGCCGCATTCCGGACTTCGGTGGTTTCCTGGTCAAGGCCAACAGCGAGGGTCAGCCCGGCCCATGCAACTATGGTCGCACGCATGCTGAGGGTGCCAATATGCTGGCACGTGCGCTCTATCCGCACAAGGGTGTGGTCATCTGGCGTGCTTTCGTCTATTCGCCCACCGACCTGGACCGTGCCAAGCAGGCATACATCGAGTTCGCCGACCTGGATGGCCAGTTTGACAAGAATGTCATCATCCAGATCAAGAACGGACCTGTCGATTTCCAGCCCCGCGAACCAGTCTCGCCACTTTTCTTCTCGATGCGCAAGACTCGCGTGATGGCGGAGTTGCAGATCACGCAGGAGTATCTCGGTCAGTCCAATCACATCGCCTTCCTGGCTCCAATGTGGACGGAGTTTATCCGGGAACTCAGGTGTGGGGGCGCGCCCGAACTGCGCGACTTCGCCGGTGTAGCTAACGTCGGTACCAATGGTTGTGGCAACAAGATGGCGGAAGCCAACTGGTATGCCTTCGGCCGCATAGCCAACAATCCGGATGTATGTTCGGACTCGATTGCCAAGGACTGGGTCGAGATGAACTTCCCCGACGCCAACGATCGTGCCAAACTCTCTATACGTGCAATGTTGCTGATGAGCCGCGAGGCTGTGGTCAACTACATGATGCCCATGGGATTGCACCACCAGTTCGCCTGGGGTCACCACTATGGACCTGAACCTTGGTGCGCCATGCCCGGCATACGCTACGACTGGATGCCATCGTACTACCATCGTTCGGACACCATCGGCCTCGGCTTTGACCGTACGGTAGCAACTGGTACCGGTGCCACAGCGCAGTACCCCGACAGCATGGCACAGTCGTACGAGAACCTGGAGACCTGCCCGGAGAAGTATCTGGTATGGTTCCACCATGCGCCATGGACCTACACCCGTACATGGACGGACGGCACGACGGAGAACCTCTGGAACCACCTGGGCCGCCACTATCAGGCGGGTGTGAACCAGGTGCGCCAGATGCAGATCATGTGGAACAGTGTCAAGGGTCAGGTGCCCGACGATACCTTCACCGACATCTCTAAGCGCCTCGACACGCAGATGAAGGATGCCGTGTGGTGGAAGGATGCCTGTCTGCTCTACTTCCAGCACCTGAGCAAGCAGGACTGGCCCCCTACAGCCGAGAAGCCTAAATACAAGCTCGAGGACCTGCGCAAGATTCATCTGCGCATCTCCAACTTCGAGTGCCCGTCGGCTGACCTGCTCGACTCGCTCCGTTGAGCCCTTCAGTGCTTGAGACAACGAATTTCATGACTTGAGACAACGAATTTCATGACTTGAGTTTTTATCGTTAAATAGTAATAGTTTAAATGAGCAATACGGATTAGATTGATCTTGTCAGATCGTTCTAATCCGTATTGTTCGTTATGTCCGTATGTGCCGGTTCGTACCGTGTGCGCAGGTTACAGTCTCCAGCAGATGCTGCCGCTCACACCGAATCCGGTCTCGCCGGTCTTGGGGTAGTGGTCATTGGGGCTGTCGGTCAGATGTTGCAGGTGCAGGGCAGCGCGCAGTCGCAGGTGCGACCCGATAGGGTAGTAGGCGCCCATGCGCAGTCCCACGGTAGCGCAGTTGGGCCAGTCCGTGTGCTTCGTCCCGGTGCCACCCTGGGCTGTCGTGCCGGTACCCTGGTCTATGCCTATCAGTGCGCCGGCGTACACCTCGGCGAACGGAGTGAACATCCACAGGGGTTGCAACCTGTATTCGGCGGTGGCGCAGATGGGGATGTAGCGCGTGGCGTATCGGCCCACACCATGATACAGACCTGTGGTGATGCCCGCATACCAGTTGTCGTCTATCTGCCACAGGGCGGTCAACTCCAGTCCGGCATTCATCTCGGCTGTCATACCCTCCTTGTCGTAGTAACCGCGTGTCAGGTTGGCTGTGCCTCGCACCTCGGTGGGCATCCAGCGGCGCAGGTTCAGGAGGTTGTTGTCCGACGGTTGGGCTGTCTGCAGGATGGAGTCGGCGCTGCTCTCCCAGGGCCAGAAGTCCACTTCGTCGGTCGATATGCCTGTAGTGTCGGCGTCGGGGCGAATGGCATAGTGGATGGAGTCGGCATCGGGCCGGATGATCATCAACAGCCGCGGCGCCGTGACGTGTAGGTCATCATCGCTCTTCAATCCCGCACTGATGCCTGCCCAGGTGCGCGCCTGTGCTGCAAGGCTCAATGCCATGGTGAGTACGATGATGAGGAACTTCATAATGCTAAATTAAAAATTAAGAGTTAAAAATTAAAAATTGAAAGTTGAAAATTGAAAGTTACAAATTGAAAATTGAAAGTTGAAAATTGAAAGTTGAAAATTGAGAAATCTTGATGAGAGAAGTTGTGGAGGATATTGACCTGGGACTATGGACGGGACTCGATCTCTACATATCGGGGCTCAATGCCATCGGCAGAGATTTTGACCCGGATGGTGCCGGGTTGATGGGTCGATTGCACTCGCAGCAGGACGGAGCCGAAGTAGGAGCAGACACTGTTGCCGGTGAATGTGCTGCGGCCGAAGTCGCCGGACTCGATGCTGAGCAGTCGGCCAGGACCATCGACCTGGACAGTAATCATGCGGGGGTCCATCTGTTGCTTGCGCCCCAGGGAATCGACCGTAGTGACGCGGATGTGGGCTACGGTCTGGTGCATTGCGCTGGGGACGAGCGTCATGGACTGACTGCCTGCCTCGCGGTAGAGGCGTCCTGCCTGCTTGTCGATTGGACCAAAAGACTCTGTGAGTGTGGCCCTGTCGGCTGGCAAGGTGCGCAGCGTGGGGCGGTCATTGTCTATGCGCAGGGCACATACCGGGCCGTGATTGACCAGCGAGTCGCGCAGCACCGGTAGGCCATCTCTGTAACCTACAGCCAGTACCTTGCCGCGACGTGCAGGTAGTTGCAGCGTGATGGTGTGGTCGGGGTAACGTGACGTGATGCGCGGCTGGAGCGGCAACTGCGGGTTGCTCCACATGGGGAAGAAGAACTGCACGGAGTCGCACGTCGTGTAACAGCGAACCTGTACGGTGCGTCCGTCGTCGAACGGCATATCCCAGCAGTCGGCCATGAGTGGGTACTGCCAGTGGTCGGTACCGGGGCACTGAGGCCAGCAGTTGTCGCGCACTACCAGTTTCAGATAGGGTCGCTCCGGTTGCCACACGGTGTGGTAGTAGGCTGCCTGGGGACGTTCATCGAGCGTCATGTCGAAGGGGCAGGAGCACCAGCCCTTGGCAGGCCAGGGCGATGACTCGCCACGATAATCGACGCCTGCCCATACGAACGATCCGGCTATGAAGTCGTTCTCCTCGACCCAGTTCCAGGGATTGCGCTCCTCCCAGTCACGGACGATGTCCTCACGCAGTCCACTGTAATAGACAAACGACTCGGTGACGAGCATCTTGCGTTGCGGATGGCGGCGGTGGTCCTGTAGCATGCGCGGTTCGAGGTAATTGTACCCTACCAGATCGGTCACCTCGCCAAATGCGTCGGTGAATCCCTGCTGACACGCCACGATAGTGGGACGGGTGGGGTCCAGACGGTGCGCGATGTCGTTCAGCCGGCGTGCGCGGGCTATGCCTTCGTTGGTCGGTTTGCCGCCGGGTGTGACTGGCTCGGCTGGCAACCATGCCTCCTGCAGCTCGTTGCCTATGCTCCAGATGATGATGGAGGGATGATTGCGGTCATTGCATATCATGTCCGCCAGGTCTCCCTCGGCACAACTGTCATAGTAGGGGGCGTAGTAACCGGATTTCCACTTGTCGAACGCCTCGTCTATCACCAGCAGTCCGAGGGTGTCGCAGATGTTGAGCATGGCGGTCGATGCCGGATTGTGTGCGCTGCGTATGGCATTGCACCCCAGTGCCTTGAGCCGCTGCAGTCGTCGCTCTATCACACGGTCGGGGACGGCTACCCCCAGGTCGCCTGCATCCTGGTGCAGACACATGCCGCGCAGTTTGGTACGGCGGCCGTTCAGTGCGAATCCCGTATCGGCATCGAAGGCGCAGTATCTCAATCCGATGGGGGTAATCATCTCATCGACCACCTTGCCCTTGGCATTGCGCAGACGGGATTGTACATAGTAGTGTGTGGGATGGTCGATGTCCCACAACGTGACGTCGCTGCCGCTGATGCGCGTCTGGGTGGTGAAGGTACCGCCGATGCTGCGGCCTGTGGCATCGAGCAGTCGGTGCTCGGTCGTACATCCTTCGCCCTGCACGATGGTGCATTGGCAATGAATATCCCAGTCCGATGTGGTGACCGATGCGGTGTCGCAGGGTCGGGCCTGAACAAAGATGCCGTTGGTGGCAAAGTGCTGTCGCTGGGTCTCGATGAGCCATACGTGTCGGTACAGGCCTGCGCCCGTGTACCATCTAGACTGCTCTTCGGTCTGGCAGTGTATCACCAGACGATTGCGTCCGCGTGAACGTAGATAGGGGGTCATATCCACCTCAAATGGGGTATAGCCGTACATGTGGTGGCCCAACTGATGGCCGTTCAGCCACACGGTGGCGCGGTGGTAGGCTGCCTCTACGCGCAGCGCTATGCGTCGGTCGGGGTCGATGCCCTGTGGCCAGGTGAAATCCTTGACGTATAGTCCATTGCCGCCAGGTAGATATCCGGCGGCACCTCCTTGATTGGGGTCAATGGGGAGCGTGATGCTCCAGTCGTGGGGAAGGGAGACTGTGGTATGCGCGCTGTCTGCCCAGGTGGGGAGTGGTGATGCAAACAGTGTGTCGCATTGCTGACGCGCGTCGGCGCTGTCCTGGCACAAGCGGAAGTGCCACTGGTAGTCGAACACCAGATGCCGGCGGTTGGGCATTGCCCAATTGAGCGTGCAACCCGCGCACCAAAATAAGAATATTAGAATATAAGGTTTCATGGCACAAAGGTAACATCTTTTTTGTAATAATGAAACATTTTCACTTAAAATTCGTAACCGATTATCAAATTTGTAACTATTTGTATCATTTTTATAATTATTGATAAAATTAAAGATGTTACCTTTGTGCCGCAATTCAATGCCATAAACACTATTAATCATGAAGAAGTTCTTGTATGCTATTATCTTGTTATTAGTCTGCTGCTGTTCGTTGCAGGCTGCTGCATTGTCATCGGCCGATGATGAAGCTGCTCCCACACGCCGCCCTGTAGATAGCCGTCACCCGATGTGGCTGGTCCATGTGGATGTGTGGAACAAGGCGGACCCGCAGAAAATCATCAACCTGATACCCGAACGTATTCGCCCTTATGTGGTGCTAAATCTCTCCCTCTCGTGCCAGTATGATGTGGATAAGGGGGTATATAAGATGCCGCAGAATGCTGTCAAGACCTACCGCTCGTGGGCCACTGTATGTCAGCACAACGGTATGTGGTTCACTTGCCAGCCTGCCAGCGGTGGTCATACGCACCTGCAGGACGATGACCTGGAGACGTTTGAATATTTCTATCGCGCTTTTCCTAACTTCCTCGGCTGGAATTTCGCCGAGCAGTTCTGGGGCTTTGACGAACCGGGCGACAAGAGTTCGAGCAGTCAGGCGGACCGCATTGCCCTCTTTGCCAAACTGGTGCCGATGGCGCATCGCTACGGCGGATTCCTGACTATCTCCTTCTGCGGCAATATATGGTCCCATGCCCTCAATCCATTGGGCATGATGAAACGTAATCCGGACCTGCTTGCCGCCTGCAAGGCCTATCCCGATGCCATCCTGTGGTTGTACAAATATACTACCTCGTCGTGCTTCTACAACAACGAGAGTGTCACCTATGGTCCCTTC
This sequence comes from Bacteroidales bacterium, assembly GCA_024694125.1. Lineage (GTDB taxonomy): Bacteria > Bacteroidota > Bacteroidia > Bacteroidales > UBA3663 > Liminaster. Next base: position 40,667 of record JAILKE010000063.1, read on the forward strand.
ATCGCTGGATTGGCCAATAACTACGGTGTCCGCTACGACAACTGCGGCTGGAACGGTGCTATCGAGGCTATCGTCGGCAAGGACAGTGGTCTGAAGTACCCCAATGCCGCTGGATTCGGTACGGTCATCGAACAGACCTGTGTCAATGGCGGTGCCGTGTGTGATGGTCCTGAATTGATCTGGACTGAAGATTTCCAGAACCTGTCGAACACGACGGTCAATGGTTATACACGTCGTCGCTGGGGTCTCTTCCCGGGTTTCCGCAACGGCTGGCTCGACATCTTTGACAAGATCATCGACGGTACTCTCTATATACCTACGCGCGAGGAGGTGCTCGCCGAGACCAAGGTTGTGGTGGTCAATGGTATCACTACAGGCAGTGACGAAGACAAGTATGCCGCTTGGGGCTCGCTCTACGACGGATTGTACAAGCAGGAGGATCCCTTCAATGTGGGTCAGGGTCAATGGATGGACAATTACTGCTACTTCAAGAGCACGGGCCGCTATCGCGCTGTGCCTGTGGTCAACTGTCTGCAGGACGAATTGGCCAAGACTATCCCTGTCCGTGTATCGAAGGCTGCATACGCATCGCGTTGGGGCAGTCTGACAGCCAAGGTCAATGACTTCAATGCACAATACCCCGAAGTGAGCCAGGGCGACCTCTACGTGAACCGCTATCGCAATCAGTTGGTCACCTATGTGCCACACACCTACCTGAACCAGAAACAGGATGCCCAGGCGCGTATTCCTCTGTTGTACAATACTTGCGACTCGATTCTGCTCGACTGGAATCACCTCTCGACAGGCGTCGTACACGAGTATGCCGACCATATTGACCTCTATCTCAACAACTATCGTGCAGATACTACCACGCAGCGCATTGATGTCATTACGGTCAAGGGGGCTGCGGCGGAACCTACCTTCACGGCTGTGCGTCGTGCCGATGGTCTGATGTCGTCCACTACCTCCACCTGGGATGCCGAGAGTGGGGTGTTCTCATTGAGCATCAAACACCTGGGCGGTGTGGATGTATGCATCCGCTGTGCCGGTAGCGCCACGGATCGTGCCACCGATACATTGAGCCATGCTGAGCTCCCTGTGCCTGCCCAACCTGCTGCCTATGTCGGTCCTGTCACCATCGAGGCGGAGGATATGGACTACAAGAACATCAATAGCTGCGTCACTGACCCCTACGGCTGGTATCCCAATGTGCGTGGTCATGCCGGTAACGGTTTCATGGATATGGGAACCAACACGGCTGGTGCCCTAAGGCATATCTTCAATGCCCCGCAGGCAGGCGACTACCGCATCCGTGTACGCTATACCAATACCCACAAGCAGGCAACCATCACCATGCAGGTGGGCAGTAGCTCGCTCAAGGTGCTGTGTCCCGTCACTGCCACCAATGAATGGTGTGAGTGCGAAGCTACCTTCTCGCTCAATGCAGGTGCCAATACGCTGCAGTTGCTCAATGCCAACGGTATCAACATGTATATCGACAATGTGACCTATCATCCAGCGTCGGTGCCCGATGAGAAATTCCTCGTGACGGTGCGCGATGCCGAACACGGACAGGTCCAGGCCTCTGTCGTACAGGCAGCCGAGGGCGATACGGTCTCGCTCACGGTGCAACCGGAGCTGGGATATGAGTTCGTAGGTTGGAACATCATCCATGGCAATATCAACATTGCAGAAGATAACTCCTTCGTCATGCCCGATGACAATGTGACGTTACAGCCTATCTATCGGGACATGACCATTGTATATCATCTCGACTACACCGATGTGCTGTCGGGTGCTGTCCCTCCAGGATGGCAGTGCAAGCAGGAGGGCGATGCCGTCCATGCCTATCCCGCTACGTTCAGTTCCGGTTCGCGTACCTTTGCCGGCTTCACAGGCTATCAGGGCAAGGCTTTCTATTGGCGTGAAGGCAACTGTGAGTATGGCCGACAATCGGACTATCTGCTCTCGTTGCAACCGGGCGACTACCGGCTTACCTATGCAATGGCAGCTTGGAAATCCACTCCTCGTTATCGTGTGGATGTGCTCAATGCCAGTGGTGCATCCATTGCCTCGGCCTCGTCGCTCCTGGCTGCACCCAATGTCAATGGCAGTACCTCGGCGGATGTATCCAGTGCCGAACAGCGTACGCTCTCATTCACTGTCTCGCAGGCAGGCAATTATGTCCTCTCGTTCTCCAACCTGGATGCCGTAGGCGGCTATGACGAGTTCCTCCTCCTGCAGTGTCAGATCAATATTGTGCCCGATGCATCGGCCATCACCAATGCCATCGCACCCGATGACGAAGTCCTCCATATCTATGATGCAGAGGGTCGCACCCGCGCTGCTATTCAGTCGGGCATGAATGTGGTACAATATCACTCCGGCAGAGTGGGCAAGGTGTGGGTCAAGTAATTCTCAAGTGATTCTCAAGTAGTGCCTCAAGTAGTGCCTTAAGTAGTGCTGCAATGAGGCATTGCTCGCTCCTCATTTCACCTTTATTTCTCCCCCATTTCCCTCCAATATACTTCCAATACACCCTAATTGCTCCAGCAATATATTTTTCCAAAATACAAACCTCTATTATATATTCGAGCTCCGATAGTTTGTTTGTTCTATCGGAGCTCTTCCTTTTAATTTTTTACTCCCTCATTCGTTACATTTTTAGACCTGATTTGTAACAATTTACCATGGTTGTACAAATTTAAAAGTAGTTGTTACAATTGAATTTTGCTGCTACGTGCAAAAAGGCTACCTTTGCACCATAATATTTGATTCGGTTAGTTGTTACAATTAAGTTAGAAATTAAGTTAGTTAGTATCGAAGTTGGGAATGTGTCTGCCAACTTCATAAACTTAGATGCCTGCTCTTTGTTGGAAAAGGGCAGGCATCGCATTTTATATTGTCCAATAAATCAATTTACATACAGGTCGCATTGTCCAATGACCGCTTACTTGCGGCGGCGCACCGTGAACAGTACGATGGCGGTGATGACCAGCACGGCATAGAGGGTCAATGCCCACCATGAGAGCCACATAGGAGGGAGGATGACTATGGGTAGGATGGAGGCTGGGCCCCATTCACTGTTGTGTACCGCAGCCTGAACCTCGAATGTATATTCTCCGGTAGATAGGTCCGAGTATTGGGCAGTGGGTGCTCGCATATCGGATAAATCCTGCGGGGCATCGCACGTATGCCACTCATCGTCCAGTCCGCTCATGCGGTATCTGTAGCGGGTGTGCATGGGCGCTGCATAATTGAGTGCCGAGAATGTGATGGCGAGGTTGTTGTGCTGGCTGGACAGTTCCAGTGGGCGGCCCAACAGGGACAATGGCAAGAGCGAGTCGCCCAGGCACAGTAGTGTGAGGGCTACCGGCAGGGGACGAGTACGGTTGTCGAACCATTGAGTCTTGAATGCAACAGCGCTGTCCTGTGCGAACTTGAAGACCATAGTACTGTCGGCGGTGATTCCTGCTGCGCCCAGTATCATGGCTGTGGTGGGAATACCTACCTCGGGACCGAAGTGCGTCACGTGATCATCGACGTTGGCTGTATCGGGCGAAGAGATGATACGGCAGATGCCGCTCGATGTGCCTGCCCATATATGTCCCTCGGTATCGGCCTGCAGGTTGCGTACATCTTCGTCGAACATACCCTCCACATGGCGGCAGACGAAGTCCGCAGTATTGATGTTCGATTTAGGGGTGAGGCAGAACAGACCATTGTGCGTGCCTACCCATAGCCGCAGATAATTGTCCAACTCCATGCAGTGATACAGGTTGGACCACTGGGCGATGTAGTCGGCACAGGGCAGAGGTGACATCTTGTCGGTCTGCACGTCCAGCAGGAATGCGCCGTTGTCTGTATATACAGCGACGCGCCACTGGCTCAGTACGCAGGCACCCTTGATGTTGCCGTATTTCTTCAGGTCGGGCAGCCGGTTGGTAATCGATACAAAGAGCTTGCGCTCCGGCCAGAAGTAGCCCAACGTATTGATCGTATCACATATCAGGTATTGTCCCTTGCCCAGATCGACGATGAAGGAGATGGGACGATCGGGCATGTGATTGACGTTCGATGCATTGTAGCACGATGTCCCCTCCTCGTTGGTGCATATCAGTCCCTGCGGTGTGATGCACCATTGTTGTCCGATGATGTCCGTATAGCTCAATCCCTCTATGTAGGTGGGGTCATCAGCGCCGATGGTGACTGCTATCCGTTCGGGCCGAGGCTGATACTGTATGCCATTGGGTTGGGTGGCAGTCCAATGTCCCCCCTGGCGGTCAGTGACTACCTCCGGAGCAGGCTGGAATCGTGCCATCAGTGCGTCGGACAGTCTGTACTGCAGGTCGTAGCGGAAATGCCGGTTCAGTGCGTCGAACAGATAGACGTGCTGCTGGTCACGCAACCACAGCAGCGAGTCCCCCTGCCACAGGTAGCCGTATTCCTCCACCGGCTGTGGCAGCTGGTGTGTCCTGTTGATGTCGCATGCAATAGGTTGGAACGAGTATCCGTCGCACAGATAGAAGTCGCCCTCTCCTGCGGCGAGCATCTGTCCATTGGGTAGTTCTACGATTTGGTGTATTTCTCCTGAAGGCAATCCGTCGGCCGTTGTCCACTGACGTTCGGCTGCACTGGTGTGAGTGTGCAGAGAGAGTGCAATGACCGACATTGCTATAATCATATACAGTCTAAAATTCATCATCCAACTAAGGGGTTTCTTCAACGTTGCAGGTTCTATATACCGTTATTGGACCATGTTCAACGTTCTTTGGGTTATTCGTGATGGTGTTGGGTGTTATTTCCCCAACGGTTATTGTGTTATCATCAACGTTTTGTAGGTAATATACAGATTTTTGTACAATCTGATGAGTAGTTGGTTTGCCTTCAATTAAATAGGCATTTATTCCACATTTGCTTCCTCGTATAATAACTTGTTGCTGCAAAGATAGTATTTTTATGCATACAATCATCATAAATGCTCTATTTTTTTTATTTATTGTGCCAATTTATTGTCCAATGTGAGTAAATCAGAACATTTTATAGGATGAATAATACAATAGCGCGAGCCTCGGTCGGCTAATCGATATGAAATTGTCTATTTTAAATATTTTTTACGATTGTAGTATTTAATTTTCAAAAAAATGCTGTATATTTGCAGCGTGAATAAAATTGATATACTATGGCCAAATCAACACTTACCAAATTAGTGGAACGAATCACAGAGTGGTTTAACCAGCATCCAAATAACAGTTATAACTACCTACAGATATCGCAGGAGATGGGCATCTTCGGCCGCAGCAACCGTGCAGATGTGTACGAGACGCTCGAACTGCTGGGCAAGCAGGGTTTCCTGCGCGAAGTGTCGGTAGGCCGATATACATTGAGCCAGATCAAGGGCGAGGACAAGGTCGGCATCTTCGACCGCCGTCACAATGGCATGCACCAGGTGATGGTCGATGGGGTAGAGGAGCCCTACATCGTGCTGGATGGTGACGATATGCAGGCGCTGTCCGGCGACAAGGTGCGCATCCAGAAGAAGATGCAGCGTGGTCATGGCCGATCATCGCGCGGCATGAGTGGACCACTCGCCCGTGTCATAGAGGTGGTAGAACGTGTGCCGCACCGCTACGTCGGCGTGTTGCAGAAGAACAACAAGTACGCCTTCGTCACCCCCGACAGCCGCGGCTTGGACAAGGATATCTACATCCCGAACGAGCTGCTCGGCAAGGCACACGATGGGGACAAGGTAGTGGTCGATTTCCAACGTTGGCCTGCATTCTCCAAGAATCCAATAGGTAAGGTGGTCGATGTCCTGGGCCGTAAGGGCGAGAACACTGCCGAGATGCACTCCATCCTGGCGGAGTACGGATTGCCCTACAAGTATCCACGCCCAGTAGAGAAAGCCGCAGACAAGATTGCCGACGGCTGTACCCCCGAGGAGATAGCCCGTCGTGTGGATATGCGCGATGTCTGCACCTTCACCATCGACCCTGCCGATGCCAAGGACTTCGACGATGCACTCTCCCTGCGCCGTCTGGACAATGGACACTGGGAGGCTGGTGTGCATATAGCCGATGTGACCTACTATGTGCGTCCCGATTCCATCATCAACAAGGAGGCGTTCAGCCGTGCCACGTCGGTCTATCTGGTAGATCGCACCATACCAATGTTGCCCGAGCGTCTGTGCAACGAACTCTGTTCGCTGCGCCAGGACGAGGAGAAACTGACCTTCAGTTGTATCTTCGAGATGGACGATGATGCCAATGTGCTCAAGAGCCGTATCTGCCGCACCTGCATACGTTCCAATCGTCGCTTCACCTACGAGGAAGCACAGCAGATCATTGAGACCGGTCAGGGAGACTATGCTGCCGAGGTGCTCCAGATGGACCGTCTCGCCAAGCAGCTTCGCGCACGCCGTTTCGCTGAGGGCGCCATCGCCTTCGACCGCGCCGAGGTCAAGTTCGAGATAGATGAGAAGGGTACCCCCGTGAGCGTCTATTTCAAGGTGAGCAAGGATGCCAACAAACTGGTCGAGGAGTTCATGCTCTTGGCCAATCGTACTGTGGCAGAGGCCATCGGCAAGGTAGGTGGCAATCAGCGAGCCAAGGGCAAGAATGCCCGCAAGCCGAAAGCCTTTGTCTATCGTGTTCATGACCAACCACAGCCCGAGAAACTGGAGAACCTCGCTTCACTGGCTGCCCGTTTCGGTCACAAGATGCCGTCGTTGGGCAATAACCGTCAGATCAGTCAGGGCATCAATCACTTGATGAGCGAGATTCACGATCGCCCCGAGGAGAACATGCTCTCCATGCTGGCTATCCGTTCCATGGCCAAGGCTGTCTATACGACCGAGAATATCGGTCACTACGGCTTGGCATTTGATTACTATACGCACTTCACTTCGCCCATACGACGTTATCCGGACTGCATGGTTCATCGCTTGCTGGACCGATACTTGGCACAGGAGGGACGTAGCGTGCCTCGCGAACAGTTGGAGCAGGAGTGCAAGCATTGCTCCGACATGGAACAGTTGGCTGCTTCGGCCGAGCGCGCGTCCATCAAGTATAAGCAGGCTGAATACCTCGGTGCCCGTCTGGGTCAGACTTTCGACGGTACCGTCAGTGGTGTCTCGGAGTGGGGCATCTATGTCGAGCTCAATGACAGCAAGTGCGAGGGTCTGGTCCCTGTGCGTGACCTCAAGGACGACCACTATGTCTATGACGAGAAGAACTTCTGCCTGATAGGCCGTCGTACCCACCGCCGTTTCACTCTGGGTGACAAGCTCCGTGTTCAGGTCGCTGCCGTCAATATGGAACGCAGGACGATAGATTTCACATTGGCGGAGAAATAAAGGAAGTTTTAAAGGAATTGAAAAGGAAGTGACAAGGAAGTGACAGGGAAGTGACAGGGACGATAGCAACGGCTATCTTGTCGCTACTGGCGTTACCTACAGTCATCTATAGCTTCTATAGCAACTATAGCCTCTATTGTTTCTATAGCATCTATTGTTTCTATAGTCACTATCGCTTCTATTGCCTATATACCATCAGCGGGCAGAGTAGCACATCTACTCTGCCCGCTGATGGTTTTATCTTGGTTCGTCGCTTGTGCGGCGTCAGTTCGTCTGTTCGCGCAGGTACTGCGCAGGGGTCATGCCCACCAGTCGCTTGAAGGTGCGCTGCAGCACGGTACGGTCCGAGAATCCGCAGTGCTGGGCGATGGCATCGTTGGACCAGTCCGGGTGAGAGGTGATGCAGTTCTTCGCCTCCTCGATGCGGAGCATGGCAATCCATTCGTTGTATTTCATCCCCTTCATGTGTAGCCAGGTCTTGAGCTGGTATTTAGGTATGCCGATGTTGGCTGCAGCTATAGGTTGGATCAATCCGCTGCGCAGGTGACCGCCGTTGGTGGTCCAATGTTCGATGGCAGCCGTGATGGCAGCTACGGTTTCGTCCGACAGAGGTTTGTCTGTCTCGTCTTCGTCCGATTCGGCATCCTCGGCATTCTGCTCTGCCTTCTGCATGTGCGCGGGCGCCGAACTGCTGATGTAGGAGCAGAAACTATCCACCAGGTAGAAGATGAAGAAATAGGCAGCAAAGGCAATGATGAGCAGCACAGGTCCCGTGTTGAAGATGGCAGCAGGTACCATCAGAGCCAGTACCAACAGTCCCGCTATGCTGAGTTGCATCCAGTTCAATATCCCCACGGTGTCGCTGTCGTAGTAATCATCCAGGGCGCGGCGCATGGCTATCAGGCAGCGCGCGTGCCTCCACGAGTAGTATCCCTGTGTGAGCAGGTACAATGCACCGCCTATCAACTCGGCATTGTGTACTTTTGGCGATGTGAAGAGCAGGGGCATCCCGTCGGTCAATATTGCTGTGAGGAGTACTGCCATTGCAGCGAGCCACGCCAGTGGGCCTATCAGGCGGTCGGTCCTGTTGAGTTGGCCACGACGTTGCAGGTACAGGACTGCGACGGAGAATACAAAGGATGCAGGCATCAGCAGTGCCAGATTGAGCATAACCGATTGGCTTACACCCATCGGCCTGAGCCCTAACTGTAACTGCAGGGTGAAGTGAATGCCCAGCAGACTGGTGCCTACAGCCAGCATCCAGCGCGTACGTCGGACTACGATGCTCTCCCTGCGCTTGCTGCGCAGTAACAGTAGTTTAATGGTTAGCAACAGCATCAACACTGCCGCTGTGAATTGCATCGTTCCGAAAGTCATAACAGGCGCGAAAATACTAAAAATATTTGAATTATAGAACAAAAAATGTGACAATTTTGCATTTTTGTCACACCCAATGCCCCAAAATTGGCTATTCTGCAACACCGAATTCAAAATTGTCACACCCTATTCGGTTTCGGTTCCTTATCTTTGCGCTCCGAAATTCGAGATGAAGCAAATTGTGCCAATGGAACGTCAACTATATGAGACAGCATTGATCATTGCCGCCGTTATCAATCTGGTGATGGCTTTTGCTTTGGTGCACAATAATATCTGGTATCGGAAGTTCGACGTTTACTGTCGCAGCCGGGCTCTGTCGGCTTCGGTCTTTGCAGCTTTCGCAGTGGGTTTCCTGTTCCATCGCTATCTGGGTTGGCGCTACAGTTGGCCCGAGGGTGCATCGACGCTCACCATCACCTATTTTCACATGGGGGCGGTCTTCTTCGGCTGGAGTCACACCTCGCTGCTTCGACCGGATTACCTCAGCAGGCGCATCGTGTTGCGCGACGTGGCACTGCTTGTGGTGAGTCACTCCTTGTGTTGGGTCTCGTTGTTGGTCACCCGGGCGCCCATCGTCCGCCAACTGGCCTACACGGTCTTCTTCGTGCACGCTGCCTACATAGCAAGTTATTTCTATTATACTTACTTCAGGGTGCGGCGCAGTCTGAGTGGGCGTGTCTCCGGCATCAAGGCACCCCGCTGGTGGTCCACCGAGGCCAAACGTCAGGTTCTGGGTTATCATCACTCGTTCGTACTTGCCTGCCACCTCATCATCCTGTTTGGGTTCGGCACGATTGCGCTTACGGCGGTTTCCCCCGATTCTGTATGGCCGCACACGTTTTTGCTCGGGTGCAGTGTGGCGGTGTTCGGGTTCATCTTCTACTCGCTCTCGGAGTATGGCTCGGTCATTGAGTCGGCCACCAATGCCACGGAGGATGCCACGGCGTCGGATTTGTCTGGTCTCGGGCCACGGGGTTGATTTCTTTCTGTCGGCATTTTGTCCGACAATCGATATAAAATCTTCTCATTTTTCGACATTTGACTTTTCGTTTTATTCATAATGATTTGGACATTTGTTTATGATTGTTAGGTGTGATTGGATTTGGAAATATATATTAAGTTAGCGAATGATTCAAATTTTGATATGGAATAGGTAATATTTGAACGCAAAGTTTATTAGACTCCTAATAATTTTTTTTCATTTATATTCTCGGCGGTTCACACAGTGATTGTGAGGACCGTCAATTTTTATTAATCCCCCTCGATGATTCTCTCCGTCAGATTTTTTTTTATTTCTCCATTAATCGTCATTAATAGACATTAATTCAGTCAGACGGTTTTTATTTCTCCATTAATCGTCATTAATAGACATTAATTCAGTCAGACGGTTTTTATTTCTCCATTAATCGTCATTAATAAACATTAATTCAGTCAGTTGATTTTTTTTTTCTCCATTAATTGACATTAATAAACATTAATTCAGTCAGTTGATAGTTTTTCTCCATTAATTGACATTAATAGACATTAATTCAGTCAGTAGAGTTCAACAAACCTCCATTAAACTATAAACATTAAACCATAACCATTAAACCTTAACCTTTATACAATTAGCAAGCCGAATTGACGTTATGGGGTTATTTGACAATAAATAGTGGGGTAAAATGAAAATTGTGTCATTAAAAATATAGAATTATAGATTTTTTTAGTATCTTTGCAACCGAATTGAGAATAGAGGATTTTCGTTCACGCCAATCTGACATTTGTGCAATGGAAAGAAACCCAATTTGTTTAGCTTAACTTGTTCTAATGAAGAAATATAATTAAAAGTCATGTCTAAATTTATTCCCCTACGAGTGACATTGTCACTTCTCGCTTTGTGCCCTTTTGTGACGGCTCATGGCGAAAACGTAATCGCTGGATTAAGTCAGTCTTACACACCTAAAACATCCACAGTCGTTGACGCTGTCAATCTCTCCAATTTGACTACCGATTCCGTAGTTCAAGATGGTCAAATTCTCTATGACACGCTGGCAACCAATGTCAAGATTTCAGTGGCAGCTGGTGCCCGAATTACCTTGCACAATGCTGTCATCGATCTGGGATGCGATGCAAGTTGCAAGTATTCCGCATTGACCTGCCTCGGTGATGCAGAGATTGTCCTGGAGGGAAACAATGTGTTGCACAATCTGCAAGACGATTATTGTGGCCTCGCTGCTGCCAAGTCTGCTACGCTCACTTTGAGTGGAGATGGTTCTCTCGATGCTCGTGGCGGCTCTGGTGGTGCCGGCATAGGTTGTTGCGAAAAAGATACCTGCGGTAATATCGTCATCAACGGCGGTAACATCGTTGCTGTCGCCCGCGGTTCCTGGGGCGCCGGCATAGGCGCTGGCTATAATGGCGTGTGCGGCGATATCACCATCAATGCAGGTACAGTCGAGGCTACTGGTGGAAACCAGACTGCTGGTATAGGAAGCCATACGTCTAAAAAAGTCGGACAAATCACTATCTCTGAATCGGTTACCCGTGTTAGGGCCATTGCTGGCGCTCCGTCGGATCCGAGCCAGATTGTTTCCTCGGGTGCTACTAATGTCTATGAGCAGATCCCTGCCATATATACAGGAAAGGAGAGTTCCAGTGGTATGATCATTTTCAGTGGAAGTTCCTCCTCATCTGCGCCTCAACCCATTACGATTGGCTCATTGCGCATTGTACACCATGTGAACAATATCTTTATGGCAGTGGACAGCAACGTTTACTTCTGTGCCAATGGCGGAGAGACCAAGGTCGATGACCGCGAGTATGAGTTCGTCGGAGGAGAGAGCACCGACGTGATGTCCGCCGCTACGGCTTTCGTGCGCCGTGATTCGTGGACCTTCACCGGTTGGAATACTGCTGCCGATGGCACGGGTACAGTCTGCAATGACATGGATGCGCTCAATAGTCTGACCGATAACTTGACCAAGCCTGTGACGCTCTATGCACAGTGGACGGCAGACTATATGTCGTTGTCCGATGTTCAGAGCAACATGACCTCCGTATGGCAGTCATTGCGCAATGACAGCACCTACAATGTGGAGTTGTCGGGTCGTACTATCGATACGGAGTGGAACACCCTGGCATTGCCATTCGATGTTGACAGTGTTCAGTTGTGTAAGGTCTTCGGCGAGAATGTCAAGTTGTACCGCTTGGGTTCATCGACGTTCCAGGATGGAGAGTTGACCCTGAACTTCGTGAAGCGTACCTCCCTCTATGCAGGTCAGCCTTACCTCATTCAGGCTGAGACAACAGTGACCGATCCCCGTTTCGAGGACGTCCAGTTCGGTTTCTTCAAGACCTATTCATATGGCAATCAATATATCCAATTCCAGCCTACGCTCGATGTCACCACACTGGAGGGTGACGACATCTATTCCTACCTGATACTGGGTGCAGGCAACAATCTATACAATCCGTCGTCCCTGCCAGCCTTGATGAAGGCCTTCCGTGCCTACTTCGTCGTGCAGAACTTGCCCGATGCGCAGCAGGCAGCTTCGTTCCGCCTCTCGTTCGAAAGCGACGAGCCTGTTTCGGACCTGATTCGCATTGACAACAGCGGTGCCTCGACCCAGATGATCTATACGCTCGATGGCCGTCGTCTCAACTCGATCCCTGTTCGCAAGGGATTGTACATCATCAATGGCAAGAAAGTTCTTTGTAAATAACCTTGAAAAAAATAAAACTGAAAATGAAAACTCCATATCAAACTCCACATATAATAGTAGTCGAAATCGAATCCGAGGGCATCATTGCCAACAGTCCGCAGTACACCACGTTGAACACCACCAATTCTTCTGGTACGGACGTGAGTCTCGAATATAAAGGTATCTATAACAATGGTATCGGCGATGGCGGCTTCCTGAACGGCAAGTAAGTAGCTGCGCCACTCATCCACAGGCTCCCTGGCCCGCTCCGATATGGAGTGACCGGGGAGCCGTCTCTTTGTCTCGACCCCATTTTCCCGCTACGTTATCGTATCGGTGAGGGTAGCGCCAGCGATGGGTCAGCAACGCTTCAGCGTAAGTGCAGCGTAAGTGAAAACACTTACTCTTGTCTTACGCTCCACTTACGCTGGGCGTCCTTTGAAGAAGGCATAATAGTGCCTTCTTCGAAGGACTAAAGCATAATGTTTAAGGGTTATGGTTTAATGGAGAATTGATTTATGTTTGAGTGTTAATGTTTGCTTTGTTCAATTCTGCCCGCTGTGAAACGAACCCTATGTCTGATTTCGATGTCCTATATTGGCCAATATAATCCGATGCCAATGATTGAATTCTGCCTATGTGCCGATGCTGTCGGGGGACAAATTCTTTGCTTTTTAGGGGTAATAATGTTTCATTGAACAAAATTGCACATATTTTATTATTAGAGACAAATAATATTGATTATCTTTGCACGCGGTTTTGAATACGCCATGAGATTATAATGAAACTGCGACAATGAAAACACTATATCGCAACCTTATGACCCAACAACCTCAAGACCGAACAACCTCAAGACCATATAACCGAATAACCTCACAACTATCTGATATGAAATTCAATAAATCAATTTGTGCCGTATTGGCCCTGATGACAGCCAGCACCATCGCCCGTGCCGATGTAGATGCCGCAGATTACTTCGACGGAAACTGCTGGGGATGGGCCACCTGCGCCGATGCGACAGGTACAGCCTATACCATCAACGGCGGAATGAGCGCTGAGCAGCCTCGTACCGTGATCTTGACCACCAATGGCGGCGACAATGCCTCGGCCATACAGACCGCCATCTCCCAATATGACATCATCGTGCTGGACGGTTCGGCAGGTGAGTTCACCATCAGTGCACAGATGGTCATCTCCAACGTGAGCGGCAAGACCATAGTGGGCCGCAACGGCGCCGTGTTGGCTACCGAGTTCTACCTGACAGCCGACGACATTGCCTACCTCAAGCAGCAGGGACTGGAGAGTCTGAGCAGTACCGACCAATATACAGGAACCCTGCCCGACGGAACGACCGTGACCTGCGACAAGCGCGCATTCTTCACCAAGAAGGCGATGATGGAGTTGCAGTACCAGAAGACCGGCGTCTATTCCCTGCCCAACAAGGCTGGTATCTTCCAGTTCAACGAGAGTTGCGAGAACATCATCGTGCGCAACCTGACCCTGCAGGGACCCGGTGCCGTCGATATAGATGGCGTGGACCTCATCTATGATGCCTATGCCAACCACCTGTGGGTGGATCACTGCACCTTCATCGACTCGCAGGACGGTGCGCTCGATACCCGCGGCAGCTTCAACACCTACACCTGGAACCATTTCTACTACACCGACCGCACCTACTCACATGCCTATACCTGCGGCATGGGTTGGGTGAGCAATCACAGCACCACACTATATGCCACCTGGGGATACAACATCTGGGGTGCAGGCTGCAACCGCCGTTTGCCACAGGCCGATGACTGCTATCTGCATCTGATCAACAACTACCACAACTGTCCGGGCAACTCGGTCGGCATGACGCTCAATTCGTATGCCACCGCCCTGGTCGAGGGCAACTATGCAGCCAGCGGCGTGAACAGTCCGCTGACCGGCAGCGGCGAGTACCGCTACATCTATGCGCGCAACAACAGCTTCAGCTACACCTCGACCTCGACCAGCGTCACCATGCCCTACGAGTATGCCACGCCCATCAGCTACGTGCTGGTGCCACAGGTGCTCACGGCGGCGCATGGTGCAGGTGCTACGCTCGATGACTGCTTCATGCCCCTCGGGTACAATAAGCTGAGCGACGAGACCTTCGGATTTGACGAAACAGAGTGCAGTGCCCTGGTCGGCTCCGTCGTGCAGCTGCCCATGCGCAACCTGGTGGGCGCCACCTATACCCTCTCCACCACCGATGCCAAGGTAGTGGCACTGACCAGCAGCGGAACGGCAGTAGCAGTGGGCGAGGGTACAGCCCAGGTCATTGCTACGGTCAATGACGCCCTCTACGGCGAGTACACCGCCACGGTGACCGTCAATGTGAAGAAGGCTGGTGCCTACGTGTCGTACAAGAAGTGGAACTTCACCTCCTTCAGCTCCGCCACATTGAGCAACCTGGCAGCCGATGCCTCATGGACAGCCGATGGTTCGAACTATACCTATGGCTCGACACTCTCGACAGCCACCCTCACAGCCAACGGCACAGCCATAGCCGAGGCCGATGGCCTGCTCTTCTCCTCACCATCGGGCAAGTTCGTCATCTATGGCAGCGGTCGCATACGCATGAACAAGGCCGGATCGGCCATCGTCATTCCCTCGTTGCTGAAGGATGACAAGGTCTATGTCACCTGGAAGTCCGCCAATTCCTCCGACCAGCGTGGCTTCACTACCCAGAACCTCTCCAACGCGTCAATGCTGACCGGAGGCGACGTCACCACGGCATCGGGACTGGTGCTGGCCGATGGCGATGTGACACTCACCGTGACCAACGGCATCTATGTGTCGAGCATCGAGGTGCAACGTCAGGAATCGACCGGCATCGACCAGTTGCACAGTGCCGCAGGCAGTGCGGAGGGAGTATGTGACCTGCTCGGACGCCGTGTGGTCAGTGACAACATCGGTCTGCTGGTCCAAGGATATAGAGTAGTCCTGGTTCGATAGGCCGAACGGAACATAATCGCTGCAAATAGGGTGCATAAAACCCTGTTTGTAGCGGTATATTGCAAAAAATTGGGCTTTTTTTGCAAAAAACAATGTTAATTTTCACTTATTTTAAAAAATAATTGTAAATTTGCATCGTTTTGGGGGAATTGTCAATTCATGATACACCCAACAAATGAGACTTTGAAAACCAGAGAAACCATTATCATGAAATGAAGTAGTTACGGAGACGGTCAGCAACAGCCATTGAACAACCACTCTCGTTATACCATGTGTTGCCCGTACCGATGTCCATTGACTCCTCACCAACTCCCGCCGACAACTAATACGGACAAGATTCTAATACTAAACTTAAATCCATAAATCAACCTATCTCTATGAAAGTGTTATTCACATTTCGCCGGAGTTTCATGCTGATGCTCGCGTGCCTCGCCTTCTGGACGACGGCATGGGCGCAGAATGTCGTAACCGGCAACGTGGTCGATAACTTCGGTGACCCGATTCCGGGTGCCTCGGTAGTAGAAAAAGGTACTACTAACGGTATCATGACCGACATCGACGGTAACTTCTCTCTCAAAATGATCGATACCAAGCACAAGCTGGCAGTATCGTATGTGGGTATGACAACCAAGGAGCTCACTCCAACTCCAGGCAAGGAGATGAAGGTGATGCTCGAGGAGAACAACGCCGTGCTCGAGGACGTAGTGGTGCTGGGTTACACCAGCCGCGCACGCAAGGACCTGACCGGTTCGGTCGGCTCCATCAACGGTACGAAACTCGAGGCAGTGCCTGCTACGTCAGCGGCAGTAGCCCTGCAGGGTAAGATCTCGGGTGTACAGGTCACCACAGTCGATGGTCAGCCTGGTGCCGAGGTCAATATCCGTGTGCGTGGTGGTTCATCCATCTCGCAGTCCAACAAACCTCTGTACATCGTCGATGGCTTCATACAGTCGGACATCAACGATATCCCACCATCGGACATCCTCTCGATCGACGTGCTCAAGGATGCTTCGCTCACCGCTATCTACGGTGCACGAGGCAGTAACGGTGTCGTCGTCGTTTCGACCAAGGCTGCCCAGGTAGGCAAGACCCAGTTGACCATCAACGCCAGCATGTCCCTCAGCCACCTGTCGAAGAAACTCGACCTGATGGACACCGAGCAGTTTGTCAAGTATCAGTATCAGTGGCATGCCTGCAACGGTACCCGTTCGGACAATGCCAAGTTCTTCAAGGCAAACTTCGGCAACCCATACGACATCGATATGTACACCACACTGCCTACGCACGACTGGCAGGATGAGGTGCTGGGCGATACTCCACTCAGCTACTCGACCAACGCCACCATGACGGGCGGTAGTGAGAAGGCTCGCTTCTATGCATCCATCACCCAGAGTGAGGACTGCGGTATCATCATGGATACAGGTGTGCGCCGTACCAATGTGAACATCAAGACCGACTTCGAGGTATCCAAGAATGTGTCCATCAAGATCAACCCTAAGTTCCAGTACCGTCGTGACGTCGGTGCCGGTGCAGCCCATGTGGGTACGGGTGGCCTGATCGACGTGCTCCGCTACCGTCCTACCAACGGTCTGCGCGAGTATGGTTACATTGACCCAGCTTACGCCGATCCTGATGAGGAGGAGCTCTTCAACTACACCAACCCGAAGAGTGACATCAAGATCAATGCGATGAACAAGCACATGTACACCTTCACCAACTCTCTGTCGCTCGACTGGCATCCTATCAAGAACCTCTCGTTCCGTTCGGATTTAACCCTGAGCAAGAGATGGCAGACCAAGCGCCGCTTCTACGGTGCTCTCACCAGCGAGGGTCAGAAGTCAGTGCACAACGGCCAGCCTGTGGCTGAGATCACTGACAATGAGTACTTCAGCTACTCACTCACCAATACTGCCAACTACAGCCTGACGGTGCACGATGACCACAACCTGAGCTTCCTGCTCGGTCAGGAAATCACCGACTCGGAGCAGACCTCACAGACGATGATCAACCACCTCTTCCCACGTTCGTTCTCGGCCACTGATGCCTGGACCAACATGGAGTTCGGTTCGTCCTACGAGGCCAAGACCACACGCAGCACAGCGGTGCGCATGGCATCCTTCTTCGGTCAGGCCAGCTACAACTACAATCACAAGTATCTGCTCGCCCTCACACTGCGTGCCGACGGTTCGACCCGTTTCGGTCCTGACAACCGTTGGGGCTACTTCCCGTCAGTGGCAGGTGCATGGGTAATGTCCGAGGAGTCGTTCATGGACAATGTCGATTGGATTGACAACCTCAAGATGCGCCTCTCTTACGGTGTGACCGGTAACAACGATACAGGCGACGATGCCTGGCGTGCTCTCTATGCTGTCAACTCGACCGGTGGACCTGGCTTTGGCGAGGCTACTACCTTCGGCGAGAAGTACTACCAGAACAGCAGCACCAAGACCATGTGGAACGAGGATATCCGTTGGGAGACCGTTTACAAGCGTAACCTCGCATTCGATATCACCATGCTGGGCGGCCGTCTGACCGTCACCCCCGAGTTCTATTGGAACAAGACTGACGACTGTATCTACGACTCGGACCTCGTTGCCCTGGGTTATACCAAACAGAAGCAGAACATCGGTCAGCTCTCCACACGCGGTATCGAGCTCACCATCAATGGCGACATCCTGCGTGGTAAGGATTATGTGTTGTCCGGTTCGTTCACCATGGGCTGGAACAAGCAGAAGATTGACCGCCTGAACGGTACTGACCAGGTCGTATGGGACCAGCATGATGACTGGAAGTCGTCATACAATGACTACTGCCTGCGCGTAGGCGACGAGGTCGGTCTGATCTACGGCTTCGTATATGATGGCCTGTATCAGTTCGACGAGTTCTACTTCGACCCGCTCAATAACTATGCTGCTATTCCTTGGGGCTCCAGCGCTACAGACAATGGTACATCGAGCAACTGCCGCCCTCGTGACGACGGTTATGTCACGGTCATCAACGAGGTGCTCAACAAGTCCAATTCGGGCATTGCCACCATGCCTGGCAAACCTAAGTTCAAGGACCTGAACGGTGATGGCCGCATCACCGAGGATGACCGTACCGTGATCGGTAACACCAATCCACGCTTCCAGGGTGGTTTCGGTTTCAACGGTCAGTACAAGAACTGGGACTTCGCGATGAACTTCTCGTACATGTTCGACTTCGATATCAACAATGCTACTGCCTACGACCTGTCGTCGAGCATTGATAACAAGAACAAGTTCTACAATGTCCTCGCCAAGTTTGACAATTGCTGGCAGTACAACGACATCGACGGCTCGCTCTCGGGCACCAAGGGCGATATCCTCTACAAGCTCTACTATGTAGATGACTGCGTGAACATCTATAAGAAGGCCAACGAGGGTCGCACCCTGTGGAACCCTACTGACGTCGTGAACCGCGTGACCCAGTCTTACTTCATCGAGGATGGTTCGTTCGTGCGTTGCAACGATATCACCATTGGCTATACCATTCCTAAGTCTCTGACCTTCAAGGCTGGTATCACCAAGGCTCGTTTCTATGTATCAGTGTCTAATCCATTCATCTTCACCGGCTACTCGGGCTACGATCCTGAGGTTGATATCCAGACGGGTTTGACCTGCGGTATGGACTACAACCGCTATCCACGCAGCCGTGGCTATGTGTTTGGTACTAACATAACCTTCTAATCTATTATGTCTGTTATGAAACTGAAAAATATATTTTTCGCCGGATTGGCACTCGCATCATTCTCTGCCTGCGAAGACTACCTCGACGTCGAACTCTACTCGAAGTACGACAATGAGTTCGTCTATAGCAAGGAGAGTGAGATGGAACGTGCCCTGAACGGCGTCTATGCCGCAGCTATCGTCAATGACCTGTACGGCAATGTCTATATGAAGAACTTCAATCTGAACAGCGACGTTGATATTGCTGTCAGTTCGAGCAACTCGCATGCCCACAACGGTTACTCCCGTTTCGACTGTGATGACCAGGGTGGCGAGATCCTCAAGTTCTGGACGGCTGCCTATGCCATGATAGAGAGTGCCAACCGATTCGTCTCGGGTGTCGAGATGGGTCCGCTCTATGATACATCGAACGGCACGATCATGCAGTGGATAGGCGAGGCCAAGTGCCTGCGCGCCATGGCATACCACGACCTGGTGGTGATGTTCGGCGAT
This sequence comes from Bacteroidales bacterium, assembly GCA_024694125.1. Taxonomy (GTDB): domain Bacteria; phylum Bacteroidota; class Bacteroidia; order Bacteroidales; family UBA3663; genus Liminaster. The sequence goes on from JAILKE010000063.1 coordinate 60,256, forward strand.
GTCCCATTCACCTTTGTCCCTGCCGAATTGCGCAGCGAGTACATCTTTGATGTCGTGGACCGTCAGACTATTCAGGATTCGCTCATTGCCGACCTGAAGGAGGCATCGCTCTATATGGCATCGACCAATTCGGTCACCGTGGAGCGTTGCTCCAAGGAGTTCGCCCAGGGCCTCATCGCCCGTATCGCTCTGACCGCCGGCGGATACTCTCTCCGTCCCGATGCCAGCAACAGCCGCAGCTATGGCAAGATGGAGCGTCCCGGCAACTACAAGGACTACTACGAGATTGCCCGCGCATACAGCGACTCGGTCATCTCGGGCAATACTCACTCGCTCAAGGCACTCTATCAGGATGTCTTCGTCAACGAGTGCAACTATCAGGTGGTCAACGACGATGATCCTATCTTCGAGATTCCTTTCGCCAAGAATTCGACCGGTAACTTCGGATATACGCAGGGCCCTGTCTATAAGTCTTACGAGGGTGAGACCGTCGGGCCATGGGGTGAGTGTGAAGGTAAGTCAAATCTCAATGCCTTCTACCGCTACTCATTCCGTGACAAGGATTTGCGTCGCGAGTTCGTCAACGGTATGTGGAACTACAATTACTTCACTCAGGCTGACGGTACTATGGCCGATTCGGTCTATATCCTCAATGACTACTATCTGCACAACAACAAGTGGTCTAAGCTGTGGACCGCTACCAGCTCTGCACTCGGTGCAACTACCACGGGTGCCACAGGTATCAACTACCCATACATGCGCTATGCTGATATCCTGTTGATGTATGCCGAGGCGGACAATGAGTTGAACGACGGTCCTACAGCCAAGGCTGCTGACTGCCTCGCCAAGGTTCACAACCGCGCCTTCGAGACTGCCGAAGATGACTACATCACCTCGGTACAGACGGACAAGGAGACCTTTCTGAAGGCTGTGCTCAACGAACGTAAGTGGGAGTTTGCCGGCGAGAACAGCCGCTGGCGTGACCTGGTGCGTACCAATACGTATGGCGAGGAACTGGTTTACAGCTTCCTGCGCTACTACTCTGTCGGTATGCAGAACGTCGGCAGCACCTCGGGCTATGAGGATGCCATCAATGCACACGACGGTCTGACCTACATCGACTGTCTGCCTGGCAAGATCTACTATCACACTTACCGTCCTACGGAGCCTTTTAATAAAACATCTTCTTTCCTATTAGCAGCTCGTCGAGCTCAATTTTATGGATGTTATATAAGTTCTACTACTAAGGACTTTGTAACAACTTACCCAAATACCACGCTTCAAAGTCTCCGTATTTATAATCCGTATAAGGTTGCTGGTTCACAGCCGACCAAGGGTCTGATTACAGGTTGGGGGTTTGCCGCTACCGAGTGGTATTCGGCTCAGTTCTATCAGTGGGGCAACGAGAATACGGGTCTGCCCAAGGACCAGTGTAAGTACTCGTTCTACGGTTATGTGCGTTGCGATGATGCGGGCAACCTCTGGCTCATCGACAATGGAGCATTGAAACAATTGCCATCGACCATCCCAACCTCGGACCAACTTCCTGTAGTACGTTATATCCTGCCTTATCCTAACGACGTCATTCAGCGTTCGGGCGGCAGATATAAGAATGCCTATGGATACTAATTGATAATTGATGACAGTCAATCACAAAATAGCAATTTTTAATATGAAAAAGATATTTGGTTTCATCTTACTCTCCCTCTCTATGGGACCGGCTCTGCTGACATCGTGCAAGGACGATGACAACGGGGGCGCTGCCGAGGGTACCGATCGCCAGTTCATGACTATGTTCATCACTGACAATACGCGCGGTAAGGGAGAATCATATCCATATAACTGTGGACTCTCGGGTGCCTATCCTCATGGCAATACCATCCAGCTCTACTGGTACGGCGTGTATGACTGCGCTGGTTACCAGATCCAGATGGCTATACAGAACAAGGTGGCCAATGGTGCTGACGCCTGGGCTGCCATTCAGGGTACGAGCGACCTGTTGCTCGATACCATTGTCGGTCCTAATGTGCTGAGCCTGTTGGTCAAGGACCTGCAGTACTCGACCGATTACCGTTTCGCCATCCGTTGTCTCTCTACTCAGGATGACAACATCACCGACTTCTCGCATGCCTCCAACTGGTACGGCCATGGCAATGGTCGCCAGTGGCAGGAGTACATGGGTATCAAGACCTATGACCGCTACGAGACTCCCTATGTTGTCTATGTCGATCAGTCGCAGACCACCGAGACGACCATGCACGTCTGCATCAACCCGAACATCAAGACCTTTGTGGCTGAGTTTACGGGATATAATAGTGCAGTAGAATCTAATATTAATTCTTTGACTGAGATTACAGAAGAAGGCATAATAGAGGCTTTTACAAAGGAAGGTAAGGAATTACAGGATATTGACAAGGATAAGTTGGACAGCTATTTCGAGAACTTCAACATTGCATCGAATGGTCAGTTCGGCTTCGAGTATCTGCAGGTCAAGCCATCGCCCAACAATCCCGCTTCGACCGTGGGTGACAAGTGGTCGTACTACAAGATTACGGACGAGGACCGTACCAAGGGTTATATCGACATCGATGGCCTGACTGCCAACTCGGTCTATGTCATCGACGTCATTGATCCTAATGTCGAGGTGGCTATCGATGCTAAGTACAATACCTGCACGACCCGTTCGGATGGTACTCCTGGCGATCCTATTCTGTTGGTACATGACGACCTCATGGCGCAGTATGGTGACAGCCGTGCCGATACCTTCGCTCTGGCTGCCGAGTATGATGCTGCTCCTATCAGCCCTGCTCTGTACGACTTCATTTCCAACACGAAGTATGCTGAGGGTCAGGCTTTCTACCTGGAGGGTGGCAAGACCTACTATATGGATGGCAACGACGTGACCTGTAAGGGCTTCGTCCTGGCTACTGACCCTGCGGACGTCAAGGAGGGCAAGCGTGCCAAGGTCATCTGCGGTATCGGCAAGAACTCGCTCTACAACCAGGCTACCAATGGTGAACAGTGGAACGGCGGTCCTTACTCTATGTTCATCTTCGGCCGTCAGCCTGAAGCAGGCGAGGGCGGCGAGATCTACATGAAGAAGCTGGCATTCTACGACATCGACTTCGACAATCCCAAGGCCTTCAACTACGGTGACACCCAGGCTAACCTGGGCGGTACATCGGGTAACTACTTCTTCAACATGTTCTCCAACGGTATGGCTGTGACATTGGACAGCCTCATCATCGAGAACTGTACCTTCAAGCGTCTGGTGCGTGGCTTCATACGTGAGCAGGGTCCTAACTACAAGGTATGGAACCATGTCGTGATTCGCAACAACCAGTTCTTCGACTGCGGTTACTACTCTAACGGCGCTGGTGGTTATCCTTGGATTGCCGGTGCAGGTACCAACAATGGTACGAACCTCTTCAAGGACTTCCACTTCGAGGAGAATACCATCTTCGATTGTCCGTTCCCATCGCTCTTCTGCCAGGCTACTGACGGTATGCAGTGGACTGCCGGACCATGGAACATCTACTTTGAGAACAATACATTGGTCAACTTCAATACCCGTGCCGCCGGTTGTATCTTCAACATGCGTGCCCTGCCTGATGGCTCGGTATATAACGTGAACAACAACCTGATCGTGCTCTGCAAGCAGGACGGCGATGACCGTGTGCTGAACCAGTATGGTGGTGACATTCGCGAGACTCAGACCCTCTCGGATGGTAGTGCCGCCACGGTGACGCTCAACTTCAGCAACAACTGGTCAACCAACAACAACCTGACCAATGGTTCTATCTTCAGCGCCAATGCCTGGACATCGACCAGCAACGGCTTCGGTACGCTCATCAAGAACAATGTAGCTACCCTGAACGGCTCGCTCGAGGTCAATGTGGCAAGTGTTTCGGCTACGGAACTCTTCACCAACCCATTGCCTCCGCACAAGGCTAAGTCTGCAAGTGACCACAACATGCACCGTGCGGATGCGTTGGATGGTACTGCTACGACCGAGTACAACGTCAATCTCTACTTCAAGAACTTTGACAACGAGATAGTAACCAACAATGTCGGCGCCGCTCGTTGGCGTAGTAAATAATTAAGTAAATCTATAGATATGAAATACTGTAAGCTAATCATTGGATTGTTGTTCGCTTCGGCCACAATGTGGACTGCCTGCGACGACGCCTGCGAGTATCTCGATACCGATACCTCCAACCCCTCATGGGTACAGGGCTATGAGGAGGGCGACGAAGTGTCTCACCCAGAGAGCATGGCCAATACTGTATGGACCCGTGGTTCGGGCCTGAAGTATAATGCCTACGGCGAGGAGGTGCAGGGCTTCGTGGAGAGCATGAACTTCTTCTGCGCTGATTCGGTCATCGTTGTCATGAGCGAAGGCTGTACCTCGGGAACATGGACTGATGAGTCTAATACAGAGAAGGTTCCCTGCTACGAATACACCTACTCTGTTGCTACGGGTACAGTACAGGTGCTCAAAAGCTCGAAGGACGATAGTGGCAAGGTCTCTAAGTCGGTCATCTTCACCGGTGTCGCCACTCAGGGCAAGAAGGAGGTGCTCACCGTATGTCACTTCGGCGATACGCCCGTACAGTCTTATCTCGTTAAGCAATAAACCATTTTTTTAATTGGACAGGTACAGCTTCGCCTGTACCTGTCCGCAATACTAATTTTTTAATCTATAATATTATGAAAAAAGTCTTTACTCTTTTGTGCGGACTCTTCGGACTTTTGGCTCCGATGAATGCTGCTTCGGTAGATGACGTGGTAGAAAGCAAACATAGTTTCATCTTTGTTTGCGATAAAGTGACGAACAATGGTACGGTTCAACCAGAAGTAAATACCCTGGTAGCCAACAATCGTATCTTGTTGTATGGTACTGATTCTTATAAATCTATAAATTCAGGAAAAGGTAGTGTGGACTTGTCAGTTGTCGATTCGACAATCGTTACTCCAGAAATAGCTGCAAAGTATGGTAAATATGGCTCTCATTTGAATTCTCTTCGTCTTAAAAATGAGCAGGATATGATGGTCATTAGGCTCACTGCTCAGTCCAAGTTGATTATTTTCTTCACTGGACAGGGTAAGGAGAAGACAAAAGCGCGTTATCCTAAAATTATTTCAAAAAAAGCTATGGAAGATGCTTTGGCTGCTAACAATAATAGTTTGAAGAATGCTGTATCCAAAGCAGAAACATTGAATGAAGGCCCAACAGCAGAAACTGGAAAGATTGGCATTGCTCGTTTCGAATTCGTAGCTCCTGATGATGATATTTATTATATTTCTTCTTTTAATGGTGATATCTATTGTAGCTATATCATTGTTGAGGCAAATGAGGTACCAGGTACACCAGCTGTTGAGGTAGGCGAACAGACTTATGAGAATGGCCTTTGGTATTGCGAGGTTTCTTGTACTCCTCAGTCTATTACAGAGGGAGGTGAGACTTTGCCTACTGTGGTTACATATACAACAGATGGAACTGAACCAGGTATTTCATCTCCAGTGTATAGCGCTCCAATTAAGTGCTACAAAGAGCAGACTATAAAGTTCCAAGCTTTCTATGACTTGGATGGAGAACTCACTGAGGATGCTAAAATCCTTAATGCAGATAATGAAGCTAATGTTTCCTTCTCCTTTGATGCTCCAGCTATTACTTCTGATGGCGGTACCTTCACTGTAACCTCTCCATACGAGGGTGCCAAGAACTTCTACTCTGTCAATGGCGCTGACGCTGTCGAGGGTAATGGTACTACTCTGACCGAGTCTGCTACTGTAACTGCTTACTCGCAGATTACCAATGGCGAGTATGCTACCTTCACAACGGCATCTACTTCAACTGATGTTTATGTGCTCACAGCTATTACTTCGGATCAGACTATCTCAGTAAGCGGTACTGCTATTGTTGATGCTGAGGCAACTGCTGCTTCTACCGACGGAACTGTTTATACCAGCGAGGATGCTGCTGTTTCGGCTGACAAGGCTTACTTCTTCGTGAAGAATCCAACCTTCGGCTATATTGCCACTGCAGATGCCGATAACTCTAAGTATCAGGCTCCTGCTGGTCAGGAGGTTTATCTCCAGATGAGCAACACCAACATCACCTTCTATGTCGCTGACGGAGATTCTATCGACATCACTGTTACTTGCTCTAAGAACTCTTGCAAGGATCTCACCAAGGAGCAGAATAAGGATGTAAATGGTAACGATTCTATTACTGCTGAGCATCAGTGCTATGTCAACCTCGATGGCACTAACTATGGTGGCGAGGATCTGGTTCTCAACCCAGATGGCAATGTCATTAAGTTCTCTGTCGTAGGTGGTGGCTATCACACCTTCCAGAAGTACTCTGGCACTGGCAACATCAAGATCTCTTCTATCGAGTTCAAGTATGCTGGCAAGTCTGGTATCAACGATCTCAAGTCTGAGGCCAAGAAGTCTGCAGCTGCTCGCAAGGTTATGATCAACGGTCGTCTCTACATCGAGACTGCCAAGGGTACCTTCAATGCTGCTGGTCTCCGCGTTAAGTAAATCTACTGACTATCTATAAACAATAAAGCCACAGGCCGTCGCCTGTGGCTTTATTGTTTTCTATAGTTTCTATAGTTTCAATAGCATCTATAGTTTCAATAGCATCTATAGCTTCTATAGTTTCAATAGCATCTATAGCTTCTATAGTTTTTATAGCATCTATAGCATCTATTAATTCTCTTTTCGTCCAGTATATTGTATTTTTTATTCTCCCTCCCTCTTAGGGAGGGTTGGGGAGAGTCCTTCATTTTGGTAGAGTCCTTCATTTACTCCAGCAGTTTCAGCAGTTCGGGGTTGTCTCTGTCCTCCGTATAAGTATTGACGAACTCCTTTGGAGTCATCTTGAAGTAAGCCGTGAAGTTGGCCGAGAAGTAGGCGGGACTGTTGAAGCCCACGGAGTATGCCACTTCGGCGATAGAGACATTGCTCTGGATGAGCAGGAAGGCGCCCTGCTTGAGTCGGGTGTTCTTGATGAGCGTAGATGGAGTGGTATCGATCAACTCCTTCAGTTTGCGGTTGAGGTGGATGCGGCTGATGCCTACCTGTTGTGCCAGGTCCTCGACATTGAAGTCTGCATCGGAGATATTCTTGTTGATGCACTCGGCTACACGGTTGAGCAGTTTCTCGTCTGCCGAGGTAAGCGGTTTCTCGTCGATGTTGAGGTTCAGTTGGGAGCGACGTTCGCGCATACGCTGTTTTTCGTAGAGTTCCTCGCTGAGCATCTCGATCAGTTCCTTGCCGTCGGGAGTCTCCTTGCTGCCGTCCTCGCGTATGGCACGCGCCTCCAGTTCCAGTTGCTCCTGTTCCGACTGAGGGGCACGTTTGATGGCTTTCTTCTCCTCGGCCGTGAAGTGGCTGTCGCCCATCAGGAGGGTGACGCTGAAGGTGACACCTTCATTGGTGTTGCTGGCAGTGAGGTGACCGTGGTGCAGTTCGGTCAGGTCATTGGCCAAACTCAATCCGAGCGACTCGCTTCCGTCACGGCCAAAGCGGGCAAAGAGCATCTCGCTGTCGTCGCTGTCCAGACGGGAACCACTGTTGTAGATATCGATGCGCACCTGCCGTTGCTGGTGGTCGGGGAAGACTTTGATCAGGACCTGTCCCGTGTCGTTGACGTACTTGAAGGCATTGGATAGGAGGTTGAAGAAGACCTTGTCCAACTGGTCCGGGTCGAAGCATAGTGTCACCTCCGGTTCGTCGTCGGGCAGGAGCAGTCGGAAGTCTATCTTGCGGCTCAATGCATTGTTGCTGAAGAAGAGCATGATGTCGCTCAGGAAACTGCGCAGTTGGACCTCGCGTACGTGCAGGTGCATCTGTCCATTGTCTATCTTGCGTATGTCCATCTGCTGCGTGATGAGCATCAGTATGCGCAGCGAACTGCGGTACATCATTTCATAGACTGACTGGGTAGCATTGTCGTTGTTGCGCTGTATGAGGCGGCGCAGCGGCGAGATGATCAGTGTGAGTGGGGTCTTGATCTCGTGGCTGACCAGTGTGAACATGCGGAGCTTGGCCTCCTTGATCTGTCGGTTGTGTTCTGCTCGACGGATGAGCCTGCGCTGGTGTGCGCGTGCCCTCAGGAAATTGATTATAGCCACGACGATGATCAGTGTGAGTGCGGTGTATATCAGTATCGCCCACCAGGAGGCATACCACGGAGCATCGATGTGTATCTCTATCTGGTTGGACTGGGTCTGGGCCGAGCCATTGCCCTGTATCATCGTAGCCTTGACGTGCAGGGTATAGTTGCCCCAGGGCAGGGTAGAGTAAACGGCGGTGTTCTCCTGGCCCAGCACTTCGTGCCAGTCCTTGTCATATCCCTCCAGGTAGTAGCTGTAGCGTATGCCCAATGGATTGGAGAACTCGCGCACGGCAAAGGAGAGCGAGACATTGTTGGACGTGGCTGGCAGATGGATGCGCGAGGCTTTCCACAGCGATTGGTCCAGGATATTCTCGTCTGCAGGCAGGTTCGGGTCATAGTCGGTCGTCTTATTGTTGACCCACAGCCGAGTGAACTGTATGGGGGGCAATGGACGTTGGTAGGCGGACACGGCATCAGCGCTGAACTCCAGTGCTCCGTTGTCGCCGCCGAAGGAGAGCGTGCCATCGGGCCACATGGTGGCAGAACGGTAACTGAACGTGCCGACCGAGGCTATCTCTGTGTCGTTGTAGTGGATCAATACCCGCTTGCCTGGGTCGTAGCAGTGCAGTCCCTGATTGGAGGTGAACCATATCTTGCCGTCGGAGCTGCGCAGCAGGGCGGCGTAGTCATCCTTGAGCGGCACTCCATCGACGCACACCTGTCGCAGGCTGTCCATGCCGGGGATGTAGTTGAGCAGTCCCTGATTGGAGGCTATCCAGATGCAGCCATTGGGGTCCTCCTGGTAGGCGTATGCCCTGATGGCCTGGCGGAACTTGGGTACGATGCGGGTGCCGTTCTCCATGTCGAAGCAGACCATGGATCCCTCGGTGCTTGCCCACAACCTGTGCCGCTTGTCCAGCGCCAACGAGACGATCCACAGCAGATGATACTCGCCCGACAGGCGGGTTAGCTGGTGTGTCTGTGTCTGGTACGAATAGATGCCGTCGCCGTTGGTACCTATGTAGAGGTTGTAGGTTAGGCTGTCATAGACCATGGTCATGATGCTCTGTTTGTCCAACAACTGCAGGTGTGGGTCGCGGCGCAGGCTCTTGCCGTCGAATATATATATGCCGTAGTTGAATGTGCCGACATAGGCGGTATTGTATTGGGTCGATGCCAATGAGAGCACTGCATTGGTGATGAGCGGGCTGTTGTGGGCATCGAGGTGCAGGGTTTTGCCTGACGGATATTCGCACATCAGTCCTGCGCCATCCAGTCCATAGAGGCGGCTGCCGTCGCTCAGTGCTGCAAATGACGATACACTGCCCAGGTTGTGCTGGTTGCCGTTGGTGCGTATGGGGTGGCAGCTGAACAGTTGCTTCTGGCTCGGGATGAGCAGCAGGCCCTGTTGGTAGATGCCCAACCAGAGGTTCTGCTGGTCATCGTAGGCAATGCTGTGAACCTTGACGCGGTCCAGGTCAACGGGGCAATCATCGACGGTGATGTGCTCCAGTGTCTTGCCTTGACGCAGGCGCCACAGACCCTGGTTCTCGGTACCGAGCAGCAGGTCTCCTTCGGGGCTGAGGCAGAGTGCCTTCATGTTGAGGTTCTTGAGTTCGGGTATGTCCGTCTGGCGTATGCGCAGGGTCGATAGGTCGCACTCGAGCAGACCGTCACTGAGCGTAGCCAGGTAGAGGCGGTCGTTGTGACTGTCTTCTACCATGGCTTGCACCACTATCTCGGCATTGTAGTCCTTGAGTTCGGGCAGTTCGATGGCCTGCATCAGTTTGAGGTCGATGCACTCTATGCCGTTGGGCGGAAAGACCCACAACCTATTGTGCCTATCGACCCAGATGTGCTGGCAGTTGTGCCTGTGCAGCAATGAACGCAGTTGGTCCGTGGCAGGACGGTTCACGGTACGTTGCTCGGTATCGAACACGAACACGCCCATACCGTACGAACCGACCAGCAGTGTGTGTTCCTGAATGGGGTGGGGACGGGCCTCGGAGGTGCTGATCCACATCTGTGCACTGTCCAGTACGTACCGGGTCAGACTGTTCTCGGTGCGGCACAGGTAATAGAGGCCATCGGAGGCACATATCCAGTGCATCCCATTGTAGTCCTCGTAGAGGCTGGTCACGTGGTTCTCCTGCAGGGCGTAGGGGTTGCCCTCCTGTCGCTTGTAGGTGACGAAGGTCTGTCCCTCGTATCGGCACAGACCTTGGTCGGTCGTTACCCAGAGGAAACCGTCCTTGTCGAACTTGATTTGTTCGATGCGGGTGCTGATCAGTCCCTCTCCCGTACTGTACAGACGGGGAGCCTGCGCGTGCAGCGATTGACTGAACCATGCAATTAGGGTCAACAGAAGGATGTATCTTTTCATAATGAAAAAAGACTAAGGTTTTGGGTAGAAAAATGTTACAATAATAAGAATTTGTAAATTTGATTCGTGCTTATCGGGGCAAAGTTACATAAAATGTTACAAAATTGCAAATATTTTGCACCATTTTTAGCTCGAACTTCACATTTGTTACTTATGTGTAGTAAAGATGTTACAATTTTGTTCGTCTCTTTGAATTTATTTCCCTAACTTTGCAACCAAAATCTAACGGGAATCATGTGACTTCCCTAATTCTGTTATCCAAAGAGCATTAACAATACCCCCA